>DATJTD010000266.1:0-11033 GCA_035503775.1 Candidatus Acidiferrales bacterium
GATCTCCGTCTGCATCTCGCGCAAGGGTGAGACATCGATCTCAAGATCATAGCGTCGACGATCGAACTCCTCATCGAATCGCACGTGCGGCGCAAATGCGATCGACTCAAGCGAATCCTTCCAACCCTGCAGTTCGTCGACCACGATCGAATCGTGGGCGGAAGCCGACATGTGGCTCACTTCGTCGATGGACCAATCAATTCGTTCCCGAATTCCGTCGATCCAATCGTTCGCCTCGTTCACCGTGTCCACAAGCGTGTCGTAGTCCAACTGCGCCTGATTTCGAGCATCCTCCAGCGCGTCGGCCGGTGCGCCATCTTCGAGCAGGGCACCGTATCGGTGTCCGGAACTGATCGCCATCGCTCGAGCCTGCCTGATCTGCGCGACGTACTCGTCGCGCTCCTTAAGTTCAGAGACGGACAATTCAGCGTATGACGTGACGTCGTACCGGTCGTAACATTCATTTTCAGACTCGACGTCCGGATCGTGATCGACCTCTTCCGGCGCCGCGGTTAGGTGCCCGGCCTCGTTTCGCAGGCGCGAAAGAGTGCCGTGCTCCATATAGTTCGCGAACCGCCGAAGGTTGTTTCCGCGTGTGGGCTCGGCTACATTGATCGCGCCATACCAGTCGGCAAATCCATCCGGCAGCCTTGCTGCGTCGCCGCCGTGTAGTCGAACTTGCGCGGCCCAATCGATCAAACGCGCGTAGTGATCCGATCGATAGAACCGACCGGCGCGCTCGACTATCTCACAGTCGACGACGTCCCGAAGCACGTCGCCCACGACATCGATCAATCGGCGTCCGCCGGCTACGAGCGGAGCAACCGTCACGCGAAGTGCGTCCTCCATGCGCAAGGTCCCGTCCGTTATCTCAAACTCGCCTTTTCCGAATCCGTCGCTCGCTACGTAGAGCCCATGCAGTGCAGCCGGGGTCGTTATGGCTTGAGCGCCGTCGACGTTGCGAGTGAAGACGCCGTATTCGCGTACGTGGATTTCGGTCGCCCCGGAACGCGCCACCGCACCCGCCCTGAACTCAAGCGTTATCGGTCCGTACGCGTTCGGCATGCCTCGCCCATTGTTGTAGGCATTCCCGCCGTCGGAAAGGTTCCCGAAGACGCTCCGATCGTGATCGTTTTCAACGTCAAACTCGTCCGATTCGAATGGAGTGTATTGCTCCGTGTCTTCGAGATCGAACATCTCCCGACGCGATGCAACATGTCCAAGTCGGGCGTACAACTCGAGATCCCGCAATTGACACGCATGATAGAGGCGCGGCTCCAAGGCGCGCACAAAGGCTTCAACCCTCATTTCGCCGCTCCGCCGCGGCGGCCGTCGCCGGAACGCACGCTCACGGAACACCCCCATTCTTGATCGAAGAGCACCCCGACTCGAACTGCTGCTCGACCCTCATGATGCAGTTTAAAATAACCGCACCGATTTCGAGAAGCGGCAGATAGAGGAAGCTCCAGTCGCGGGCACGGTACAGTCGCGCGATGGCAAGTACGGTCTCGCGTTGCGCGGGCGGGAGATCGCTCGGGCTAGCCGGATCGATATCCGATGCGTTGCACACCCGCTGAGGAAGGCACTGTTGGTTGATCGGGCCGACGGCGGCCTGCGCCGTGGAGAAATTGGCTTCGGCGAGGACCCGAACCATGATCCGACCCCAGCCGAGCGCGAACTGCCGTTCACCGTCGCGCAACGAACTCTGCAACTTCTTGGCGGCTCGCGTCGCATCGATGACCGTATGCGAATGCACGACCCAGAAAAGCGCCTGCAGCAACCACGGCGACGGTCCTGGCCCCGACCGAAAGCGCTGCACCGCGGCATAGTAGCGGAGCAGCTGCCGACGAACTCCCGTCGGTAGGCGTACTTGCATCTTACCTTCGAGGCGAATGTTCGAAAATGCACCCATCGATTGCAGAGCCTGCAACCTCCAGATCGTCAAGCAATAGTTTATTCTGTTCCACCAGGGCAAGACGGAGCGACCGGAATCGGACTGCCATTGAGTTTGAATAAGATCGCCATCCATTGGATTCGGAGCCCAAGAGGGCACTTCATACGCCTGGGCGAGCAAATCGAGGACCTTGACACGATCCGGATATGCATCGACGTCGATGACCAAGGAACGCGCGTAGGCTTCCGCACCAGCTGTTGACATCGCCTATTGCTGCGGCTCCGGAGTTCCGTAAATCGGCGGTCTCGTTCCGGGAAAGTCGGCCGGAACCGGCCCAAGAACGCGGAAGTCCGCGGCATCCACGGTCAGGGAACCGGGACGATCGTACCGGGCATTGGTCACATCGATCGGGGTCAAGGAAGCCGTCGCCGTCCAGCCGCTGTTCGAGGTGCTGAACGAAAACGTCGTGTACCGCGCGAGCGCCTGCGCTTGCGGATCCGGAGTCGGATACGTGATCGACCGGCCGATGATCATGGCTCCGTAGAGATCGAGCCAATTCGTGACCTGGCCCGCAATCGGATTGTACGTTCCGTTCGCCTCTTCGAAGGAGGTGATCGTCGCGGACCGCGTCTTGGGATCGAACCGCACAACGGCGCCCGTTGCCACCGCATCGAACACGATGCTCGGCACCATCAGATGCGTGACCTGATCGTTGCGCGACACCATGATCGCATACCGCGAATGGAACAATAATCTGTCTGCCGTTGCCTCCGCTTCTCCGGCGGGAACGAGGTCGCGTGCCGTCACGGTGAGGAATTCCCCCTGGTCGTCTCGTTGCAGCGATCGGCCGGAGGCCTTGATTTGATCGTACCTCTTTTTTACTCGCTCTAGCCAAGGCGAAAAACCGGAGATGCTGGCGCCATCTGGAACCTGCATCGTGATTTCAAATGCGCCGGTCATCTTCCCGAACGTGTGCTGCTCCCGCCAGACTTGGACTCCGATGCTTTGCGCTTCGGCAAGCGTGCTGTCGGCCTTGCGCGTTGCAGCGTCGCTTTCATTTTGTTGACGAACGCCGGCGACGCACGTGACGCCGGCCGCGACGAGAAGCGCCGCCACCGAAACCCAACCGTAGGACGTCAGCCGACGTTTCACGCCCTTTGTCGAGCCGCCTTGTTCGGTGACGTGCGTATCGCTGACCGTCGCTGCCAAACCGACTACGAGCGTCAGCGCTGCACCCGCGAGGATTAGTACGGTATCCACACCCATGCGACGGATATTCCGCTAGCGGACTGTTTAGCAAGACATCTCGGCGTTCAGAGGTACTGCCAGGTACATTCCTTGGCGTGACGATCGCCCCAGTGATGGCACGGGGCAAACTTCGTCCCCTGCTTCACGTTGCCTCGAGTGCCGGGGTACTGCGTGCATTCTACGGTGCCGACCCGCGGCACGGTATCGCCAGGCTTGTAGGTCTGGGCCATAATGAAAACCTCCGCTGGACGGCACTCGACGTCACCGATCCCAGGCAGAAGCAATTCGAGCGAGCGATCAACGAATCCTAGCCACATGGCTAGCGCCAGCAAAAACCGGCTTCGGCCTGAGGACGCGGCGTCGAGCCGGCATTTGGGACGGCTAGGAGGCGCCGGCTACCCCGCCCGTCTGTGCCCTGGGGATGGCCAAATATTGCACAAACAGCTCGCGCGCGTACGTTCTGGCGAATCGAATCATTCGATATAGCGCCATCGCAATCAGCGCTCCGGTTGCGTAGAGATACTGCGGTGCCTGATGGGTCGCCGCAAACCAGATGAAAACCACGATCAGTGCCGCGGCGATCCCACGCAGCAAGCCGTACGTCCGATTGAAAGCGTCAATGCGACCGGACATGCCAGCGGCAGCGACGGTCGCATAGATTTCCCGCGTAATGGAATACCAGGCCTTCTTGTCGATATCGGCGAGACTGGTCTCCGTACCCCGGACTTTACTGACTATCTCCGACAATCTCGAGCGCTGATCGGCCGAAATCAGATGTTGCCGTTCGCTGCGAACGGCGTCGGTCGGTAATCCGCCTAGCGGTAGAAACACGACGGCCTCGACGAGATTGCCGACGGCTTGAACGAGATGCCCGAGCACGAACGCGCAGATCAGAAACACGCCGAAGGAACCCAAGGAAAAATCCTTGCTGAGAACAGCCTCCTTTGCGTGCGGCCATTGAATGAACAACCCGACCGCGACCACCGCTCCCGGAACGATCACGCCGATGTATTCGTATGGATCGAAGGGTTTTGAGTCCGCCACGGCGACCGCCTACGCCGCGCGCAGCGGTACGTGCTTGACGAGGGTCGTCGTGAAATCCGAACCCTTCGGACGCGTCAAAAGGCAGACGCCGCCGTCGGCATTCGTCGAGAACACGTGTTTCGCCGTTCTTTGATATACCGCAACCGCCTGGCCGTCGGGATGCCCGTACGAGTTGTCGACGCCGGCGCTGATCAGCACGGTGTTAGGGCTTATTTTGAGGAGTGACGGGATATGGACTCCCGTCTTCGAGCCGTGATGCGGCGCCGAGAGAACATGCGACCTGAGCGAATCTCCAAAGATCGAATTGATCCGTTCCCATCTCGGCACTTCGGTGTCGCCGGTCACGAGGTAACTGAAGCCCGTGGCATCGAGGCCGGTAATCTTTACGACGATCCCGCTGTTGTTCGAACAGTCCATATCCTCGGTGTGCGGCGAAAACAGCTGAAAATCGAAAGTCGGAGCCAGGCCGACCAAGGACGCCTTGTGCATCCGGTCGACCGAAACCGAGACACGCGCGAGCGGCCGATTCGAGTTCGCGCGCCGGCTTACGTGGCGAGCGATCGTGTCAAATACCTCCGATGCGGCGTCCGTATCCTTGTAATACTTCGGATACATGACCCAATCCGGAGTATAGCTTGCGAGTACCGACGCAACTCCGGCTGGGCAGGCATGGTCTCGATCCAGCCCGGTCAGAATCATCCCGCGCACCCTCATCCCCTGTAAGTACACGGCCAGCGCCTGCTCTATCTGCTGGGGTGTCACGTCGTCGCATTCCGGCATGTGCGCATCGACGATGATCGCCTCGCCTCCCGAGCGGACCGCAGCGAGATCGCCCTGTGCGGCATAAAGCGTGAGGATGTCCATCGTTATTTCCTCCGAGACTCGGCAGTGAAGCGATCGAAGAGCGCGCGATTGCATCCCCGCTCCGCCGACAGCAGTGCGGCATGCGCCGACGCAAACCGGCGCTCCGATATGTCCTTGACAAACGCGCGCAGCGGCTCGGCCGGACTGCGAAAACCGACAGCGTACGAAACGGGCGAAGCGCTGGCGTCCTCCATGACGACGACTTCTGGTGCCGACCCGTCGGCAAGCTCGATCTCGCCACGCCAGTACACGGCGCCGTTCTTCGCGGCGAACGTGCGTAGGCGCGGATAGTCCGAGGCGACGAGCTGGCCGTCCCTTGCACGATCAGACGAACCGACGCGACCAACGCCTGCATTCGGCTCGGCATGCATCGTCGGTTGCGCAGCCGTCGTCAGCAACGGCGCGTTGGTGACATCGACCATCTCGGCCGGTATCTCGTAAACGCGTTCGTCACCGCGCCGCAGGAAGTAGTGCTTGATGTGGTAGCGCTGCTCGTCTCGCTTCGGCCGACGGTTCTTGGCCGTGACGAGCACGGCGTAGAAGAAATCCGTGTTGTGCTTCTCGTGATTGACGATGCGCTGGTACGTCTGCACGTCGCCGCCGCTCAGCGTGGGGTGGCCGTTCACGTGATGCGTATGCCAGTTTCCCAGATGTTCAATTGCGGGGCAGATGTCTTCGAGTTCGCGGAAGCGCCGCTCCTGGTACTCGCCGTCCTGAAAGAAACTCACGTTGGATCGCCGCGCCGAAGGCCCGGATTCGATCACGGCGCGCACGTCGATCACGATCCCATGAGCATGCTGCTCGTACGTTCCGACGAGCCGACCGCCGGTCTCGTCGCGTTCGAATCGGTCGCAGTCGTCGAAGATCGCCGTCAGCGCGGCCTGCGGTATCGCCACCTTCACGCGGTCGGTCCGATGGAAGGTCACGCGACGGCCTCGGCACCGCAGACCAGGCACTCGTCCTGAGGCCGAAGCGTGATGCGTTGCAGCTCGAAGTGCTTCGTGAACGGGCTGACCGGGCGGTTTCCCCATACGATGTAGTCGCACTCGATCGGTATCATCGCAGCCGGCGGCTCTGCAAGCGAGCGGGCCACGGCGTCGAGAGCGAACCGCGTGTGGAACGCCGTGATGAACGAAATGTCTACGTTTAGTCCCGGCGAATCCTTGATCTCGGGAATTTCCAGCCCGTACATTTTTTCGCGTTCCTCTTCGCTGACCAGATCGATCTCGCGCACGCCCTCGCGATACTGCGAGCGCTCAAGCACGCGTTCGAGGCACGCCAAGCACCCCGTCACGCTCGGACGATAGCGAAAGACCTCGCCGCCTATCCCTCTCGTGAAGACGCGGCCGACTACGAACGGGGTCCCCGTTTCGACGCAGACTTGATTGAGCCGATAGCGCGTCGGCTCGTTGTCCGTCGCGATGATCACCACGCTGCTGTCGCGGACGCGATCGGCAAGATCGTGGGATTCGAGGATGTCCGCATTGTGGCACGCAACTTCGATGGCGGGATTTCGATCGCGAAGCACGTCGGCCAACGCCTCGACTTTCGCCTGCCCGAGATAGCGCCGACCGCAGACGTGCCGTATGACGTTCTCCACCTCAAGGACGTCACGGTCGAACAACTCAAAATTCTTGATCCCGGACATGGCCAGTTGCAAAGCCACCTGGCCTCCGCCCGAGCCACAACCGGCTACGAGGACGCGGGCCTCACCCAACTTTCCGACGTCGAAAAGCGGCGACAACCGGGCAAAAAGTGCATCATCCATTCTGGTTCTCCGATGGGCTCGGCCATTGGCCGGCATTGCGCCATTGATCGTAGCCCTCGAGCCATCGACGCGCGAGCGCGAGGGTCGATAGAACCGTGTGCTTGCCGGGGTTCCAGCCGGTCATCACTCCGTACAGGCAAAGAGCGCCGTCGGCCCATCGGTGCGGAACTTCGCCCGCCTCGATGTCGGCGTACACGCGCGGGCACGTGCTCGGGTATCGATGCGGCAATACGATGGTGATTTCAGTGGAACTGAGATCATCACGTCGAGCGCGCAGCCGGACGGCAAGCTCGAGCTGCTCCGTGACCGTGATGCGCGGGCGTTCTCCGTGCTCGTTGAGTTCGGCGATCTCAGCCGAGATTCGGCTGGGCGAGATGTCCGGAAAGAACACCGACAACGGCACAAGGCACGCCTTGCGTTGGCCGCTACGCTCAATCACGAACGCCTCGCCGTCTGCTACTCGGTCAAGGATCTCGCCTGGTCTCGTGCGCAGCTCTGTCATTGACAGGACTGCGAAATCCAAAGGCATCTCAGTGCGCTAGCTCCGCACCAGGCCAACGGTTGTACGCGCGATAGACGTCATACTTGTTAAGCCACTTTGCCGTGCGCCACAGAACGAACGTCAGATCGTGTCGGCCGGGATTCCACATGTTCGGGTGCAGATAACAGATGTAGCCGCCCTTGTACCGATGAGGACTCGACTGCAGCGTCGGACGCACGACGAAGACCTTGGGCATCCGCGTGGGATAGTCGTCGAACTCGATCTGCACGATGTAGGTCTTTGCCGCCGAGGTTTGCAGAGCGGCTTGAACGTAAACGCCTCCGTTCGACGACGGATGCGACTCGACGAAAGCAAACTGGGAGGCAGCGTGGCTGACCTCCCGTCTTATCCGTTGGATGTCCATGCCGGTGCTCGCCCCGTGGAATACTCTCCGCCGAGGTCCTCGCGCATCGTCAACGGCTTACGACCGCCAAGTTCGTGAGACGAACTCTGGCCCTTGGCTCGAACCTCCCCGTTCGGAAGGATCTCGATTTCGACATCCTCTTCCGAATCGAGGATCGTCATCAGATCGGCAATGCTTGGCCTACTCAACCTTGCGGGCTCCTCATCATAGTCGTGCGATCGCACGATCGCACGGTACTGGCTCAGGGTACGACTATTCTCGCAGCATGTCAACGTTGCTCGGAATATCTTTGCTCATTTCGAACGTATGTTCGAAATGGGCGCCAGCAGCCCTTTGGCCCCTCGCCCCGGACCGACGCCTCTTCGTCCGGTCGGCGAAAACCTCGCGCCTTTCGCATCTACGCTGTCGATCCGACTGCGGGGCCCGCAGTAGGTGCTCACCCTCGCGATGGCGGGCGGAACCGCGGTAGTGCGCTTGACAAACGTCCGAGGTCGACGATATGGCATGACGCCCGAGCGCCGATTCGGCGCGCCCAGCGGGCCGACCTAGCCATCTAGCCGGCACCGCGGTCGGCCTTTAGCTCTAGCTCACGTAAGAACATACCCCAAGCTCGTGTAAATCCTCTGCGTGTCTAGCTGAATAGCTAGTCATGGCAATAGCCATTTCGCTATTGTCCCTTGTAAAGGACTAGCGTATGTTCGCGCTCTTTCACGCGCTTGCGTTTCTCGCATTTTCCCTAGCCGGAGCGGGTCATCCGCAACCGCACCACTCCGTGCCCATCGTCCAACCGTGCGACGGGCTGGGCACCGAACCTGGATGAAGCTCGGGGTGGCGGCGGGGTAATCACCGCCGCCACCCTAATCCATTTGGTCATGGCTAATCGACCATCCGTCGTCTCGTCGGACAACTGGTTCGACGAGATGCGAGAGCAGTTTGCCCGCGCCGAGTTCACGCTCGCCAAAGGCACCTACGAACAGGCGACGCGGCGCGCTCAAGCGCCGACTGCCGCGCGGATATTGATGGCGAGAATTCTCCTGAAGAGGGATCATAACAAGGCGGTCGAGTTTCTCGTCCAGCAGGCTCCCACGGACACCCACGGCGGCGAACGCGGCCTCTGGGCCATGTACTTGGGCGTCGGCTATTCCCGAATGGGAGAGTTTCAACGAGCCGATCATCACTTCTCCGAGGCCGAGCGCTCCCTGCCGAAACGCGACATTCCGCTCCTGCAGTATTATCGCGCGCGGCGCTTTCTCTACGAGAACCGCATAGACGACGCGAAGCGATGTCACGAGCGTATGAAGCCCGGTTCATCGATCGACGCGCGCATCTTGTCCGACCTCTTGAACACGTTCATACTCAATCGCGAGGAGCGGTACGCCGACGAAGCACGTTCTCTGATCTTGCTGCTCGAACTTCTCTCGAGAGACCGCGAGAACCACCTTGAAGAGTGGTTTCATGCCGTGCAGAACCTCGCGGTGCTTGCGCGGGAACTCCCATCGCGCCAAGTGGCCGACGTCGCACAGGCCGAGGTTGATCGCCAGGTCCGCTGGACCGACGACTTCCTCTATCAGCGCTTCCAGGCCCTGAAGGCCGTCGCTTGGACGCGTGCGCTCCGCGGCGACATGCTGGGCTGCTTCCGCTATCTTCGGCTTGCCGAACCAACGGCGCCCAACGACGCGTTCCGCGCAATCCTGAGCATCGACCGAGCACACTTCGCCGGCATCATCGAAGAAAAGACGTGGGCCGACGACGAGATATCCGCGGCCGAGCAGATCGCCAACCGCGTCGATTGGAACGCCATGAAGGGCGAAGAACGCTTCGGCCTTCTTCTGCTCGCTCAGGCGTTCGCCGATCGCGACCAAGAAAAGGCGCGCTACTATCTGGCGCGATACAAAGCGCTGGACCGATCGACCTCACCGCTGCACCGCGTGGCAGACAGTCCCCGCGCCGAAGCCCTCGCTGCATACGCAGAAGGCGTTGTGCGCTTCGCTGCCGGCGAGAAGGAAGAAGCCGAAACGCTGCTACGGCGAGCCTGGGTAGTCTTCGATCGAAGCGGATATGATTGGCGCGCCGGCCTCGCGGCGCAGAACCTCTACGTCTGCACCCGAAGGGAACGTTGGAAACATCTTGCAGAGGACAAGTTCGAATCGTACTCCGATACGTGGCTCGAAGCGGATTTTCAGCACGCGATCGCTCCGGCAGGAAGTGCGCCCCCGCGGCTTCCGCCCATGCAGCGACGAGTCTTCGAGATGCTCTGCGCCAAGATGACCACCGCGGAAATGGCCACCTCGCTGAAGATCAGCCCTCACACCGTCCGCAATCATCTCAAGGCCGTCTTCAAAGTCTATGGTGTCAAGAACCAGTCGGCGCTCATCGCCGAGGCAGCGCGACGGGGCGAACTGCCGGAGATGGGGCGGCGACGGTCCCGGTAAGCCGACGTCTTAGCCGCCGGGGAACCGGGGGTCGCTCGCAGGCGCCCCGGGCTTCACCAAGCAATTTTCCCGACCTGCAGGGGTTCCGGCCGCCGACGCTAACTGACCACCGCCGTTAGCCATGTGGCTAGGCCGCGGATTCGGGTGCTCCGCGGCATCGTCAAGAGAACAAGAGCCTGTCGCCGTCCCTTTCTTACGCACCCACCGAGGACAGTTCGTGCGCAACATCGAGGACATTCTCAATTTCCGGGACGACATTTCGCCCTTCCTGGTGCACCTGACCAAGAACAATGCCACACCTGCCAGCGACTGCCTGCGTTCGATTCTTCGCGAACGCCGACTAGTGGCGGGTGCTACTCTCGGCGATGCCAAGTACGGGTTGAGTGCCCAGGACTTCAACGGCTTGGGCGCCGACGATCAGCGCGCCTTATTTGGGGCCGTGTCCATGACGGAAACGCCTCTGAACGACATTCACTGCCTGTTCGACATTGTCGGGCGCGACATCAATCTTCTTCCATACGGGCTGGTATTCACGAAAGAGAGCATGCGCGCTCTGGGCGCCAGCCCCGTGCTCTATCTCAACAACGACAACGGCGACAAAGATGACGTCGTGCGTGCCCTTTGCAGCCTACGGCTCACACAACCCGCGGTTGCGCGTCAGCTGCTCCCCCTTATCTCCTTTTTTGGACTCAAGCTCTCTCGCCCCGGCTATGCCGGGCGCGTCGACAATATTCCGTACGATTGGCTGTGGGAGCGCGAGTGGCGCTACCCGCACGCGAGTGGGCCGCTGGTCTTCGAGCACGGCAGCGTCTTCGTCGGCCTCTGTCCGGATGACGAAATCGAAGGGTTCGAAGCTGAGTTCGCCGGAATCCCGTTCG
>DATJTD010000267.1:0-11377 GCA_035503775.1 Candidatus Acidiferrales bacterium
AACTCAAACGCGCGCAGACGAGCAGCACATGAGCGAGCGGCGTTGGTGCGCGATCGTGGTGGCGGCGGGGCGTGGCCAGCGTTTCGGGCGCCCCAAGCAACTCGTCGAGCTGGCAGGCAAACCGATGGTGGCATGGTCACTCGAAACGTTCGGCACGATCGTCGGCGTGAGCAACCTCGTCATTGCGACGGAGTCCGAATATATCAATGTCATGCAACAGCTCGCTTCCACCTACGCGCCGCACGTGACGTGCGCCGTCGTACCCGGCGGTGAGACACGCCAGGCGAGTGTTCGCGCGGCGCTGGCGCAGGTTCCCGAGCGTTGTGAGGGCGTCTTCGTCCACGACGGCGCGCGGCCGCTGGTGCGCGCACTCGACGTGCGCGCCGGGATGCGCGCCATACGGCCCGGCGTCGGTGCGTTGCTCGCGGCGCCCGTCGTCGACACGATCAAAGTCGTGGCACCGGGAAGCGCACGGGTGACGCAGACGCTCGATCGTAGCACCCTGTGGGCGGCGCAGACGCCGCAGTTCGCCATGACGCGCGACTTGCGCGCCGCGCACGCACAAGCGGTACGCGACGGTGCCGACGTCACCGACGACGCGGCGCTGCTCGAACGCAGTGGCATCGAGGTCGTGATCGTGCCCAGCTCCGAAGAGAACTTCAAAGTGACCCACGCCTTCGACCGCGATCGCGCGGAGGTGCTCTTGCGCGACCGGGTGGTGACGCAGCGGTCGTCCGCGTGAACTATCCGCGCTTCGGACACGGTTTCGACGCACATCGTTTGGTCGAGGGACGGCCGTTCGTACTCGGCGGCATCACGATCCCCTTCGAACGCGGACCGCTCGGCCACTCCGATGGCGATACGCTCGCTCATGCGCTTGCCGATGCGATCCTGGGTGCCTGCGCCCTCGGCGACCTCGGCGCACACTTTCCCGACACCGATCCGCAGTGGAGAGGCGCCGACTCGATGAAGCTGCTCGAAGCGTGCGCGCGCCTGGCGCGCGAGGCCGGATACGAGCTCGGCAATGTGGACGCAACCGTCGTCGTGCAAGCGCCGAAGATCGCCCCGCACCTCGCGCGCATCCGTGAGCGCCTCGCCGAGGTCTTGCGGATGGATCTCGGGAGCGTGAGCGTGAAAGCGAAGACCAGCGAAGGGATGGGATACACCGGTGACGGCAGCGGGATCGCGGCGTACGCGGTCGCGGGCGTGCACCGTCTGCAATGAATCCGCCGCTGGAGACGCCGGTGACCGCGGAGCGCCTCGCCGAGGCGATGCGTTCGGCGCGCTTTTTTGTGGCCGACGGTGATGTGATCCCCGAGGCAGCATGGCGCTGGATCGAGACGTTTTTGCAAGCGTACGGCGAGCGTATCGCAACGCCGCAGGACGCACTTCCGTACATCGCCTCGTTACGTGCCGAGTCCGTGGTCGTCCCGGCGCTCGAGCTCGAACGCTTGCGTTCGCGTACGGTGCTCTTCTTTCTCGATAGCGTTGGCCAATACGTCGACCATGCGCCGGAGCTGCGCGATCTTCCGCTGCAACACGATCTCATCGAGATCGCCCGCGAATTCGGCCTCGCTCCCGAGGATGCGCTCTGGGCCGTGCGCATGGCCTTGACGGGAAAAGCCGACGGACCGCCGCTCGAGCTGCTCTTCCCGCTGCTCGGTCACGACCGGATCCTCATTCGCATCGGCGCGATCTCCTCACGGCTGCTGCACGGACGCGGCCTCGATCCCATCCCGTTCGGCCCGGACGGCAAGCCGTTTGCACCTATACAGGGGCACAAGCCGAGGGATGCATGAGTGTGAACCCGGTGAATGACGCGTGCAGCTTTGGAATGCGAAGGTCGATCGCGCCGGCGCGTCGCTCCCAGCGGCGTTCGCGGCCAGGCCGGAGGCGCATGAGCGACACACGAGAGATGTGAACGAGATGGCGGAAGTGACGGCGCTCGACGGTTCCGTTGCGCGCCAGACAGCAATCATACTTTGCATCATTGCTGCCATCGAAATAAGCGCCATTATCGCCGCTCCGGCCGCCTGGCTCTTCGTTGCTTTTCGCAAAACGGCAAAGCCGACATCGAAGACGCAGTGGGAGAGGCAGAGCGCGGCGAGCTGCTTACGAGGTAGCCGTCTTGGCGCAGGTCCATGCCAAAATTGACGAAGTCGAGCGCGTTTGAGGCGCGTAGATGTCGATGGGCGGCGGGACCTTCGGATCGTCTTCTTCGAGTAAGGGGCTGGACGGGCAGCCGTGCGGTGTAACCAGGGATTGATGCGGAGGCGTTAACAGTAAGGAGATGATGCGCAACCCGCTGGAGATGCTGCTTGCCGACCTGCGCGCCCCGCTCGAACGCGACCCCGCGGCGCGGGGCTGGTTCGACGTCGTCCTCTCCTATCCGGGATTTCACGCCGTCACTGCCCACCGGGTCCTTCACCCGTTGTACGTGCGCGGTCTGCCGATACTGCCGCGCTTCTTCTCGCAGGTCGTGCGCTTCCTGACCGGGATCGAGATTCACCCGGGGGCTACGATTGGGCGCGGCTTCTTTATCGATCACGGGATGGGCGTCGTCATCGGCGAGACGACCGAGATCGGCGATGGCGTCACGATCTATCAAGGCGTCACCCTCGGCGGGACGAGCCTCCAACACGGCAAACGCCATCCGACAATTGGCGACAACGTCACCGTCGGAGTCAACGCGGCGGTGCTCGGGGCGATCACGATCGGTGAAGGTTCGCGTATCGGGGCGGGCTCGGTGGTGGTCAAAGACGTTCCGCCGCGTTCGACGGTCGTCGGTATCCCCGGACGTGTCGTGCTGCAAGACGGCAAGCCGGTGCGCCCTGTTCCCGTTCGCCCCGTCGTCGAGATGCCCGATCCGGAAGCCGAGTTGATCGCTCGCCTCACCGACCGCGTCGCCGCCCTCGAACGGCGTCTCGCTGAGCTGACCGGCGAGAGCACGCGCAGTACGCGGCCGGCCGGCAATTCCGGTGCGGATGTTCCCTACGATGCGGCTCTATAACACCAAGTCGCGCACGGTCGAGACGTTCGAACCGGTGCGCGAGGGCGCCGTGCGGATCTACGTCTGCGGGCTCACGCCGTCCGCGGAGGCGCACCTCGGCCATGCGCGCTCGTTCCTGTTTTTCGATATCTTGCGCCGGTATCTGGTGCATCTCGGTTATCACGTCACCTACGTGCAGAACGTCACCGACATCGACGATCGCAGCATCGCCGCGGCTGCCGCCAGCGGTGAGTCGTGGCGCGCTATCGTGGAGGCGCACCATCAGTCGTTCAAACGCTCGATGCAGCGCTTGCACCTGCGCGAACCCGACCTCGAGCCGCGTGCTACCGACTTCATCCCGCAGATCATCGAGATGACGGCGCAACTCATCGCACGCGGGCACGCCTACGTCGCCACCGACGCCGTCTACTTCCGGGTGAAATCCTTTCCGCGCTACGGCGAGCTCTCCGGGCGCAACGTCGACGAACTGATGATCGGCGCGCGCATTGCGCCGGGCGAAGCCAAAGAAGATCCGCTCGACTTCGCGCTCTGGAAGTTTGCCAAAGCCGGTGAGCCTGCGTGGCCCTCCCCGTGGGGCGATGGCCGCCCGGGATGGCACATCGAGTGCTCGGCGATGACGCACACGCTGCTCGGCGAGCCGTTTGATCTGCATGGCGGCGGCTACGATCTGATCTTCCCCCACCACGAGAACGAGATCGCGCAGAGCGAGTCACTGCTCGCGCACCCGCCGATGGTGAAGTACTGGGCGCACGGCGGCGTGCTGACCTTTGACGGGAAGAAGATGTCGAAGTCGCTCGGGAATTACGAGCCGCTCTACGCGCTGCTCGATCGTCACGACCCGCAAGCAATTCGTCTGCTCTTCTTGCAGACCGGCTATCGCAAGCCGATGAACTTCAGCGAAGACTCCATCGCCGGCGCCGCCGAGGGGCTGCGGCGTCTCTTCGAGGCGTACGACGCATTGCGCACCGCCCCGCCGGCGCCGGATACGACCGCACACGACGAACACGCCGCCATCGCGGCATTCGAAGACGGTTTCTACGCGGCGCTCGACGACGACATGAATACCTCGGGCGCGCTCGCCGAACTCTTCAAACTCTCGCGCGAGGTTCCCGCGATCGTGCGCGCGGGGGCAGCGAGCGCGGCGGCGGCGTTCATGCATCAGGCGCTCGAGCTTCTGGGGATCTCCCCGCTCGAGCGCTCGCAGGCCGAGCCGATGGACCCGCTCGCCAAACTCGGCGGAGATTTCTTGGAGCGGTTGAGCGCGCGCACGGGCGATGTGGTGCACTTCAACGGCGGTGGTTCACAAGCCGGAATCGAAGCCGTGATCGCGGCGCGCAATGCGGCGCGCGCCGCCAAAGATTTTGCCTTGGCCGACCGCTTGCGCGTCGCGCTGGCCGAACTCGGGGTGACGCTCGAAGACAGCAAGGGGGGGACGACGTGGAGCGTCGCCGGTTAGGCTCCGGCCGGCGGCCGCCGCGTGACAAAGCCCTCGATCTCGACGACATCATCTACGGCGTGCACGCCGTGGAAGAGGCGCTGACCGCGGCGGAACCCGTGCGCCGCATCCACGTCGGCGACGATCGCAAGCGCGATCCGGCCCTGCGCCAGCTCATCGAACGCGCCGCGGAACTCGGCATTCCCGTGCGTTTCGAGAGCCGCTCGTTCTTCTCGCAGTTTCCCTACCGCGCCCATCAAAGCGTCGTTGCGTTCGGCGAACCGTTCGCCTACGTGACCCTCGACGAAGCCCTGGCGCATCGCGCGGCACCGCGCGGTCATCGCCTGCTCGTCGTGCTCGATCACATCACCGACCCGCACAATGCGGGAGCGATCATCCGCACGGCGGAGTGTGCCGGAGCAGATGCGGTCGTCCTTCCGGAGCGGCGTGCCGCAGGCGTGAACGCGACGGTGCGCAAAGCGGCAGCCGGCGCGACGGCACACCTCCCGATCGCGCGCGTCGCCAATGTGGCCTCCGCGCTGCGCACCTTGCGCAAAGCCAATCTGTGGGTCGCCGGGGCAGCGCTCGATCCGGCGGCTGTCGCCTACACCACCGCCGATTTCGACCGCGACATTGCGCTGGTGATCGGTGCGGAGGGAAGTGGGATCTCTCCGGTCGTGCGCAAGGAATGCGACTATCTGGTGCGCATCCCGCACTTCGGTCAGATCGACTCCCTCAACGCCTCGGTCGCCGCGGGCGTGCTGCTGTATGAGATTCGGCGCCAGCGCGAGGCTAGCGCCGCGCGCGAAGCCGCGCGATCGCCCGCGTAAAGATTGCGCTGGCGGGCGTCGGCTTTCGGGTCAGCGCCGGGTCGGTGTCGAGATCGATGTGGAAGAGCCCGAAATCGCTGTTCGCATCGAAGGGGAGGCCCCATTCACGGTTCGACGTCAGGCTCCAAGCGATGTAGCAGCGCACGTTGATGCCGTCGGCGATCGCGCGTTCCACTTGTGCGATGTGCGCCGCGAGGTAGGCATCGCGCGTGTAGCCGTCGGCGGCATCGACGCAGCCGTTCTCGATGATGAAGAGCTCTTTGCCGGGGAAGAGTTCGGCGTGGTAGCGCAAGATGTCGTAGAGCAGGCGCGGCCAGACCGGCGCGAGCGCATAGCGCTGGTTCGCCGCATCGAGCAGATGTGAGACGCGGTGCAGCCCCAACGTCGGAATGCCCCAATAGTAATCGAAGCCGACATAGTCTTGCTGGCCGACACATGCTTTGGGACAGAGGAAGTCGGGCAGCTTGCCGGCCATGCCGAGGTGCCACCAGTTACTATTGAGTTGCGTTGTGAGAATCGCAAAGCCCCGTACCCAGGGATCAACCAGACGATGAATCGGGTGGCGCACCTTGCGCAGGCGCTCGGCGAGATCGACTTCGACGAAACGGACTTTGGCCGGATCGCCGAAGATGTGCGTTGCGATCTCGCGTGCGAGGTCGATCTCGAGCCCGTGATAGGTGCCCGACGGGTCGCGCGCGCAGAGCCCGGGCACCAGCGGGCTCACACCGACGACGAGTTCGCCGCGCGTGCGAATCCGCTCCAGTAGCGTCTGCTGCCGTGCGGCTTTCTTCTTGCCCGCATTGCCCGAAGGCGGTGGTTGGGCTGCACGTGCGTGGCGGCTGATATCAGCGATGGTTGCGCGGCGGCCGTACATTGGGACCGCCGGGACCGCGCGATCGGGAAAGTCCCGCGCGAAGGCTGCAGCCCAGCGTCCGCTCTCCTTGAAATCACGCACCGCGTCGTCGACGACGTCGAGCAAGTCGCGGTTTCCCGGAGCGACGGCGGCGGCGTAGGGTTGCGGCTCGAAGCGCTCGGGAAGGATCCGAAAGCGGCCGGGTGCGGCTTGCAAGAACTCGTCGAGCATCACGTCGTCCGAGAGGACGGCATCGACGACGAGCAGACGCAACGCGACCCGTGCCGCCTCGTGATTCTCGAGCGTCATGATTTTGGCGTGGGGGAAGAGCCGGTGCACGCTGCGCTGCGCCGTCGTACCGTTGACGACCGCGATCCGGCGCGCACCGACGTCGGCGCTCGTCTGCGCCGAGCTCTCCGTAACGACGGCAAGCGCCAGGGCCGCCTCGAAATACGCCTCGCTGAAACCGACGGCGAGATCGCGGTGCGCCGTCGCGGTGAGCTGTGCGAGGATGACGTCGACGGCGCCACGTTCGAAGATGCGCCGCCGCGCGATTGGCGCCGAGCGCGAGACGAACTGATCGAGGTCGCGGATCTTCGTGGAATGCTTGTCCAAGAGGCGCTGCAGCCACAGCGGGATGCCGAGCACCAGCGGATTGCTTCCCACCCGCGCGCCGGGTGTGGCAAATTGGATCTCGCGCCGCGCAGCGGTGTGCGCCAAGAACAGATTGCGCATGAGCGCGGCGACCGTGCGGAGCTGATCGCCGGTGGACGTGCCCTGCGGCATCCCGGGCGGCATCACGTAGCTGCGCCACCACCAGGGTTTGAAGAAGCCGTACGACAGCTGCGTCGGCTCGTTGAAGCTGACGTAGTAGGTGATCTGGTCGCCGAGGCGATGCACGACCTCGCGCGCATACCGTGCGAAGATCTCGGGAAATTCCGGTGCGGTGAGGCCGCCTCGCTCTTCGACGTGCACCGGCCACGTGTTGTGCAGCAAGGTCACGATCGGCTCGAGACCGGCGCCGCGCATCTGTCCGAGAACGTCGCGATAGTGGGCAAACGCTTGGTCGTCGTACTGACCGGGCTGGGGCTCCAGGCGCGCCCAGGCCAGCGAGAAGCGGAACGCGTTGCAGCCGAGGCCTGCGGCCAGCCGGATGTCGTCGGCGTAGCGTTCCCAAAACTCGGTTGCCCGGCCGCGCGCGACCTCGTGCCGGACCGCCTCCCAGGAGTCGCGGATATCGTGCCAGCGCGGCTCGTACGCCTCGCATTGATGATCGGCCGACGCCACGCCGACGAGAAAGTCGTCCATCGGAGCGTCCGAGTTTGGGGGCGAGACTCAGGACCCTGCGCCTCCTCAGACGAGCGTTCGGTTGCTCTAAGCTCGATTCGCCAAACGGCCTAGGTCGAAAGCCTCCCTCCCCAAGACGGAGAAGGAATCGTCCTCTCCTTGACGTGGTAGGAGTACCCTTTTATACTGGGAACCGGTATGGCCGGCTCGACGGGCTCCGGCACGCGATTGAGCCATACCGCACCCCCCGAGGAGACACGGATGGCCGTGACCCAGAGCGTCTCGGAGGGCGGTCTCGATTATCATGACCGTCCTGACGAGGACCTCGTGTCGTGCGCAAAAGGCGGCGACAACCTTGCAATGGAGTTCTTGCTCAACAAATACAAGAACTTCGTTCGAATCAAAGCCAAGAGTTACTTTTTGATCGGCGCAGACCGTGAGGACATCATTCAAGAAGGAATGATCGGCCTCTACAAAGCCGTGCGCGATTTCAAAGCAGATAAGCTCTCGAGTTTTCGCGCGTTCGCGGAGCTCTGCATCACCCGGCAGATCATCACCGCGATCAAGACGGCGACGCGCCAAAAGCATATTCCGCTCAATCAGTACATCTCGCTGAACAAGCCGATTTACGACGAAGACAGCGAACGTACGCTGCTCGACGTCATGGCGTCGCAGAAGACGTCGGATCCCGAGGAGCTGGTCATCAACCAGGAAGTCTCCGAGGACATCAAAGAGCGCATTCAAGAGAACCTCTCGGACCTGGAGTCCCAGGTCTTGCTCTCTTACCTCGAAGGCAAGAGCTATCAGGAGATGGCCCGCGATCTCAGCCGTCACGTCAAGTCGATCGACAACGCGTTACAGCGCGTCAAGCGCAAGATCGAGAAGAATCTCTCGGAGATCGAGCTTCCATAGGTGCGTAGCCCCGAGCGTTGAAGCTCGGGGCGAGACCTTGGGCGTGGTGCCGACGTAACTCAGTTGGTAGAGTAGCAGTTTTGTAAACTGCCTGTCGCCGGTTCGATTCCGGCCGTCGGCTCCAAGGAGTCGCACCACGTGGCGTCACATGAAGGGGTTCGCCGCGACATGGGTAGGTGGTCGAGTGGTTAAAGGCACCGGGCTGTAAACTCGGCGCGCGAAAGCGCTACGCTGGTTCGAATCCAGCCCTGCCCACATTTTGCGACGCGGGCGTTACATAGTGGTAATGTCTCAGCCTTCCAAGCTGATGTCGCGGGTTCGATTCCCGCCGCCCGCTCCAAGAAAGCTTGCACTGCCGGCTCTTTGCCGAAGATAAGGCTGAGTAGCAGTGATGGTAGGAGAGACTTCCGGGCACGGTCCGACGAGGCGGGTGCAGCGTACCCAGCTCGTGCGCAGTGCCGTTCAAACGCTCGCCGCCGACGTTCCGCTGGCCGAGGTATGGCCGCGGTGCTGCGCCACGCTGGCGCTGCTCACCGGCGCCTCGCGGGTGACGATCGCTCTCGGCGAAGCGGGCGAGCTGCGGGTGCGGAGCTGGGAGAGCGGCCGCCCCGACATCTGCACGCCGGCGACCGTGGAGCCGCAGTCGCTCGTGGCGCGGGTCGCGCGAAGCGGCGCGACGACGGTCGAGGCGGCGGCGCTCGCGGTTCCCATCCGCTCCGAGCAGCACCTCTTCGGGGCCATCGGTTTCGAGGGAGTCGGTGGTGCCGATGCAGAGCTGGTGACCTTGCTCGAATCGTGTGCCATCTTCGCGGGGGCACGCCTCAGCCGGGATGCCCTCTCGCGGACGGCCGCACGCAACGAACAACTCACGCTCGTCGACGGCCTCACCGGGATCGCCAACCGGCGCCGCTTCGACGAATTGCTCGGGACCGAGTGGCGGCGCGCGGCGCGCGAAACCCAACCGCTGGCACTCCTCACGATCGACATCGACTACTTCAAAGAGTTTAACGATAGCTACGGTCACCAGGCGGGTGATCTCTGTCTGCAACAGGTCGCACGAGAGCTGGAACGGACGTTCAATCGTCCGGGCGACGCCTGTGCCCGCTACGGCGGCGAAGAGTTCGTTGCGCTCCTCCCGGGAACCGACCTCAGCGGCGCGATCACCGTTGCGGAACGGCTGCTCGAGCGGATCGCGAGCTTGGGCATTCCGCACGCCGGCTCATCGCTCGGGCGGCTCTCGGTCAGCATCGGCGCCGCCTCGGTGATCCCCGCGTCGGCGGATCCGAACGCGCTCGTGCAGCTGGCCGACACCGCGCTGTACGAAGCCAAATGCGCGGGGCGCAATCGCGTTGCCGCCGGGGCGTATGCCGTGCAGACGGCGCCGGTGCTCCCGCGCCGCACGACTGCTCCCAACAACCTGCCGCTCCAACTCACCTCGCTGGTGGGACGTACGCGCGAAGTGGCGGCGGTTCGTGCACTCCTCTCCACGCATCCGCTGGTGACGATCACGGGCGTGGGCGGCGCCGGCAAGACGCGCGTTGCGCTTCAAACGGCAGCCGAGGAGGCCGGAGCCTGTGCCGACGGCGTCTGGTTCGTCGATCTCGCCCCGGTCGTCGACGGAAGGACGATCGCCTCCGTCGTTGGTTCGGTCTTCTCGGCGCAGCTCTCCAATGACGAAGAGGCGCTGCCGGCGCTGACGCGGATCCTCGCGGGGCGCCAGATGCTCCTCCTGCTCGATAACTGCGAGCACCTCGTGCAACCGGTCGGTCAACTCGTCCTGGCGCTTCGTGAGGCGTCTCCCGGGCTGCGCGTCTTGGCGACGAGCCGGACGCCGCTCGGCGTCGGTGACGAGGTGGTCTATCGCCTGCCATTGCTCTCGCTTCCGCCGGTTGCGACCGCTTCGCTCGACGCGGCGACGGCGCTCACCTACGATGCGGTCGCACTCTTCGTCGAACGCGGGAAGGCGGCGCGGCAGAGCTTCGCGATCACCGACGACAACGCCGCTGCGATCGTCGAGATCTGCCGCCGGCTCGACGGCATGGCGCTCGCGATCGAACTTGCGGCGGCGCGGCTGAGCGTAATCGGCGTGCACCAGCTCGCGGAGCGGCTCACCGAATGTCTGCGCCTGCTCACCGGCGGCGATCGTACGGCGCCCGAGCGGCGTCGCACGATGCGTGCGCTGATCGATTGGAGCTACGAGCTCCTCACCGAACGCGAGCGGCTCCTCTTCGCGCGTCTGGGCGTCTTCGTTGGCGGCTGCACGCTCGAGGCCGCACGCGACGTCTGCGGCTTTCCGGGCCTGAAAGCCGATGAGATTCCGGGGCTTCTGAGCGATCTCGTGCGTCATTCGCTGCTGCAAGACGACGTGGTCGAAGGGCACGTTCGCTACCGCTTCCCCGAATCGATTCGCGCGTACGCGAACGAGCGGCTCACGCAAGCCGGCGAAGCGCCGGTGCTCTCCGCGCGGCATGCCGCATATTTCCTTGCGCTCGCGCGCGAGCAGGCGGATCAGTGTCCGCATCTCTCCTCACGCGAATGGTACCTGAGCCGCCGCCCGGAACTGGAGAACTATCGCGCCGCCTTACGTTGGACGCTCTTTTTGGGCGGAGACGCGCTGCAAGGCGCCGAGCTGGCCCTCTTGCTCGACCCGCACTTCGCGCAGGTCTCTTCGGGTGAAAGCTTCTCTTGGGTGAAAAGAGCGCTCGACGTCTTTCCTGCAACCGAAGCGACGGCGGTCGAAGCCGCACTCTGGCTCGTGTTGGCGCGCGACGAGAGCCTCCCCGCCGAGGCGCTCGCGGCGGCGCGGCGCGGTGTGGAACTCTATCGCGCGGTGGGCGATCGCCCCGGTCTCTCCCGTGCGCTGCGCGTCTTGGGCAACCGGATCCGATGGTTTTATCCGCAGGAGCGCGAGGCCGCCGATGCATGCTTCCGTGAGGCCGTGGAGATCGCGCGGGAGCTCGGCGACCTCTTGCAAGTCTCATTTGGGCAGCAAAACCGCTGTGGCATCAACGATTGGGAGATCGCAAAACGGCGTGCCATCCTCGAAGACG
>DATJTD010000268.1:0-5695 GCA_035503775.1 Candidatus Acidiferrales bacterium
AAGGTGCCGAAGCTGCTCATGAAGGCAGATCTGACGTCGTCCTGGCGAGCTACGTGCCCGGCATCCATAATCAGGCGACGACCGAATGAAGATTCGGCAACAGCCTGCCGCATCGCAATCGCCACCGAAAAGAACGAGGCCGCGTCAAAGCCTAGACACTGAACGTGCTTGTCGTATTCGTGCGTAAGCAGATTGGCGCGAAAATGCGGCATCACGGACGCTACTTCGGCGGCCAGCGCCGCCGGTAATTGCGGCGGATCGCTGCTGTGGTGAAGCAGATCGCAGCCGTCCTTCCACCACGACGCGACGGGCACGCCGGCGCGGATCAGCAACTGCGGGCGATCGGGCCAAAGGCCGTGGAGTCCTATGAGCGGCTCGTGCGGCTGACCTTGCGCACACCGCTCGGGTGCGCTACCGCCGGTAGGCGGAGGCTCGTTTACATCGCAAATACCCGGCTGCCACGTAAGCGCCAGCGTGTAGTACTCGAAGTCTGCGTGCACCATGGCGCCGGGCAAAGACGGCATCGCCGTCGACGCTCCGAGCGCTAGCACGAGTACGAGAATTGCGCTATTGAGCACAAGTTAGTCCGTTTTCGACACTCCTGAAGCCTTGAGAACAGCTTATGGCGTAATCCCGTCATATGATTCCACCCTACGAGATGCTCCTGCGCCTGGCGATCGCCGCCGTACTCGGCGGCCTTGTCGGCCTTGAGCGAGAACGGGCCGAGTCCGCCGCCGGGCTCCGGACCCATGCGCTCGTTGCCCTGGGCGCGGCGCTCTTCATGTTGGTGTCGATGTTCGGATTCACGAACGCGGGCAAACCGCCGGCGGTCGTTCTCGATCCATCGCGCGTCGCCGCGCAGATCGTTACCGGCATCGGGTTCCTCGGCGCCGGCGTCATCATCTTCCGTAAAGAGATCATCCGGGGTTTGACCACTGCGGCAAGCGTCTGGCTCGTTGCGGCTATCGGCATGGCCGTCGGCGGGGGATTGTATGCGCCTGCGATCTGGGGCGCTCTTCTCGCTCTGGCGATTCTCGCAGTCATGAAGCCCCTTGAAAGCCGCCTGTTCTCGCAGCGCCGGCAGCACGTTACGAGCCTCACCATTGACCGACGGGTTATCTCGCTTGAAGAGCTTCGCTCGCTGTTAGCATCGAACAAGTCGATTTGCCTCGTGCGTCTCGATGTTCGTCATCAAGGAGAGCCGGCGAAGACCCGCGTCGATATCGTAACGCGAGCCGGGACGCCGGAATCTCTCGCTCACCTTGCCGCGGAACTCGCCGATCAGCCCGGCGTCCTCAGTATTCGTTCCACCATAAAGCCGTAAGAAAGGGATCACCGATGCTCCTTGGTAACCGCGTGCGCCCAATAACGATCGCCCTCACGCTATGCGCGGTCCTTGGCTATCCGGGACGAGCCCATGCGCAAACGCCGGCGTTTGCGCTCAACGGTCCGGTGGCAAACATCGAGACGGTTGAAAACGAGGTGGTCAGGTACTACGACTCCGGCAGACACGATGCAGACGTTGCGAAGGTCGATGCACACCTACAGGCATACGTCGATGAGCGTCTGAAAGCCGGCGTGCAAAAGCCCGCCGTCGTCTTTGACATCGATGATACGTGTCTATCGACCTTTGCGTACGAGCGTGCTCATCAGTTCGCGTACGACGCCGCCTCGTGGGCGCAGTGGGAACACGCCGATCGATTTCCGGCAATTGCCCCAACGCTACGACTAGCGCGGCATCTTGCGCGTGAACATATTTCGATCTTCTTCATTACGGGCCGCAGAACCGCGGACCGCTCGGCCACGCTCGCCGAACTTGCGCAGGCTGGCTATCCCCGCGCGACGGCACTTTACCTTAGGCCGATGGACGATCACGCGAAGTCGGTAATCCCGTTCAAGTCGGGAGCTCGCAAGCGAATCGAAGCGCAAGGATACGATATCCTTGCCAGCGTCGGCGACCAATGGAGTGACCTTCGAGGCGGGTATGCCGACCACGTCTATAAGTTGCCAAACCCCATGTACCTTTTGCCTTAAGCCCGTTCTGAAAGCGGGCGAGCTACTTAACTTAGCGCGAGGAGAGGACGAAGCTATTGCCTTCCGAGTCTTTGAGAATGGCGCTCGTACCCCACGACTCCTCTTGTGGCGGCCGCTCAAAGATCGCTCCGCGCGCGCTCAGCTCCACATACGTACGCTCGACATCGTCGCATAGAATCGAAAAGTTCTGAAAGGTTCCGACGCGATCTTCGTGTCCGGGGGGCGTGAAGAGCACGAGGCCCGTGTCGGATTTTCCCAGGCACAGCTCGATCCAGCGTTGGGTGCCGCCCATCGGCTGGTCCGTTTCAACCGAGAATCCGAGGACTTCGGTATAGTAGCGTAAAGCGCGGTCTTGGTCGGCTACCGGAACACCGACGAACTTTATCGACGTCATCATGCGCTCGATCATCGCCGTTACCCGTAGCTGCTGTCAAGTTGGGAAATAGCTGCTATAGTAGTCGTTACTATGGCTCGAAAATCGGTCGTCCTCGATTCTTACGTTACCGACTCGCTGATGCGCGACTTGGTGGGGCACGATCGGCGCCCCGCAGCCTATCTCGTGTATCTCTACGTCTGGGCAGGGAGCAAGCACCGTCGTCCGCGCACCAGCTACGCGGACGTAGCCGCAGATACCGGGCTTTCGAGGCGTACGGTGCAGACCGCGGTGCGGCATCTCGAACGGCGGAAGTTGATTGCAGTGGAACGACCGGGGGCGACGACGACGCCTTCGTACGCGGCGTTGCTGCCGTGGCGGCGGCGAACGCCAAAGCGATGAACGCCTCGGGTCCGCTGTAGTCCTACAACTCGTCGATGCGGGATTGATTGCGTTCTAGCATCGCGCCGAGGCAAGTCTCACGCAAGAATAGCGGGTCATAGTCGCGACGCATTGCGAGGAGCGGCTTCCGTGCGCGCGAGCGATAGACCAGGTATTCGATATCTATCCAGCGTGGCGCGTCTTCGCGCTCGCGCAAGGCGTAGGCAATCGGCTTGAGTTTCGACCAGATACTTGGAAGTATCGAGACATACACAACGAAGAGACGCTCGTCGAGCACACCGAGGTTCAGCAATCGGCAGATCGATTGAAAGTGCGCACCTAAGATCGCGATACGATGATCGACATGCGGAGTGATAGCCGCCTCAAGCGCGGCCGGATCCGAGGCGTCGAGCGTCTCGAGAAACGCGCGCGCCTCCGTGATCTCTGCCGATTGGAGTTCATTCACACAATGTGCGTACGATTCTAGCTGACTGGCCAGGCGCAGGTGCTTGAGTTGCAAGAGCGCGGCAAACGACGCCACGGCCAACACGACCGCAGCGAGGATCGAACCAAATGCGCCGATCGCCTCCCACGTCATTGCGGGCTCTCTTATCGAAAACTGGCGGCGACGCCTCCGCAAATCAGCGCCCACCCGTCGACCATGACGAAAAGCAGGAGCTTGACCGGCAGCGAGACCACCGGCGGCGAGAGCATCATCATCCCGAGGCCTATGAGATGAATTTGCTAGCTACCCATTGCCGCAGCACCTGCAAAGTCGCAGATGAAGTACGTGAAAGGCAGACCTCGCGTTCCTCGTCGCCTTATGGCCAGATACTACCGGGCTTCGGACGGGTCGGAGCCTGTGAACGACTTCATTGGCGGGTTGCTTTCGGCCGAACGCGGGACTATCGACCGTCAGATCGGTCTGATCAATTTACTCGACGAAGAGCACCCGCATCTCGCCTTTCCCTACAGCTCTCAAATCGATGGAGAGTTAAGGGAGCTACGCTGCCACTACGGGCAAAAGCTCTTCCGAATATTCTACCGACGCAGCGAACAGATGGTGCTCTTGCTCCATATCATCGAGAAACATACGCCGGAAGTCCCAGCCTCGGACATTCTGGTCGCCAAGGAACGCTGGAACGATTTTCAGCGGCGCATGGCGCTCACGCCACCGCGGACAAAACCAAGCCCACTCGGCCATAGGGCTCCCCCGAGACGGCGATAACCGCTCTTGATCACTGTTACCATTTTCGATAATATGGGATTGCTATGAAGACCCTGATTAGTCCGATTGGACAAAGTACGCGAGCGGCCGCTGCTCGCCGCCGAAGGACGGATCCAGAATATGCGGCGTTCTTAAAACAGCACGAGGTCTCTATGGCGATTGCGGACCTCGTCATCTTGCATCGCACGCGCACCGGCCTCACGCAAGAAGAGCTTGCTAAGCGTATGGGCACGAGCGTTCCGGCGATCTCCCGCCTCGAATCCGGTTTTCACATGCCGTCGATGAAAACGCTGCAAAGGCTCGCGGAAGCGCTCGGCGCGAGAGTTAAAATCGATCTCACCTATCGTTAGCAGTTGATCAAAGCGACGATGTTACGCGAGCACTCGACGCTATTCGGTTTTGCGTCTGCGCTGGTTTGCGCGATTGTCGCCGGCAGTTTATCGCACTGGTCTCCTGTCTGGATGGCCGCGACTGCCATTGCAGGCATTTTCTTTTTTCCACGCTGCTTCTATGGGTTCAGAGAAGCGCGGGCACTTCGTGATGCCGACTTCGAACTAGGTTCGGGAAAGTCCGTCAGTTGGTATGTCGAACCGTCTCCGAATCAGCTCAAAGCGAAAGCCCATGCAGAGGCGCGTCGCGAAGAGGCGGGTGACGAACCAGACGACACTGAAGCGGCGCTCGAGGTCGAGGTTGCTCCAGAAGGCGCGCGACACGATCCGTGAGATTCACGCCGCAGATCCCGACATCGGATACGACGTTCGTTAAAGTATCTACCTGAAACTCGCTGCCACGCCGCCGCAGATCAGCGCCCAGCCGTCGACCATGACGAAAAGCAGCAACTTCACCGGCAGAGACACCACCGGCGGCGAGAGCATCATCATCCCGAGGCCTATGATACGAAAATGTTGCTTACCTAACGCTGCGTGGACACGACGGTATCGTAGCCCGGGGCCGCGCTAGCCAAAAAATCGACGAAGCTCCCGCGCGACCAAATTCGGCTTGCCATCGCCCTCTGGGCCGTCGTGCCCCAGACCAGGAAATGTAACCCTCTCGACGTGCGGTAGCGTACGTTCCAGAGCGTCGAGCGCCGCACCGAGGAAGGCTGGGCTCTTGGCCCCGCTAAGGAGCAGCACGCGCGCCGGCAGCCCCGAGTAATCTTGAAGCGTGTCGCCCATCTCTCTCACTATTCTCATGTCGTAGCGAATGGTCGGCGCCAGCGCACGAATGGGGATGTCTTCTGCGTCACCCCTCCCTTGTACGCGCATAACGAGCCGAAGCAGCGGAACGAGGATGATGCGAGGAATCCTTACAAACATCGGCACCACTTGCAATCCCCTCATCGCTGTGACCACGGCTGCAGCCGAGTTACCGCTGGTGAGTTCTTGCTCGTAGCGGTCGAGCCAATCTGTGGGGATGGAGCCAGCAATCGAGAAGGGTGGCTCGTAGAGCGCAATACGTTCCAACATCGGCGTGATCCGCGCGGCCCTTAGCACTACCAGCGCGCCCGAGCTGTGGCCAAATATCGTGCACGCCCCGGTCTTGGTGGCGAGTGCCTGTACGTCCTCGACTTCCCGTTCCACGGAGAAGTCGTCTCCTTGCGCGCCGCTGAGGCCGCGCCCGCGCCGATCCATCACATACACCGTGAACGCGTCCGATAAGATGGCGGCCAGCTTCGCGTA
>DATJTD010000269.1:0-26796 GCA_035503775.1 Candidatus Acidiferrales bacterium
GCGACCACCGGGACGATCACCTTCGGCGACAATCACTTCGGCGCCGTTCCGCTCGCGAATCCCGACGACCCCACGAATATCGTCGCGACCTCGTACCGCTACGGCGGCGGCGCTGCCGGCAACGTCGCTGCCGGCAGCAGCCTCTCGCTGCAGTCGTATGTCGCGAACGTCGCGAGCGTCACGAATCCAATCGCGGCGAGCGGCGGCTCCGACGAAGAGACACAGGCCGACGCGATCAATCGCGCCGGTGCCGATATCCGCAGCACCAATCGCGCCGTCACCGCTGACGACTTTGCGGCGCTCGCACTCGAGACGCCGGGAGCGCTCGTCGCCCGCGCACAGGCGCTCCCCCTGGTCAACCCGGATTTCCCCGGCATCACCGTCCCAGGAAGCGTCACCGTCATCGTCGTGCCGGATCGCGCGGTCGACGACGACCCCTCACTGCAGACCGCGCAGACCGGGCCGCCGATTCCGAATCAGACGACGTTGCAGGCCGTCTGCGCGTGGCTCGATCAGCATCGGCTCGTTACGACCGAGTTGCACGTCATCGGTCCGACGTATCACCAGCTCACCTTCAGCGTCACGGTGTACTGCTCGGCGAGCGCCGATCTCGCCGCCGTCTCGCAGCAGATCCAGAGCACGCTGCGCGCGATGTATGCCCCGTCGGGCAACGGCGGCGGTTGGACCTGGGGCGCGACGGCGTACGCCGCGGTCGCGTTTGCGGCGATCATGAACGTTCCCGGCGTGACGCGCTTGGATACATCGACGTTCACGATCTCCGTCGACGGCGCGGCGCTTGCGCCGATGACCGACGCGACGCTTGGATCGAACGAGCTCTTCTGGGTTCCGTTGAACGGCGTGAACGTCACGCCGCTCTACGATCCGTCGACATGAGCGTCTATCCGCTGGGCGGCCGCGCCGGCTGGCCGGCCACGTCCGTGAGTGGTCTCACCGTCGACAGCTCGCTGCGCGCCAGCGGCGCCGGAACGTACGTCTCGTCGGCGTTCGACGGCGGCGTCGCGGGATGCGTCTGGGACCGGCTGCGCTTCGATCCGTCCCTCCCGGCGGCGGCGACGAGCATCACGTTCTCCACGTACACCGCCGACGTGAATCGTGGAGACGCCGCGATCGCCGCGCTCGATCCCTCCGAGTGGTCGACGCCCGTCACGATTGCCGGACCGTTTGGTTGGCGCAGCGATACGATCATCACCGCCAATCCCGGGCGGTATCTGTGGTTGCGCGTGCAGCTCACCGGCGTCCCTGGCTCGGCGGCGGAGCTGCACCGGCTCGACGTGAGCTTCCCCCGCAACACGAGCCTGCGGATGCTTCCGGCAATCTACGCGACCGATGCGGGCGGCCGCAGCTTCAACGAACGGCTCCTCTCGCTCTTCGATGCGATGCGCGACGAGGTCAAGGGCGAGATTCGCACGCTCGGCAGCGTGATCGATCCGCGCACGACCGACGCCGCGACGAAGCGCGATTTTCTGGATTGGCTCGGGGCCTGGTTCGATATGGAACTCTACCGTGCGTGGCCTGTCGAGCGGCGCCGCGCCGTCATCCATCACGCGGGCGAACTCTTTCGCTTGCGCGGGACGGCGCGGGGGATCGAACGCTTTGTCGAGCTCGCGCTCGGGCGTCGCATCGTCATCGTCGAAAGCTTCACCGAGCGCAGCTGGTGGTTCGCGCAGAAGTCGTATCTCGGTTGCGCCGTCCTCTTTGGTCCAGGCATCGTCAATCGCGCGGCACTCGACGGGACCGATCTCCTGAGCACAAAGACGATCGACTCCGTCCCAACGCCGATGCTCGATCCCTTCGCCTCACGCGCAAATCGCATGACGGTCTACGTGCCGTCTTACGCCGAGCCGACACAAGACGAGCTCACGATGCTCGAGCGCGTCATCGAGACGCAGAAGCCGGCGCACGTCGCCGTCTGCATCGTCATCACGTCGCCGAACGCGCGTCTGGGCGTCACTGCACGCTTGGGCTTGGACAGCATGCTCGGCACGCTCTCGCCGCCCGCTCTTCTCGCTGGTACCGCACCACCGCGCATTGGCGTCAACGCGATCGTAGGAGGCCTCCCGTGAGCACGAACATCCCCACATCACCGGTCGACGTGCGATCCGGCGCACCCGGTACCACGTTGACGCCGGTGATCCCCGCACCGGCCGGCTGTGCGGGCGAGTGCGCCTGCGCGGTCGAGCCGCTCGCACATCCGAAGTATAGCTTCGGGATGCTGCTGGAGCCCCGGTTGCTCGCACTCGAGCACCGCTATCATGCGCTGCGCGCGAACACGCACGACATTCGCCTGCACGATTTCGGCACCGTCTGCGGCCTGCGCGTCGAGAAGCACCCGTCGCCGCAGTGCGTCAACTCCTACGCGATCTTGCGCCCGGGGATCGCCCTCGACTGCTGCGGCCGCGAGATCGTCGTTCCCAGCGATCTCTTCGTTCCGCTCAAAGACGGCGCCACCAGCGGCTGGTGCGGCGCGACGATGGGAACGCTCGGCACGACCGCGACGACACCGAGTTCGCCGACGCAGAGCACTCTCACGCAGAGCATCCCAACGAAGCTCTACGTCTGCCTGCGTTATGCGCAGTGCGAGACCGATCCCATCCCGACGTACGTCCGTCCATGCGGCTGCTGCGGCCCGTGTGAGCACGGCGGGTGCACGCCGAGCGTGACGCGCGAAGGATACGAAGTCGTCGTCACTTCGACGCCGCCGCCCGTCTGGATCAATCCGGTCGGCCGCGCATTTTGCGAATGGCTGGACGTGAAGCTCACCGGTCCCGGGTCGAGCGCGCCCGCGCAAAAACTCTACAACGCTTCCCTCGCCGAGGTGCTCAGCGACGTCATCACGCAGCCCTGCGCGAATTTTTGCGACGGCGGGAACGAGTTGCTCTTGCTCGCGACCGTCTCGTTCAACGCCGATGGCACGCTCGACGAGATCGACAACGCCAGCGGCCGGCGTCTGGTTCTTTCGACGGGCGCACTCTTCGAGGCACTCCTCTGCCTCACCAAGGCTGAGATCGTCTGCTGCGCCGCAACCGACGCGTATCTCTCGCTGACGGCAATGGTCGCGCCGGCGACGGTGAATCTCGCCGCGCTTCCCGCCGGCAACGCGCTCGCGTACACCTTGACCGCAACGAACACCGACGCGCACAAAACGTCCGAAAGCTTCGAGCTCGAGCTGGCCTTTCCGAGCGGAAAGCAGCTCACGTTCTCGTCGGCGACGCTCACGATTGCCGGCGTTGCCGCCGCGGCGCCAAAAGGAAAGACGGCCGGGGTGATCGCCGTCATTCCGTCGCTCGCCGCCGGGCAAACGGCAGTCCTCGTGGTGAACGCGACCTTCGATCCAACGGCATTCCAAGTGGGCAGCACGATCGTCTGCACGGCTTCGATCGACGACTACGTCGGCGGTCACGATCCCGACGTCTCGCTCACCGTCGCGTTCATCGACCAGGTAACCGACGGTCCACGCGTCGTCACCAAAGACCTCGTGCAGCAGACCTCCGACGAACAGCTCACGGGGATGCTCGCGAAGGGAATCGCGTTGCCGTTCACCGAGGCGATGGATCCCGCAAGCGCCGTTGCAACGACCCTCGGTGAGAGTGGCGCGATCACGCAAGGCACCGTCACGCTCGTGCTCAAGTTTGGGGCGCTCACCTACGTCCCGGCGCCGATGACATGGCCGTGCACCCTCGCCTGGAACGCAACGAACGATCAGCTCACCGTCATCTCGGCGCAACCGATCCCGCCCTCGACCACAGGCGAATTCTTGGAATCTGCGACGATCACGTTGACCGCAGGCCCGAAGGGCGGCGTCTACACCGGGCCGGCCTTGTGCGACGCCGCCAAGACGGCGCGCCTCGACGGCTCGCCGTCGTTTGGCGCGGGCACCGACAAGCCCGGACTCTCGGGCAACGGCACGCAAGGCGGCGACTTCGTCTACACCATCACCGGCAGCCACTAAACGCCAGCAAAGGGAACGGTCATGAGCTCAACCCCCATCGTCAACGCCCCCTCCGCAATTGCGGTAGCTTCGCGGTTGCTGCAGCTCGCGCAGCCGTCGCAAGGCGGTTGTGGGTGCGGCTGCGGCGACCAACAGGAAGTCAACGCGGGGCTCTGCCCGATTCCGACGTTGCAGTTTCCGCGCTTCTTCGCGGGTGAGCTCGTGCAACCGGCCGACCTCACCGCGATCGAACAACGCACCTTTTCGCACGAGCAACTGCGTGCGCGGCACACGATCGGGTGGGGAATCTCGTGCGGCTTCCGCGTCGCCATCGATGGAGAAGCCGCGCAGCAGACGCCAACCAATCCAACGACGGGCGCGACGGAGACGAGCGGCCTGATCGCGCTCTCCGGCGCGACATTGCGCGTCGAGGCGGGCTACGGGATCGATCGGTACGGACGCGATGTCTACATGGCGAGCAACTACAGCAAATCGCTCGCCGATCTCTTCACCGAGCGGCAGGCTCGCATCACCAAGGCGATGGGCGATCCGTGGTGCGCGGTTCCGGGTTGCCAGCCGACGCCGCCGACGCACTTCTGCGTCGCCGTGCGCTACAAAGAATGTCTTGCCGATCCCGTCCCCTCGTACGCGCAGCAGTGCGGCACGCCAAAGACCCTCTGCGATTACTCGCGCGTGAACGAGACCGTCGAAATTCGCATCTTCGGCGACAACGAGTTCCCGACGCTCCCGGTGACGCGACCGACGCAGACGTGGTGCGGTCTGCCGCGGCAAGACCTTCAGCTGGCGGACTTGTGGAATCTCTTCATGACGATCCCAGCCGGCGTCACCGACGTCGCCGCGGCGGCTCAATCGGCATCGGCACCCAGCCAGATGTACACGATGCTCGCCTCGCAGGTCGCCGGCCTCGACGATACCGCGGTGACGGACGCCGAAGCAGAGCCGTCATGCTTGGACTTACTGCACATGGCGCGCGCGTGCGATCCGTGCGTCGCGTGGCCGTGGATTCCGCTTGCGTGCTTCACCGTCGACGGTCAGAACGTGACCGCGCCCGACTGCCGCGTGCGCCGCACGATCTACAGCTTGCAAGAGATCGAGGCCGCTGTCGTGCGGCTCTTCTGCCTCGTCATCGAGTTGAGCCGCGGTCGGGAGGTCGCGCAGCAGCCGGCGCCCGCGCCGGCGCAACCCCCGTCGACGCCAAAATGACGCCGGCATGAGCACGATCGAGCGTCCCGTCTTCAGCGAAGGTCAGTTGCTCTCGGCGGCCGACTTGCAGCTCACGGTCGACTATCCGCGCGGCGAGCTCGAGACGCATTGCTCGGTCGCCCACACGAGCGGCGTGGTCGATGGGATGACGTACCAGTTCATTCCACCGGCATCACCGCAGACGACCGCGACCGCCGTCGTCACGGCTGGACTTGCCGTCGACGATCAAGGGCGGCAAATCGTCATCGGCTCGCCGTTGCCAATCGCACCCGATCCGCTCGCGGGGCAACCGTCCGGCTCGTATCCCGGATATGTGTGGTACTCCGAGGCGACCGTTGCCTCTTCGACGACCCAGCTCAGCCCGTGCACGACCTCCGCCGGCGATCGCGTGCAGGAGCTCGCGAACGTCGGCGTCTTTCTCAGCGACTCGCAGGCGCGCGCGCAGTATCCCGATGCCGTCTGCCTCGGCTATCTCGGTTGGACCGGCACGACGTTTCAAGCGTACACCGGGAGCACGCCGGACGTGCGTCAAGGCGGCGGCGTGCGCGCGCACGAGATCGTCGCGCCCGCGCATCTGGTCCTCGCGCATGCGGAGGACCAAGCGCCAACGACGCTCTGCGTGAAGGGCACACTTCAAGCGATCACCGCCGATGACGGAACCGCTCCGCTGATCACGGCGCCCGGCGGCTCGATCGACTTCTGCGCGACTGCCGGTGCACCGGCGACGTCGAGCGTTTCGCTGTCGTACACCGCCCCGAGTGCGACCGGGAATGGTCTGGTGATCGATCTCGGCAACAACGATCCGACGTCGTGCGTCAACGTCGAGTCAGAGGCGGGGACGGTCTTAGCTTCGGTCGACGGCACGGGAACCGTCACGGCGAAAACCGGTGCGTTCTCCAACGTCGATGCCGCGACGAGCGTCGTGGTCACGACGGGGACGACGACGCTCACGCTGGGCGCGACGCAGCCGAAGAACATCGCCGGGATCACCGCTTCCGATACGCTCGCGCTTGCGTTCGGCACGGCTTCGGGTGACGAGGTCACGTTCATCGCCGGCGCGGCGCCGGTGGCAACGATCGACCAAAACGCACTGACGATGACGGCAACCAACGTGAAGCTCGGGATCGTCGCAAGCGGCGCGACCGGCCTCGCCGTGGAGAGCGGCGATGACCTGCAGATCCAAACCGCGAGCGGCGATCTGCTCTTCAATCCGGGCTCACAAACGACGCCGCCGTTCCGCCTGACGGCAAAGAGCCGTCTGCTCAACCAAACCGTCTCGCCGCCCGCCGACGTGACGCCGCTGACGAGTAGCTCCGGCGCCGTGAGCGTCTTGCAGCTCGGCTCGCTCTGCGTCGTCTTCGGAACCGCGACAGCCTCCGTCACGCCGCTGACGCAAGCGCCGGCAGCGATCACCTTCCCCATCACCTTCGCTTCGCCGCCCGCATTTTTCGTCGCCGTCTGCGGCCAGAGTCTCACCACGATCGCCGCCGTCGCCGTGGAGGTGAAGACGACGGAGGCGAGCTATCGCGTCACGCGGCTCGATCCGACGACGCCCGCAAACGGCGATGGGGCGACCTGGTCGAACGCCGCGGTCGACGTGGCCGTCTCGTGGCTTGCGCTCGGAAGCCACGCATGACCGCGGGCACTCGCGCATGAGCGCGCACATCGGTGCAGTTGCCTTGCGCATCGAGGCGCCGGCCTCACGGCGCGCAGACGGCGAGCGAGTTGCACGTGAGCTGCGCGCCACGCTGGCGGATGCCCTCCGCGGCGCGCTCGCCGAGCAGACGGCGGTGCCGGGCGTCGCAATCGTTCCAAGGATGCACGTGACCCTGCGCGCGCCGCTCGGCCGCGTGCGCGGTCGCGATCTTGCACGCACGATCGCGCAAGCGTGCATCGACACGATCGTCGCGCAGAGCGTTACCTTGGGAAGCTCCGCAACGGATCACTCCGAGGGCACCGCGGAGCGCACGCTGCGCGCGCTGGACGTCCTCGAAGGCGTGCGCGTCGACCACGCCGTCGAAGCAGCAACCTGGCTGATCGCACTCGCGCAAGATCGGCGCTGCGTGCTGCGGCGCGCATCGCCGTTCGTCGATCTCGAACCGCTCCCAACTCCGGCGGCGCTGGTGGCAATCTGCGAGCGCTGCGATGCAGATGAAGTGGTCGCCGCGCTCGGCCTCGGATGGACGCGACTCTTCGCTCGGCGGTGTACTGCCTCGGAAGCGCGTCGTCTGCTCGCACTGCTCGACGACGGCTTAGAGCCGAGCGCGCAGACCTGGCACTTCCTCGTCAACGCGCTCGACGCTGCAGATAACGCACGCGGCGCATCGTCGCCGCCGGCGGACGTTCAGGCGCTCTTGGGCGCGATCGAAGCGATCTTCGCTCACCTTCCCGGTGCCGTCGCCGCCGCGCGAATCCTCGCGCACCGTGCGACCACACGCGTACAATCGGCGCTCGTCGCGCAGACCGCGACCGTGTCCAGGGAAGACAAGACCCTCGCGTGCGCCTGTGCGGGCTTCTGGTTGCTTCTCCCACACCTCGCGCCCCGTATCGCAAATTTCGAAGGACGCGAGGCCGCGGCCATCGCGCTTGCACTCGCGCAGTTGCTCTTCGGCGAGAGCGCGAGCGACGATCCCGCGATCGTCGCGCTCTGCGACGGCGAGGATCGCGAGAAGTTGCACGCGCTCGTCCCGGCCGATCTGCGCCTCGAACGGCTTGCCGTGCGCGTGGTACGCTCCTTCGCGCGGACGTTGATGCGCTTCGAGCGCGCGCGTTGCACGTACGTCGTGCGCACCTTCCTTACCGGCTCGAGTGCGATGCGCCGCACCCCAGACGGCTGGGCGGCGCGGCTTCCGAACGCTCCACTCCGTCTGATCTTGGAACGCGCCGCGCTCACCGGAACGTATGTCGTCCCCTGGAACGGCGTGCAGCTCGCGATCGAGCCGCCCGAATGATGACGCCTTTGGCGGCGCCCGCGGCAATCGCACCGTTCGTCGCCTACGCGACCGGCGTCTTGCAGGTGGCGATCGAGCGGGCGACCGAACGACGCGGACGCGCCTTCGATCCGATGCGCTCGCTCTACGTCTCCGATCTCGATGCGTTCGAGATTCTCAAGGCCGGCGGCGGCGCCGAAGCGCTGAGCGCCTTTGACGAGCCGCCCACGTGCGCGCTGCCCGCGCCGCTGCGCGAGCTCTCGCGCTTCGAATGCGCGACGATTGCGTTGCTCGCCGGGATCGCTGTGATCCCGCGCGTGGATCGCGTGGTCGGCTTTTTACACGACGACCTCACGCGCCGCGGCATCACGACCGGACTGCTCCTCGACCTCTTCGCGCACGGTTTGCGCGAACGCGAACGCGCGATCGAGGCGCTTCGCCCCGACGGCTTGCTCGTGCGTCTTTCGTTTCTTATCATTATTCCGGACGAGCATCCCAGCGGTGCGCGCGTCCAGCTCGACGGGGGCGCGCTCGCGCGTCTGCTCGGCTCGCCGTCCCTCGATCCGCGCCTGCGGATGCACGCCACACGAATGCGCGCAGCAGCGGCGACGATCGAAGGAACCGAGGCCGTCTCGAAGGCGCCGACGATCTTGTGGGGTGCCGACGCCGCAGCGTTGGCCGATGCCGCCGCCGGCATCGCCGCTGAGCTCGCACGTCCCCTGTTGCGCTTGAGCGCCGAGGCGCCCGTCGAACTCGTGCCGCTCGCGGCGCGCGAGGCACTCTTCGACGGCGCACTGCTCAGCGTCGCGACCGTGAGCCCAAACGCCGCCTTGCAAGCCGGCCGATTGCTGATGAACCTCCCCATTCACACCCTCGTCGAGGCACCGGCGGGCATAACGGCGCTCGACGGCTTCGCGCACCGGCGCATCAGCGCAACACCGCGCGCGGTGCAAGAGCCCAGCGCCGCGCAACCGCTGCCGTATGGGCGGCGCATCATCGCGCGGCGCGGCCTCGACGCGCTCGTTCTTCCGTCGGCGAAGCTGCGCATGCTCGGCACGATCGCCGCACGTCTCGAGCACCGGGAGACCGTAACGCGAACGTGGGGCCTCCAAACGGGCTCGTCGGCAGGCGGGATCCGCTGCCTCTTCTCCGGGCCGCCGGGGACGGGGAAGACGCTCGCTGCCGAGGCGATCGCAACGCGGCTCGGACGCGATCTCTACGTCGTCGACGTGAGCATGGTGGTCTCGAAGTTCATCGGCGAGACGGAGAAGCTGCTCTCGCAGGTCTTCGGCGAAGCGGCGCGCGCGAACGTCTGCCTCTTCTTCGACGAAGCCGACGCGATCTTCGGTAAACGCGGCGAACAAAAAGACGCGCACGACCGCTATGCGAACATCGAGACCGCCTATCTGTTGCAGGCGATCGACGCGTATCCCGACCTCGTGGTCTTGGCGACGAATATGCGCAACAATATCGACGATGCGCTCACACGGCGGATCGATGTCTTCGTCGACTTCGTCATGCCCGACCCCGCCGCGCGCCGCCGGCTATGGACGCTCGCGCTCGCGCGCGCACCGCACCACCCCGCCGACGTCGATCGCGTCGCAGAGCGCTTCGCCCTCTCCGGGGGAAGCATTCAAAACGCCGCCTTGAGCGCGGCCTACGAAGCAGCCTCCCAACCGCGCACAATCGTCCTTCTCGATCTCTTGCGCGCAGCGCGCGACGAGCTCGCCAAGAGCGGTCGCGTCGCCGGACGCTTTGAGCTCGGCGACGCGTACACCGCGCTCCTGAGCGAAGACGCCCTGTGAGGCGCGCGCGCTGATGGCGACTCCGGCACCGAAAGCTCCCTCCGGGAGCACCGCGCCGGCGCAGCACCACACCGACGCGAGCGTTACGGTACGCACCGATGCGGCCGCCGTGCGATTCTTGCAACAGAACCAGGCGGTGGCGGCGACGCTCGACGCGGGCGCGATCGCCGTGACGCCGCAGGCCCTCGACTCGCGTTCGGTGATGGCCCACGAGTACGCGCACATCGCACAGTTGCGCAGCGGGGTGACCGCGAGCCGTGCCGATGCCGAACGACGCGCGGACGACGTCGCGGCAGGGCGCAGTATCCAGCCCGGTGGGGCCGCGGCACCGCCGCTCTTCCAAGCTGCGCCGCTCTCGACCCAGACGCCGTTTGTCCCAGGCCCTGAGCGTTTCGGGGCCGAGCAACGCGATCTGGGCGAGCTTGGCGCCGGCGCCCCCGAGCACGCCACGATCACCGGATCGACGACGATGGAGAGTAACGACCTCTCCTTCCACGTCGATGTGAACGGCGGCGGAGCGAACGGCTCGATTGCAAGCTCCTCGGACATCACCGTGCACGTCGATCCGAGCCAGCAGTACGGATCGGTCGTCGTCGGTCCGGGAGTCGGTCCGTCGACCGGGATCGGGATCGATCCCGAGGGCATCCCCGCTCCGGTCGCGCCGGCGCCGACCAAGAGCGTCGAGCTCTACCCGGTGCACATCCTCTACACGCGCTCGATCGTCCTGACCGATACCGATGGGCGCAAGGTCGAAGTCCACGTGGAGAGCCACGTGTACTGCGATTACAACACGTGGTTCTCGCAGATCCGCGGTCGGCCGGCGACGTTCGAGACGCTCCTGGCAATCGAAGGCGATCTTGCCTTCGGCGGCTTCGAGCTCGTCGGCGACGGACCGGTGCAAGCCTACCGCGCCGACCATGTGAATCGCGGTCGCAGTTTAGGTGTGCAGAGCATGCTCGCCGAGAGCGCATTTGCGAGCGGGGCGGGTCTGTTCGGCTTGCAGTCTGACATGCCGGCGGCGTTCGTGCGGCCGGAACTCACCGCCGGAGCGCAGTTTGCGAGCCTGGAAGCTTTTTTGAAGTCGGCCGACGCGCTCGAGCTTGCGCGACGCGCCGAGTTGGAGAAGCAACGGCGCGAAGATCTCGGCTGGTTCGGCCGGCTCATGGAAGACACCGGATTGCAGCAGGAGCTCGACGACGCCCTCAACGCGATCGGCTCCTTTTTCAGTGGCATCGGCAGCGCGATCAGCGATTTCTGGTCGAGTCTCCCGGCACCGGTTCGCGGCGTGCTCGAAGCGCTGGGGAAGGCCGTCGTCGCAATTGGCGCGGTCATTGGGCTCGCCGCCGTCGTCGTCGCGCTCGCGCCGGAGGAGCTCGCGATCGGAACCGTCGCGCTGGTCATCGGTGCGTGCATGCTCGCGTTCTCGTTTGGATACTCACTCGTGACGCGCGCCAAAGAAGCCATTGACGCGGGCGTCTACGATCCCGCCGTCGTCATCTTCGTCGCCTTGATGGATGCGATCGGGCTCTCGTCGGTGATCGAGGCATTTACGAACCGTTCGATCATCTCCGGTAAGGATCTCGGCCGCAGCGAAGAGGAGCGCTACGAGAGCGGGACCTCGGGATTGATTCAGATGATCATGCTGGCGCTCGGCGTCCGCGAGTTCGGTAAGGGCACAGCCGATCCGACTTCGGGCGGCCGCGAGACGCTGCTCGATCCCGGCCGCGACCCGCTTTTCGAAGGCGGCATCTCGGACAGCGACCTGAACGAAGACAACTTTCGGACTGAGGACGTCACCGGCTCGCGCGGCAAGAAACGCATCGGCGGCAAGAAAGTCCCCGAGCGGCCATTTGACGAGCCGACGAGGCGCCGTCTCGACCGCGACGTCATTCGCCGCCGCCCGGGCGAGTCGGTTGAGGATGCGCTCGACCGAACGTTCAACGTCATCGGCAAGAAGATCTCCGACACACCGCTCCGCGCCGATTGGGATCTCGCCAAGCAAGAGGTCATCGGAACGAGGCCCGAGAGTTCGTTCTCCGATGAAGAGATGCTCGAAAATTACGAGAAGATTCGCGACAAGTTCTGGGACCGCGTGCGCGCCGATCCGTCCGCCGTGCAGTTCCTGCGTGACGCGAACATCGAGTTCGAACAGGGCTCCCGAGCGCCGATGATCCAAGTCAACGATCCCAACGTCCCCTGGTTCGAGCGGAAAATCAACTTGGATCACATCCAGGAGAAGGCGCTCAATCCACGCCGTGCCACGGACCCGACGAACTTGGAGTTCCAGTCACAAGGCGGAAACGTCAACCGCGAAAACATCCAGCAGCGCCACCCGGAGCTGCGCTGAGATCATCGCGCACGTGCTGCAGAGGCGGTGCTAGCAGCGATCCGTCGCGATAGCGCCGCTTCTTCCGCTACGCCGCGTTTACACAGCAGTTTTTATTCGCCGGTAGGTGCGGGTAACTGCAAGCAGCAAAGGCGCCACACCATGCGGCTCGAGTCCGCCATATATAACTAGAAAGATATGATTAGCTGGTGGATGCGGTCCCGGCGATGTAGGGTGGACGCGCCTCGCGCGTACCCTGAATCAGCAGTTCCATGCGAGTCATAGCCAGCAGGTTATCGTTCTTCGATGCGGAAGGCCCCCGAGGTGCTTTTCAAAACGCTCGCCGATCCGACCCGGCGAGCCCTCTTCGAGCGACTGTGCCGCGAAGGAGAGCAGACCGTGGGGGCACTGACCGCTCGGTCTGGGATCTCACAACCGGCCGTCTCCAAGCATCTCCGCGTGCTCAAGCAGGCCGGATTGGTGCGCGACCGCCATACAGGACGTCAGACCCACTACAGCGCGCAGGTGAGCGCGCTCGCACCCTTGATAGACTGGACACGCCAGATGGCCGGGTTCTGGCAGAGCCGGTTCGACCACCTCGAAGAGCTGCTGAAAAGGATGGACCAGTGAACAAAGCGACCGAAACGCTCACCGTCGTCGTCGAGCGCGATATCCCGCAGCCGCCGGAAAAAGTCTGGCGCGCGCTCACGCAGCCGCAACTGATCGCGGAGTGGCTGATGAAAAATGACTTCGAGCCGGTCGTGGACCACCGGTTCACCCTCAGCGCAGATTGGGGCGCTGTCGAAGGTCGGGTCTTGGCCGTCGAGCCGAACAAGAAGCTGACATACACGTGGGAAGCCTTTGGTCTCGAGAGCATCGTCACGTGGACGCTCACGCCTACGAGCACCGGCACCCACCTGCGCGTGGAGCAGTCGGGCTTCCGGCCGGATCAGCAGCAGGCGTACCATGGCGCCGAAGCCGGCTGGCCGCGGTTCTTTGCGGCCCTGGAACGCGTGGTAGCAGCTATCGATTGATGCCACCGTCTACCGCTGCCATCGTGGTTGCATGCAACGACGAATTCGAGGGATAACGAACGGATGAACCCATCGGAACGCATCGACAAGTTGATCGCCGAAATCCCGGACTGGCGTGGCAAGACCTTCGCCACCGTCCGCGAGACAATCCTCGGGGCCGATCCTGAGATCGTCGAGGAATGGAAGTGGATGGGAAGCCCGGTCTGGGAGCGTGACGGAATCATCGCGGTCGCCAACGCCCACAAAGGGAAGGTGAAGGTCACCTTTGACCACGGGGCGAGCCTTCCGGATCCCGATAAGCTCTTCAACGCGGGCCTCGAAGGCAACCAGAGACGAGCGATCGATTTTTTCGAGGGCGATAAGGTGAATGTCCGCGCGCTCAAGGCGCTCGTTCGTGCGGCAATCAGTTACAATCAGAGCAAATCGAAAAAGAAAGCGCCCGCGCGCACGAGCGTCAAAGCACCGAAACGTAAGAAGGCATAACCGGCTAATAGATGAGCTTCGCCGAGGCGGCAGGCGCGCCGCCGGCGAGCAGTTCGATGCCGGTGATGCGCTGCGCCGGCCGCACGAAGAGCGTCGCTACGCCGTTCGTAGGAGTGATGGCACCGAGATCCTGACGGCCGGCGGCACTCTGCACGACGACGTGTAGCGAGAGCGGGGCGTGATCGACGATGAGGTACATCCAGCTACCGTCGCGCGCGTAGATCGCCTTGGCGCCGAAGCCCGGGGCAGGCTGTGCGATCGTGAGATTCACATGATCGAAATGGCTGTGCACGAGCGTCGCGAGGATTGCGTCTTGCGAGCGCAGCGCCGTGCCGAACTGATAACTCCGCCAACTTTGGCCGACCAGCAGCAGGAAGGCGGCGGCCACACCCATCCACCAAACCGCCTGCACCCGCGGCTTGCGACGTCTCCCCATCAGGCGCGCCGAGAGTTCGGGCGACGGCTCGTAGCGCGGCAACGCGCCAGCCAGTGCCGCGCCGATTTCCTCAGCTTGAATGAGGCGCGCAAGACAGGGCTTGCAGGCAGCAACGTGCGCGTCGACCACCTCACGCTCGTGCGGTTCGAGCATGCCGAGCGCGTAAAGTTCCAGGTCGTCGTCGAGATGATCCGTCATGATCTTGAGACCTCGGGCTCGCGCAACTCGTCCGCTAACGTGCGCATTGCGTGTGAAATACGGCTTTTGATCGTTCCAAGCGGCACGCCCAGGTCGTCTGCGATCTGCCGCTGTGTCTTGTTTTTGAAGTACGCGTGCTCGAGAGCGACACGTTGATCGCTCGGGAGGCGCTCCATCGCGGCGCGCAGCCGCGCGACTTCAACGTGATCGCCGATCTGAAGCTCGGTCGGCGGCTGCGCGGTGCTTTCGAGCTGGTAGTTGGCGCGTTCGCGATCGGTCCGCCGCGTCGAACCGCGCAGCATCGTCATCGCCTGGTTGCGTACGCAGGCAATGAGGAAACTGCGCAGCGCGCCGCGTTCGGGGTGATAGGAGCCGGGCGTACGCCAGATGCGCAAAAGCGCATCGTGCACGCAGTCCTCGGCGGCACCGCGATTGCCGAGCACATGGCGTGCAACGCTGACCAAATCCGAGGCATAATACTCGTAGACGCGCGCAAGCCCTTCGGGCCGGCGAGCGATGAAATCCGCCGTAAGGCGGTCGCCAGCAGAACCCATAGCCCCCACCTACGCCGATTGTCGGCTTTATCCCAGCGCATGCTGGGCGACGACAGCTTGTGATTCGGTCAACTCGATCGTCCGGTAGCCGATCACCCCGAGCAAATGATCCGGCGGCACGACGAGCGGACCGGGTCCCGATGCCGTCCCCGGCGCGGGCTGCGGATACGCGGTCGAAGCGGCGGTGTAGAAATGGAGGTTGCCCTCACGGTGCTCGATCGTTTGATGGATATGTCCATTGAGGATGGTCACGGACGTGAAAGGGGCCAGCAGCGCGAGTGCGGCTGCCCCGTCTTCGGTCGTCCAGCCCCACTGCGGAAAGAGCGCATACAGCGGGACGTGTCCGAAGACGACGATCGGCGTCTCCTCCGTTTGGGTAGCGAGATCTTTTGCGAGCCAATCCAATTGCGGCTGCGTGAGGAGGCCCATGCGCTCGAAATTGAAGACGTTGACGAGCGCGACGAAGTGGATGCCGTTCTGATCCCACGAGTACCAACCGTTGGGGGCGTCTTTGCGCCCGAACGCTGCGAAGTACGCTTGCCCTTGATCTCCGATCACGTCGTGCTCGCCGGGAATTGAGATGAGCGGCGCCTTGAGCGTCGACAGAATGCTCTTGGCCGTATCGAACTGCGCGGGCTTGGCAAGATGGGTGACGTCGCCCGTGTGCATGACGAAGGCCGGTTGATACGCGAGGGCATTGATCGAATCGACCGTCTGCTGCAAGGTTTGGGCAACATGATCGTTCGGCGGCCGGCTGAAGCCGATATGGCTATCGCTGATCTGTACGAACGAGAATTTCGGATCGTCCGCATCCGCGCGGGCGAGAGAGGTCGAGCTGAGGATACCGCCGCTCGAGACGCTGAAGACGATACCGGCGCCGGTCCAACTGATGTGGTCGAGGAAGTCGCTACGCTTCATGATGAGTCGATCCTTTCGCTACGGCGCGGAGGGCTTGACGATGACGACGGCTTTCATCCAGGGATGGAGTGCACAGAAATACGCATACTTCCCGGGCTTGGCAAACGTGTGCAACCAGGTCTCTCCGGTATCCAAACCACCGGAATCAAAACTCTTGTCGTTCGAAGTGACGGTGTGCGCCTCGTCGTCGTCGTTGATGAACTCGACCGTATCGCCGACGCTCACGACGACGGGCGTCGGATTGTACTTGAAATCGCGGATGTGAACGATCGCAACCGGCTTGGGGCTTGCGGTCGGGGTAGGTGAGGCTCCCAGCAAGGCGAGCGCGACGAGCGCGGCCAGTGGGAGAGAACGGAAGATGCTCATGGCATGGATACGCCGCCGACCCGGCCCGCGGATGACTCCGAGCGGGGAAAAACAAAAAGAGCCGCCCCGTCGAAGCGGTGCGGCTCGGTGAGCAGACGTCGCGCCGAGACGCCTACACGAAATAGGGATCGTCGGCCGGCGCCAGCTCGGGCTCCCCGAATGGTTGAAGCCCCGACTGGTATGGTTGGTAAGACGACGAGTACGGTTGGTACGGCTGCGGGTACGGCTCGAAAGGATCACCGATTCCTTGAGCGGGATTCCAGCCAAATACCGGCGTGCTCACTGCGCCTGGTCCTTGGTTCGCAAATGCACCGTCTTGTTTGTTCGCGAGGTAACCGCCGAGATCGACGTCATTGGCGGTGGCGCTCACGTCGACGCCGTTCCCGTTGCTCTTGAGCGTCGTGTTGATCGTTCCGCCCTGACCGTTGGAGACGCCGACGGTCATGGAGCCGTCGGCGTTGAGCGTGACGGTTTCACCGTTGCTCAAGGTCGCGGGGGAGCCGGCGGTGAGCGAGACCGTCTGGCCGTTGTCGGTGACGCTCGGCGTTCCGTTGGCGCCCATCGAGACGACGGTGTTGCCGTTGTTGGTGGTAATCGTCGCCTGGCTATTGTACGTAACGCCGTTCGCATTCGGCGTCGTCGCCGTCGTCGAGACGTTGAAGCCGCCCGGGATGGAGTCGGAGGTGATGAGGTGCGCGTGCGACTTCATATTGTCCCACTTGCCGCTGACCGTCTGGCCATTGCCGCCGGTTCCGCTGAACGAATCGTGCGGATCGCCGACGGAGCTCATCGACGCGTTTTGAAAATAGGCTTGCGGGCCGGGCGAGGAGGCTCCGTCTGCGCACTGCCCGTTTTGGCACGGCTCTCCTGCGCCGGCGGCGCTTCCGCCTTGGCCGGTCAACTGCTGCATGAGTTGCCCGAGCTCGCTGAAGACGTTCTGCGTGAAGCCGAGGAATTGCGAGAAGACGCCGCTCCCCGACGTGTCGCCCCCTTCGTCGGCGACGGAACCTTGTCCATAGCCGAAGCCGTTCGGCGAAGAACCGAACACACTCAAACGATCGCCGCCGAAGCCGGGGGCTCCCCCCGCAAACGGTGGAGGTCCGGAGGGCTGTTGCCCCCAGCCGTTCCAAGACTGATTTGATTCTACGAGCGGATTATTGCCAATCGGATCCATCGCCATCCCTTTCGCGGTCACAACGCCGGTTTGTCGTCTCTCCTCTGTGACGATGCCGGACGGCAACAAGGGGCTGCGCTGAAGATCGCGCTAGATGCGCCACTCCCAGGAATTCCAGAACTCGGTCACGGCGTGCGCGGGCCGGAAGTTCTGCAGGTCGGTATTTTCGACGACGATGCGGCGTCCATAAAAGAGCAAGATCATCGGCTCTTCGTCAGCCAAACGCGCCTGAATGATGTCGTACGCTCGCTTGCGCACGGCCTGATCGTAACTCGTGAGCGCGATCCGTTCCGCGCGATCCACTTGCGGGTCGCAGAAGTGCGAAACGTTTTGCCCGGCCGGCGGAAATTGGTTACACATCCACAGGGTTGAATCGTCGGGGTCGATGCCGTTGACCCAGGCATACGATCCAAGATCGAACCGTCCGCTCTGGAGGATCCCACCCGCGCCGTAGGATGCGAAGAAGAGCGGCGTTGGATAGTCTTTGATTTGCGCGTCGATGCCGATCGCGCGCCACTGGCTCTGGGCGAGCGTATCCATCTGGGTGCCGATCAGCGAGCCGGTCAGGCCTGCGATGACGAGCGAAAGCCGCTTTCCGCCGCGCTGGCGAATACCGTCGGGACCCGGGAGCCAACCGGCTTGCGCGAGCAGCGAGCGCGCGCGCTCGGGACTGTAGGGATAGGTGACGGTATTCGGATTGTGCGCCCAGAGGTAGTCGGGCTGATCGGTCGTCCCCGGGATATCGATGCCGTGCGAGACTTTTTGCAGCAGCATCTCGTCGTTGAGGCCGTACGCCAGGGCCTTGCGCACGCGGACGTCACGCAGAATCGGGTTGCTCATATTGATCGAGTAGAGGTCGTACTGCGTAAACGGGACGAGTTGCGTCCGTATCCCCGGGATCGCACGAAACTGATCGTATAAAGCAGACGGTGCCTCCATATCGAAATCGATCTCGTGCGCTCGGAAGAGATTCGCCGTCGTATTTTCATCGGGAACGATGAGATAACTGATCTCGCGTAACCCGGGCGCGCCGCGCCAGTAGTGAGGGTTCGCGCGAAAGATGATCGCTTGCCCCCGCTGCCATCGTTGAACGATGAAGGGCCCGGTTCCGATCGGCTGCTGATTGAACGATGCTTGATTGATATTCGGCAGCGCGGCTAGCAGGTGCGCCGGGAGGACGGGATACGCGGTCGACGACATCGTGAAGAACGAGTTGACGAACGGCGCGTACGGCTGCTTGAGATGGATCGTGATCGTGTAGGCGTCGCGTCTATCGATTGACACGATGTCATCGTAGCCGAGCCGCGAGGCGACGTCGTTTTGCGGGTTCATGACGGCGTGCCAAGTGAAGATCACGTCGTCGGCGCTGAACGGCCTGCCGTCTTGCCAGAGCACGCCGCGGCGCAGGTGATACGTGATCGTTTTGCCGTCGGCGGAGATACCGCCGTTGCGCAGTGAAGGCACCTGCGTCGCCAGTTCGGGAACCAGCGCGTTCCGGTCGCTCCAATTGAAGAGGTACCCGGCCCAAAACATCGAGAGGTCGACGTCGATCTGCGCATTTCCGACGACCGGATTCAACGTGTCCGGCTCCTGGAGGTCGGCGATGCGCAGGACACCGGGCTCGGTCCACGGATTGCCGCTGCCTGAGGCGCCCGTTCCGACGCGCGTGCAGGCGGTGAGGAGGAGAAACGCACTGACGATGAGGGCTCGCACGATGCCGCTCGCATACCAGGGAGAGCCTGGCCTTCCCCGCCGGAAGGACCACACAGCGAGCCTCGCCGATGAGTGCGCGTGGCCATCCCCGAGCGCATCGAGCCGACCAAGCTCGCCGACTATCTCGCCGTCATGTCGCGCGCGATCTTTCAGGCGGGCCTTTCGTGGAAGATGATCGAGACGCGCTGGGACGCCTACCTGCGGCTCTTCGACGGCTTCGAGCCGACCCTCGTCGCGGCGTACGGCGAAGACGACGTCATGCGCATCCTGCAAGATGGCGGCGTCCTACGGACCGGAAAAAAGATTTGGGCGACGATCGACAACGCACGCACCATGCTCGCACTCGAGGCCAAACACGGATCGTTTCGCGCCTACCTGCAGTCATTCGGGTCGTATGAGACGCTCGCCGCGGATCTCAAAAGGCGCTTCAAGTTCTTGGGCGAGCTGAGCGCCTACTACTTTCTCTTTCGTGTCGGCGAACGGGTTCCGCACTTCGAAGACTGGGAGAAGACGGTGCCGGGCGATCATCCGCGCATGCGTGAGATGATCGCCCTCGCCCGATCTCGAGGTTACCGCGACGACTGAGGCCGCTCGCTAGGAATTTGGGACCTTGGCAGGACGCTTGTGGCTGCTCGTGCGACGACTCGGCTGTCCCGCCGCGCGAGGCACGGCGCGATACCAGGGTTGCGGACGATACGTGTTTGCGTCGCCTTGAGGACGTGGTGCATCATTGGAAAAGCGGCTCCATGCATCGTGCGGTTGCGTCTCATTAGGAGCGGTAATCGTATGCACAGTCTGTGCCCGCACGCTCTCACGCTCTTCAGCGAATGTGGGCACGTGCTGCACGGGAGCGGAGAACCGGCTGAAGCGGTCGCTCGTCGTCACCACCGCCGCCGGACGGCCGCCGAAGTCGAGGTTGTGTTCGGTCGGCACCACCGGAAGGGTGCCGCGCACGACGCTCACGTTCGCGAGATCGGCGCGCGAGACAGCCGTCGGGTGCGAGAAGTCTCCCATGGCGAAGCGTCGTTGGCTCACCCAGACGGCACCACCCGGCGCGTTGAAATTGCGATATGTCGCGTTGCTCACGTAGGTCACGCCGCCCCACCACGGATGGAACTGCTCGCGTGGCCCGAGCGGCACCCAGCCGATGTTTCCGAAGCCGACGCTCACGCCACCACCGTCGCCCGCACCGAACGAGAAGAACGCGACGAGTGCCGGACGCCAGACGGCATGGACCCGCTCGGGATACCAGCACCAACCAACCGCGCTATCGTGGAACCAACGGCCGTAGTGATACGGCGCCCAGCCCCACGGCTCGGCGGCGACCCACGTCCATCCGTAATACGGCTCCCACACCCAGCGACCCACGGTGTACGGAGCCCAACCGGCAGCAACGTTCGGCGACCACACTTCACCATAGCCCGGGACGGAGACCCACTGCCCGTAGAGATCGAGGTCGTCGGCACCGACAACCGACGAGTCGACGTACTGGTAACTCTGCGTCGCTTGGGCAACGCGATCGCGATCGGCATTCCAGCTGTCGAAGTCGTCGACGGCGATCGTCGGCAGCGTCTGAAACTGCACGCCGGCGTCGGAGGTGACGACACCCACCGTGTTGCCCGGATCGGCGGTTTGATCGTCGGTACCGTCGTTCAGATCGGCCTCCCCGAGGCGCACCGTGACTTGTGCCGAGCCGTCGTCGAGAACCGAGACCCGGTAGGCCCCCGCCTTGTTGGGGCGCACGGTGACCGATGGGGTCTGAATCGCCGGATAGTTGTCACCATCGGCAAGCACCCGAAGTTCAACCGTTCCGGTCGCTAGTTGAATGGTGCGCCCCTGCGCATCGAGCTCGCTGAAGCGCAACTGCGTATCGGAGCTCATGCGCAGCACATCACTGGCGTCGAATTCGATCTCGGCACGCGTGCTGTCTTGGGTCGTCACGTAGTCGCCGACCATGAGCGGCGCGTTGACGATGGCGGCTGTCGTGTCACCTCCGTCGGCGCGCTTGACCACGGCAGCACCGTCGAGCACGCTGATGCGCGCGACCCACGGATCATCGGCGAGCACAGGCACCACCGCAAGCGAACAGAGGACGACCGGAAGAGCGACGAGTGCTCGACCGAAGACGCGCGGCGCGGGACCCTTCATGTTGACGGACCTCCCAAAATACCTCGGTGCGGCTGCTTAATCAACGAAGACAGCAGTGATATCGTCCTCTTATCATCGAATTTTCATCACGGCGGCGGCCCTCGCTTAACATGCCGGCCAATACCGGAGCAAAGCACGAAAGCCCGCCGCTTGCGCGACGGGCTTTTGCGTCTTTCTCGGACCCAGGCCGAGCTCAGAGGTCTTCGGGGTTGATGCCCTTGGGACGGTACTGCGTTGGTTTGGCGGGGGCGATCACGGCGACGTCGGTGCCGTAGTCTCCCTCGTATTGCACGGTCTGCTCGAGCGGCGGACGCCGGTCCTGGAAGCCCGTGACGAACTTCGAACCGGCGAACGGCGCCGGTTCGGCCGCCACCGGCTCTTGGTATTCCACGAACGCACCGTGTGGACGACCGTCTTCGTCGAGATCCTGGCCCTCGGGTTCGATCGTGACGTTGCGATAACGCGACATCCCGGTTCCCGCAGGGATCAGTTTCCCGATGATGACGTTCTCTTTGAGACCGAGCAGCGGATCGTGCTTCCCCTTGATGGCGGCGTCGGTGAGGACGCGCGTCGTCTCTTGGAAGCTCGCCGCCGAGAGGAACGATTCGGTCGCGAGCGAGGCTTTGGTGACGCCCAGCAGCACCGGCTTGGCTTCCGCCTTCTTCTTCCCGTCGGCTATCATCCGTTCGTTCTCTTCGGCGAAGGCCGCGGCTTCGATGAGCTGCCCAGGCAGCATCTTCGTATCGCCGCCGTCGACGATCTTCACCTTGCGCAGCATCGAGCGAACGATCACTTCGATGTGCTTGTCGTTGATGTCGACGCCCTGCGAGCGGTAGACCTTCTGCACCTCCATCACGAGGTAGTTCTGCAGTGCGGTCTCACCCTTGTACTCGAGCACTTCGTGGGGATCGAACGATCCTTCGTTGAGCGGGTCGCCGGCTTCCACGCGCTGGCCTTCTTGCACGAGCAGATGCGAATTCAGCGGCACATCGAACTCGTGCTCCTCACCGTGCTTGTCGGTGATGAAGATGACGCGTTTGTTCTTCTCGTCGGTAGCGCGAACCGTTCCGGCGACCGTGGTGAGCGTGGCGCGGCCCTTCGGCTTGCGTGCCTCGAAGATCTCTTCGACGCGCGGGAGACCGGTGATGATGTCTTCGGTCGCGACGCCGCCGGTGTGGAAGGTGCGCAAGGTGAGCTGCGTACCCGGTTCACCGATCGACTGCGCGGCGATGATACCGACCGCCTCGCCGATATCGACTTTCTTGCCGGTCGCCAGGTTGCGGCCGTAGCACGCAGCGCAGACGCCGTACTTCGCCTGACAGGTGAGGACCGAACGGATCTTCACCTCGGGGATGTTGGCGGCGATGAGCGCCTTGGCTTTCTCTTCGTCGATCTCTTCGTCGCGGCGCACGAGCTTGTTGCGCGAGTTCTCCGGGTCTTTGACGTCGTCGGCCGCGCGCCGGCCGATGATCCGGTCGAGCAGCGGTTCGATGATCTCTTTGCCCGCAGCGATATCGCTCACGGTGATCCCTTGGGTCGTGCCGCAGTCGTCTTCGCGAACGATGACGTCTTGCGCCACGTCGACGAGACGCCGCGTGAGATACCCCGAGTCGGCCGTGCGCAGCGCGGTGTCGGCGAGACCCTTGCGCGCGCCGTGCGTCGAGATGAAGTACTCGAGGACGGTGAGGCCTTCTTTGAGCGAGGCTTTCACCGGGATCTCGAGGATGCGGCCCGACGGGTCGGACATGAGGCCGCGCATACCGCCGAGCTGTTTGACCTGGGCGATCGAACCACGCGCACCGGAGGTCGCCATCATGAAGACCGGATTGAGCGGGTTCTGCGCCGCCTGCATGGCAGCGGTGACGTCCTCGGAGGCTTGCGACCAAATGCCGATCGTCTTGAGGTACTGCTCATCATCGGACATGAAGCCCTGATCGACGAAGTCTTGCAACTTGTCGACTTCGTGCTGTGCGTCTTCGAGGATCTTGTACTTGTGATCCGGGACGACGATGTCGGTGATCGAGACGGTCGTACCGGACTTGGTGGCATAGTGGAAGCCGAGTTCCTTGACGGCGTCGAGGAACCGCGCGGTCTCCGCGTTGCCGTGCTTGCGGTACATGTCGGTGATGAGGCGGCGCAGCGCCGACTTATCGACGATGTGGTTGACGTACGGCTCGTTCCACTCCGGCGGGAAGGCCTCGTTGAAGATGACGCGCCCGACGGTCGTGCGGACGATCGTGCCCTTGACGCGCACGTTGATGTACTCGTGCAACGAGATCGTCTCGTGTTCGTAGGCCAGGATCGCCGATGACGGGTCCGGGTAGGAGGTGAGTTTCTCCGGCTCGCCAGGCGCGGGGGCCGGCTTCGCGCCGCGGGTGTGGCCGTTGAACGACGGCTGCGCGTAGATGTGATCGTCGAGCAACTCGCCCTTGGCGGGTCCGCGATACTCTTCTTTTTGGAAGGTGAGGTAGTAGAGCCCGAGCACCATGTCTTGGGTCGGGATCGAGACCGGCTGACCGAACGACGGCTGCAAGATGTTGTTCGAGGACAACATCAAGATGCGCGCCTCGGCTTGCGCCCCGGCACTCAGCGGGAGATGGACGGCCATCTGGTCGCCGTCGAAGTCGGCGTTGTACGGCGTGCAGACCAGCGGATGCAAGTGGATCGCCTTGCCTTCCACCAGCACCGGCTCGAACGCCTGAATGCCCAGACGGTGCAAGGTCGGCGCGCGGTTCAGCAGCACCGGATGTTCGCGAATGACTTCGTCGAGCACGTCCCAGACCTCGGGGCGCACGCGCTCCACCATCCGCTTGGCGGACTTGATGTTGTGCGCTTGCCCACGGTCGACGAGCTTCTTCATCACGAACGGTTTGAAGAGCTCGAGCGCCATCTCTTTGGGGAGACCGCACTGGTGCAGTTTGAGCTTCGGACCGACGACGATCACCGAACGGCCGGAGTAGTCGACGCGCTTGCCGAGCAGATTCTGCCGGAAGCGGCCTTGCTTTCCTTTGAGAATATCCGAGAGCGACTTGAGCGGACGGTTGTTGGGGCCCGTGACCGGGCGGCCGCGACGGCCGTTGTCGATGAGCGCATCGACCGCTTCCTGCAGCATGCGCTTCTCGTTTTTGATGATGATCTCGGGCGCCGAGAGTTCCAGGAGCCGCTTGAGGCGGTTGTTCCGGTTGATGACGCGACGGTAGAGATCGTTGAGATCGGAGGTGGCGAAACGGCCGCCGTCGAGCTGCACCATCGGGCGCAGTTCTGGTGCGATGACCGGGACGGCGGAAAGGATCATCCACTCCGGCTTGTTGCCGGAGTTGAGGAAGGCTTCGACGACTTCGAGCCGCTTGATCGCCTTGATGCGCTTCTGGCCGGTCGTCTCTTTGAATTCCTTACGGAGATCTTCTTGGAGCTTGCGCAAGTTGAGGTCGCGCAACAGCTCGCGGATCGCCTCTGCGCCCATGCCGGCGCGGAAGCCCGTGCCGTACTTCTCACGCGACTCGCGGTACTTCTGCTCGGTGAGGATCTCACGTTTGGTCAGCGTCGTCTGGCCGGGCTCGATCACGACGTACGCCGCGAAGTAGATGACCTTCTCGAGCTGGCGCGGCGACATGTCGAGGAGGATGCCGATGCGCGAGGGGACGCCCTTGAAGTACCAGATGTGCGTGACGGGGGTCGCGAGCTCGATGTGACCCATGCGCTCGCGGCGGACCTTCGCGCGCGTGATCTCCACGCCGCAACGGTCGCAGATCATCCCTTTGAAGCGGATGCGCTTGTACTTGCCGCAGTGGCACTCCCAGTCTTTGGTCGGGCCGAAAATCTTCTCGCAGAAAAGGCCGTCGCGCTCGGGCTTGAGGGTGCGGTAGTTGATGGTCTCGGGCTTTTTGACCTCACCAAACGACCAAGCACGGATCTGCTCAGGCGAGGCCAAGCCGATCCGCATCGCGTCGAAATTGTTGACGTCGAGCAAATTTACGCTGATGGTAGGTTCCTTTTCTGATGGGTGCGCCAGGGTGCCGGTGAAGGCGAGCGCACTGCCAGGTCGGACGCGTCGCCGCAGGCGACACCGCTAGCCCGGGTCCCGTCGCGAGGGTGGGCCGGCCAACGGGCGCGCGAGGCGCCGGAAGCCCGGAGATCCACCGAGGCGGACAAGCAAGGAAAGGCCCGCTGACGCAGACCTTCCGAAAACTTTACCGACCGTGGGGCATAGATGCAAAGCATACACCCACGACGCAAGAGAGTCAAGTTTTGGCCACTCAGGGCGGACTGCGATTCTTGACGACCGAGCCCAACAGCCGATCTGCGCCGGCTTTCCCCCGGTGCCGACGACCCTTCGCGGCACTTGGCAAATGTGAGCCGGACGCTCGGGAGCATCGGCTGCGTTTCATCTGGTCGGCCACGAGATATCGCAGCCCGCACCGCCGGGCCACCGGATTGGCGGCTTCAAGGCCCCAACTCATCGCCCGTAGCGCCCCCGAATGGCAGCCGACGGCCTGGAATGGATCGAGCGAATGCGCCGGGTCGCGGCGGATCTCGCCGCGGCGCTCGCCGAGTCGCTTGGACTCGCGCGCGACTATTTCGACGACGCCTTCAACCTCGATCCGCACCTCTTACTCAAACGCACTCGATATCCGGAAGATCGCGGCGGTTCCGGTTTACAATTCTTCGATGGCGACGCATTCATCGGCGTCGTACCGCGCTGCGGCGCGTTTGTGATCAACCTCGGCGAGGCGCTCGAACTCGCGGCTAGCGTGCAATACTGCACCGCGTGGTGAGCCCACCGGTAGAGCGCGCGTACACCAGCGTCCCGTTTTCTTCAATCCGCAATCCGCGCTTCGACTGCATCGTTGAGCGCCTCGAGCTCTGCGCAGACGTCGTCGCGCCGTGCGCCGACGATCTCCCGTCAATCCCGCCGCCCCATCTTTGGCGAATACGGCTACGCGCTAAAAGGCCGGCCGTGTTCGTACTGCGACGTTGCCGAGTGTTACTATAGCGACATCGAACAGCCGCCGCGATCTCATCCAACTGTCCATTGACTATCGCATCTCTCTCTATATAGAGTTGAGATACTATCAAAGTAACTTACTACAAAACACGTAATCGGGGATATCTTCTTGATGAGGTCTGTGATCACCGCGACGTTGGGCGTCATCGTCCTCTCTGCGTGCGGCGGCCAAAGTTCCGGTACGGCGACGATCCCCTCCGCACGTACGCTCGCTGCGGCGGTTGCTGCACCCACCCACGCTCTGTCGGCGAACGCTCTGCGAGGTACGTACGTCGCAGCCGTCGACCCATCCACGCAAGTCGATCTCCTGGTGCAACTCAACGGTCGAAATCTTGATCAGATCGACAGCCTCATCGCCGAGCAGAACACGCCGGGCTCGCCGCTCTACCACCATTATCTGACGCCGCAGGAGTATGGTGCGGACTTCGGCCCCTCCGCGCAAGACTATGCGCAAGCTATTGCCACCCTGCAGTCGCAAGGCCTCGTCGTCGACGAGGCGATGCCCAACCGCCGTGATATCTTCGTCCACGGAT
>DATJTD010000270.1:0-11021 GCA_035503775.1 Candidatus Acidiferrales bacterium
ATGATTCGCGGCGGCCACATCGATCTCGCAGTGCTCGGCGCGATGCAAGTCTCGCAGCACGGCGATCTCGCGAATTGGATGATTCCGGGCAAGATGGTCAAAGGCATGGGCGGCGCGATGGATCTGGTGCACGGGGCGAAACGCGTCGTCGTCATGATGGAGCACGTCGCCAAGGGCAACGCGCACAAGATCGTCGAGGAATGCGATCTTCCGCTCACCGGCAAGGGCGTCGTGCACAAGATCATCACGGATCTCGCGGTGATCGACATCGAAGAACGCGGACTCGTGCTGCGCGAAGTCGCACCGGGCGTGACCGTCGACGACGTGCAAGCCGCAACCGGGGCAAAACTTCACGTACCCCGTGCGCCGGCGGAGATGAAGATCCCAGCCGGAGTCGCGTAGCCCACCGAACCCCGGTGCAACCGGGGACGGGTTATGAAGGGCGCTATGACACCACGTAAGGTCTCTCTCGTGCTGCCGGCCCGGGATTTCCATGAGGGCGGCGGCTTTTTGGTGCACCGCCCGTTTCCGGTGCACGGCGTGGTCCAGGTCGATCCGTTTCTGCTGATCGACGAGATGGGGCCGGTCGACTATGCCGCGGGCGAGGCGATCGGTGCCCCCGATCACCCGCATCGCGGCTTCGAGACGGTGACGTACCTGCTGGAGGGCGAGTTTCAACACGCCGATTCGGCGGGGCATCGCGGTGAGCTGCACCCCGGCGACGTCCAGTGGATGACGGCCGGCGCCGGCGTGGTGCACGCCGAGATGCCCTCGCAGCGGGTGATGCGCGAGGGCGGCCGCATCCACGGATTCCAGATCTGGATCAATCTGCCCAAAGCCGACAAGTGGGTGCGGCCGCGATATCAAGACGTCCGCTCCACGCAGATTCCCCTCTGGCGCAGCGACGACGGACGCGCATGGGCGCGCGTGATCGCGGGCGAGGCGCAAGGGGTCGGCGGCGCGGCGCAGACGCGCATACCGATCGGGTACGCGCACTATCACCTCGAACCGGGTGCGCGCATCGAGCACAACGTGCAAGACGGTCACACGGCGATCGTCTATCTCATGAAGGGTGAAGCGCGCTTTAGCGGTGAGCGTGCGCACCGGTCAAAGGCAGCGATCATCTTCGATCGCAGCGGCGACGTGATTCCGGTAGAAAACGCCGGCAACGAACCGCTCGAGTTTCTGATGCTGACCGGTAAGCCGATCGAAGAACCGATGGTACGCTACGGCCCCTTCGTCATGAATGAGCCCGAGGAGCTGGAGGCCGCATTCGCTGACTTTCAGTCGGGGAAGATGGGTTCGATCGAGCCCGAGTACGTCGCTCGACCGTGAGCGCCTAGCGTTACGTTGCGATGGCGGTATCGCGGAACTGTGTCCGGTAGAGGCGGGCGTAAGGCCCGTTACGGGCGAGCAGGACGGCGTGAGAGCCGTGCTCGACGATGCGCCCGCCCTCGATGACGAAGATGACGTCGGCATTGACGATCGTCGAGAGACGATGCGCGATCACCAGGCTCGTGCGGCCGCGCATCACGATGTCGAGCGCCTCCTGGATCGCGGCCTCGTTGTGCGAGTCGAGCGCCGAGGTTGCCTCATCGAGAATCAGGATGCACGGATTCTTGAGCAGCACCCGCGCGATCGCCAATCGCTGGCGCTCGCCTCCGGAAAGTTTGTGCCCGCGCTCGCCGACGACGGTCTCGTACCCCTTGGGCAGCGTGGTGATGAAGTCGTGAATATTCGCGGCGCGCGCTGCGGCGACGAGCTCGTCGTCGGAAGCTTCGGGTTTGGCGTAGCGCAGATTCGAAGCGATCGTATCGTGGAAGAGGTACGTCTCTTGCGTCACGATGCCGATTCCCGAGCGCAGTGATTCGAGGGTGAGGGTACGCACGTCGCGCTCGTCGATCAGCACGGTGCCGGCTTGCGGATCGTAAAAGCGCGGAACCAACTGCGTGATCGTCGATTTGCCGGCCCCCGACGGACCGACGAACGCGGCGATCTGGCCCGGTGCGACGTCGAACGAGAGGTCGTGCAGCACGACGCGGTCGGGGTCGTAGCCGAAGGTGACCCGCTCGAAGCGCACGTTCCCGGCCATGTCGGTGAGCGCGACTGCGCCCGGTGGATCGTAATCCTCGGTTTTCATGTCGAGATAATCGAAGATGCGCTCGAAGACCGCGAGTGCGCTCACGATCTGCACCTGGATGCCGGTGAGCGCGGAGCCCGCGCCGTAGAGACGCCCACCGACGAAACCGATGAACGCGACGATGACGCCCGTATCGAGCTGTCCCTGGAGCGCAAACCATCCGCCCACGAGCCAAATGATCGCCGGTCCGATATTCGACATCGCTTGAATCGATCCGAGGAACCACCGCCCGACGGTCGCCATGCGGACTTCGAGATGCATGAGGTCGGTGCCGGCTTCGCGGAAGCGCGACCGCTCGAACTTCTCGCGCGCAAACGACTTGATCAGCGTTATGCCGGATATCGAGAGCGTTTCTTGGGTGATCGACTCGATGTTGTCGCGTTGAACGCGCGTCTCTCGCCGCAGCGCAAACATGCGCCGCCCTACGGGGCCGAGCTGCACGATCATCAACGGCGCGACGACCAGTGAGACGAGCGCGAGCTTCCAGTTCCAAGCGAACATCGCGATCACCGTCGAGATGATGATCACGACGTTGGTGACGATCGTGGTGATCGTTCCGGTAACGACGCCGTCGATGTTGTCAACGTCGCTCGAAACGCGATTCATGATCTCGCCGGTCCTCGTTCCCGTATAGAACGCGAGCGGCATCTTGTGGAGATGTCCCACGAGATCGACCCGGATGTCGCGCATGATCGCTTCGCCGACGACGGAGTTCAAGTAGCCCTGCACGACGCCCAGCGACATCGCGATCAGCGCCGCTCCGACGGAGATGCCCACGTAGAAGAGCAACAGGTGGAAGTTACGCTGCGGAATCGCCTTGTCGATGAGATTTGCCGACGCATAGATCGGCACCAGCGCGAGCACCGAGCTGATGACGATGCACAGCAGGACGACGGCCTGCTCTTTCCAGTACGGCTTGAAGAGCGCGCCGATCCGTCGCCAGTCGACGGGCCGTTTCATCTTCGGCTTGTCTTGCGACCAGACGTTGGACCACATCAGCCCATGACCGGCGAACATTAGAAAGTCGCTCCGCCCGAGGCTCCGCGCCACCTACGGCGTGGGGCCCGCCAACTGCTCTTAACTGCTTTTCTTCCCATTGCGCAAACCCGCCAACTCTTTGAACAGTTTCTTCTCTTTGTCGCTGAGGCTCTGCGGGAGCTGACCGATCAAACGAACGTACTGGTCGCCGGCGCCACTGCCCTTGACTTTCGGCATGCCTTTGCCCGAGAGGCGCAATAGGCGATTGTTTTGCGTGCCTTCGGGAATCGTCATCGCAACCTGTCCGGCCAACGTCGGCACCTTGACTTCGCCGCCCAGAACGAGATCGTAGACGCTCACCGGCAGGTCGACGTAAAGGTCGTCGCCTTTGCGCTTGTACGTCGAGTCGTCGAGCAACTTGACGACGAGATACAGATCGCCGTTCGGTCCGCCGCCGACGCCGACCCCGCCTTGACCGGCAAGGCGAATGCGCTGGCTATCGCCGATGCCTTTGGGAATCGCAACTTCGAATTTTTTCGTCACCAAGATACGGCCGGTGCCGTCACATTGCGGGCAAAGGTGGCCGCTGTCTATTCCGGTCCCGTGACAACGCGGGCAAAGATCTTCGACTTGCAGCGCGATCGCTTTTTTCCCGCCATCGTAGACGTCGCGCAGCGTGAGCTCGATCGTGGTCTCGAGATCTTGCCCACGCTGCGTGAAGCTGGTCGTGTGCGTGGTCTGACGGCGGCCGATGCCGGAGAAGAACATGTCGAAGAAATCGGAGAATCCGCTCGGGCCGCTGCCGGCGCCGCCTGCGTTTCCGAAGTCGAAGTCGCCCTCGCCGTAACGCGTACGGTACTGGCGCTGCTGCTCGGCCTGACGCGCTGCGCGCTGCCAATCCGAACCGAGCGCATCGTACTTCTTGCGCTTCTCCGAATCACCCAAGACCTCGTAGGCCTCGGAGATCTCTTTGAATTTCTCTTCGGCGGCCTTGGCATTGCCGGGGTTGGCATCGGGATGCCATTTGCGCGCGAGCTTGCGATACGCGGACTTGATGTCTTTTTCCGCGGCGCCCTTTGGGACGCCGAGGATCGCGTAGTAGTCTTTGTAGTTCATCCGGCGTGCTTGGCGACGAGCACCTTTGCCGGCCGAAGCAATTCCTCGCCGATCGTATAGCCTTTTTCCGCGACTTCGAGGACCGTGTCGTCCGGAATGCCGTACGGGGCCGGCAATGAGCCGATCGCCTCGGCGACTTTCGGGTCGAACGGCTTGCCCTTCACGTCGATTGGTTTTACGCCTTCGCTCGCAAGGACGGCCTCGAATCCGCGCAGCGTCTGTTCGATGCCGCCGCGCAGCTTATCGCCGCCACCTTGGTCGAAGGCGAGCGCGCGCTCCAAATTGTCGATGACGGGAAGAAAACGTTCTAGGAGCTTACGGCGGTGCGAGGTCACGATCGAAGCGATGTCGCGCTCCATGCGCTTCTTGTAGTTTTCGAAATCGGCCATCGCCAGGAGAAACTTCTGGTAGTTGTCCTCCGCTTTGGCGTTGGCCGCTTCGAGCTGTACGCGTAACTCGCCACTCGATGCTACAGGAGCATCGAGCGTCGCTTCACCCGCCTCGGTATAAAGATTATTCTCGTTCATCATCTCAATGCACTTATCATCCCGAGCGTAGCGAACGAAGGGGAGCGCAGTCGAGGGAAGCGTATGAGGCGCTTCTCTCGACTACGGCGCTTCGCATCTACGCTCGAGATGACAAGGAGCTATTTTGCTTCCTTGAATTCGGCGTCGATTACGTCATCGGACTGCGCAGAACCGTTGGTCTGCGCGCCCGCGCCGGCCGCTGCTCCGTCCTGGGCCGCACCTGCGGCCTCGCCGTTCGGCGACGCGGCCTTGTAGAGCAGCTCGGCCATCTTGTAGCTGGCTTGCTGCAGCTTCTCGATTGCCGGTTTGATCTCGGCGATCGTGCCGTTTTCGCTGATGCGCTTGAGCTCCTCGAGCGCCGATTCGACTTCGCCGCGCGCACCCGCATCGAGCCGTTCGCCGACTTCCTTGAGCGACTTCTCGGTCGAGTAGATCAAGCTCGAAGCGTTGTTGCGCACTTCCGCCTCTTCGCGTTTGGCTTTGTCGGCGGCAGCTTGCAGCTCGGCGTCTTTGACCATCCGCTCGACTTCGTCTTTGGAAAGATTGGTCGACGCGGTGATCGTGATCTGTTGCTCCTTACCGGTGCCCAGATCTTTGGCGCCGACGTTCACGATGCCGTTGGCGTCGATATTGAACGTCACCTCGATTTGCGGCACGCCGCGCGGAGCGGGTGGAATGCCTTCCAGCCGGAAGCGTCCCAGCGTCTTGTTATCGGCCGCCATCGGACGTTCGCCTTGCAGCACGTGGATGTCGACCGACGTTTGGCCGTCTTCGGCCGTCGTGAAGATCTGCGACTTCTTCGTCGGTATGGTGGTGTTTCGCTCGATGAGCGTCGTCATCACGCCGCCCAGCGTCTCGAGGCCCAGCGAGAGCGGGGTCACGTCGAGCAGCACGACGTCGCGAACTTCCCCGGCGAGCACGCCGGCTTGAATCGCCGCACCGACCGCGACGACTTCGTCGGGGTTGACGGTGAGATTCGGCTCTTTGCCGGTCAGCTTCTTGACGAGCTCTTGAATGACCGGCATGCGTGTCGCGCCGCCGACCATAACGACTTCGTCGATCTTCGTGATGTCGATCTTCGCATCGGCGATCGCGTTCTTGAACGGCGCGATCGTCCGGTCCGTGAGGTCCGCCGTCAGCTCTTCGAACTTGGCGCGCGTGAGCGTGTAGTCGAGGTGCTTGGGACCCTCTTGATCGGCCGTGATGAACGGCAGGTTGATCGACGTCTGCACGACCGATGAAAGCTCGATCTTGGCTTTCTCGGCTGCTTCGGTCAGACGTTGCATCGCCTGTTTGTCTTTGCTCAGGTCGATGCCCTGATCTTTGCGAAACTCGCCGACGAGCCACTCGACGACACGGTGGTCGTAGTCGTCGCCGCCCAGATGCGTGTCACCGTTGGTCGATTTGACTTCGAAGACGCCGTCGCCGACTTCGAGGATCGATACGTCGAACGTACCGCCGCCGAGGTCCCACACGAGGATCGTCTCGTTGCCTTTCTTGTCGAGGCCGTAGGCGAGTGCCGCGGCCGTCGGCTCGTTGATGATGCGCAGCACGTCGAGACCGGCGATCTTGCCGGCATCTTTCGTCGCTTGACGCTGGGCGTCGTTGAAATATGCGGGCACCGTGATAACCGCCTTGGTCACCCGTTCGCCCAGATAGTTGCTCGCGTCGTTGACGAGCTTTTGAAGAATCATCGCGCTGATCTCTTGCGGCGTGTAATCTTTGCCGTCGATCTTGACGCGATAGTCGCCTTCGCCCATATGGCGCTTGATCGAAGAGATCGTGCGATCGGGATTGGTGATCGCCTGACGCTTCGCGAGCTGGCCAACGAGGCGTTCGCCGGTCTTCGTAAATGCGACGACCGACGGGGTCGTACGCGACCCCTCAGAGTTCGGAATGACGACGGGCGTGGTGCCCTCCATCACGGCGATGACCGAGTTGGTCGTGCCGAGGTCGATACCGACCACTTTAGCCATAAATTGTCTTACCTCTCGATAGTTGACGCTGCGTGAGCTCTGGACCAGCTTCTCTTGCAACCGCTCCTCGCAACCTCAGCCGAGGCACGCGTGCACCGAGGTGAGTGCGTGGCGTGCATGGATTCGGGGATGCCGACGAGGGTCAAGATCTGCCTTGCCGCTTATGGGCCTGCGCAGTCATGGTAGATGGTTCGACCGCTTCGCGGACGCGCATCCCTGCGCTTCGAACCTCCAGCCGCATCCTGCGGCTCCCGATCATCATACACGACGAACGGGTCTGCTGTTTCCAACACAAGACGAAGGAGGCCGGTTGCAGGGCTGGCCTCCTCCTCGCTTGCTCCGGGCCGGGCTGTTTAGGGGCCTTGGCCTTGACCTTGCGACGGAATGCCTACTTGCTCGGCTGGCCGCTCCTCGAGGGTGATGGCGACGAGCTTGTCGACGCCCTGCGACCAGACGTCGAAGCGGATCACGTCGCCGGGTTTCTTCGCGGCGATGTACTTACGCAGAGCGTCGGCCGTCGTCACCGGCTTCCCGTCGACGCGCAAGATCACGTCGCCCGGTTCGAGTCCGGCCTTGTCGGCCGGCGTACCCGGCACGACCTGCTGGACGGCGATCCCACCCGAGCCGGTGTAGCCGATTTGGTTGCGGATGCCTTTCGTGAGATCGACCGGCGCGAATCCGGCAAAGCCGACCCCGGTGCCTTGGTGGACGCCCGGATTCTTCAGGAGATTGGGAATGACCGACGAGACGATGTCCGAGGGGATCGCGAAGCCGATGCCTTGCGCGCCTTCGTCGGTCAGCTGGTTGACGCCGATGACGTTGCCGTCGATATCGATCAGCGGACCGCCCGAGTTACCCGGGTTGATCGGCGCCGACGTCTGCAACAGCCCTTTGAAGCTGTAGACACCGTTGCTCCCTTCGGCTTGAACTTGCTCGTTGCGATTGAAGGCCGAGATGACGCCGAGCGTCACCGTTTGCTGCAACTGGTAGGGCTCGCCGATCGCGATCGCCCACTGTCCTTGTTCGAGCTTGTCGGATTTGCCCAGGACGAGGGGCGGCGGAAGATTCTTGTAGCCGTCGACGCGGATCACCGCAAGGTCTGCACCGAGGTCCATGCCGATCACGTGCGCCCGTTCGTGGTCGCCGTTGGGGAAGACCACCGTGAGATCCGAGAATTTCGCACCGGCAGGCGGATTCACGACGTGCGCGTTGGTGACGATGTCGCCTTTGTCGTCGTAGACGAAGCCCGATCCCGACGCTTCACCCTTATAGTGCTGAACGATGCCCGGGCCTTGCTGCCCGAAGAATTGCTGGATGAACGGATCGAGCGGAATCACCTGCTGGCCGTTCAGCGTCTCGGTGATCGCCACGACCGACGCTTTGGTGCGTTTGACCGCGCTCACGATCCGGTCTTGATCGCTAACCCCGGTCAACGGAGCAGCAGCGACGGCCGGCGGCGTATGATTCGGCCCGGCGATGTTGGCAAAGTGCGTGCTCGCGTAGAGCATCATGACGAAACTGCCGATTATGGCGCCCACCAGGCCGACGATGACCGTGGGTAACAGACGATTCTTCACCATTCTCCTGTGCTTTGGACGATATATTTTTCCCGGTCTTCCCTACCAGACAAACGAGAAGGTGTTTCGAGGCGTTCCGCAGGTTTACAAAACCTTCGAACCGCCGGCTTGCTCGTACTCCGAACGATCGTCGCTGATCACCAGCCCGTCGAGAAGGCGGACCACCCGGCGGGCGTTGCGGGCGATGTTCTCGTCGTGTGTGACCATGATGATCGTCCGGCCGCCGGAGTGCAACTGGTCGAAGAGCGCCATGAGCTCGGTGCTGGTCTTGGTGTCGAGGTTGCCGGTCGGTTCGTCGGCTAGGAGAACCGAGGGGTCGTTGATGAGCGCACGCGCGATGGCCACGCGCTGCTGCTGGCCGCCCGAGAGCTCGCTCGGCTTGTGGTGGGCCCGGTCGGCAAGCCCGACCTCCTGCAGCACAGCCAGCGCCCGGCGATTGCGCTCGCGCGCTGCGACTCCGGCGTAGAAGAGCGGCAACGCAACGTTCTTGAGCGCGTCGGTGCGGGCCAGCAGATTGAAACCCTGGAAGACGAAGCCGAGCTTGCGCAGACGAATGGCGGCCAGCGCGTTGTCGTCGAGATGCGAGACGTTGGTTCCATCGAGATGGTAGGTCCCCCTCGTCGGACGATCGAGGCAGCCGATGATGTTCATCAGCGTGGACTTGCCCGAGCCCGACGGGCCCATGATCGCGACGTATTCGCCGCGTCCGACGCGTAAATCGATGCCACGTAACGCCTCGACTTCGAGCGATCCCATCTTATATGTCTTGGCGATCGCCGCCAGATCGATCGCGACCGCCGCGTCACTCATAACGCAGCGCCTCGATGGGATCCAGCGAAGCGGCGCGCAGCGCCGGGTAGGTTCCGAAGACCAGTGTGTTGACGAGTGCAAAGGCCGCCGTGATCAGCAGTGCCTGGACGATCGGTATGGGCGCCGTGTAGCCGGTGAGTTTGACGATGAATAACGAGTTGATCGCTCCGCCCGCGGCGAGACCGAGCGCCATGCCGGTGAAACAGCCGATGCCGCTCAGGAGAAACGCCTCGATGAAGAACTGCGCCAGGATCTGACCGCGTTGTGCGCCGATCGCCTTGCGCGTTCCGATCTCCCGCGTCCGTTCGGCGATCGAAACGAGCATGATGTTCATGACGCCGATGCCCGCAACGATCAACGAGACCGCGCCGATCAGACCGACGACGATCGTGATGCCGGTGAAGAGCTGGTTGATTCCGCCCGTGAACGCCGCTTTATCGAACGTCTGGTACTCGACGTTGTTGGAAACTTGCCGAAGCTGCCGGATGCGGTCGATCACCGCGACTTCCGTCTGCGGAATTATCGAAGCATCTTTGACGGTGAAACGGGCGGCGAAGACCCGATCCCCGTGCACGTATTCGCGCACGTACGTCGTATATGGGATGGAGATGTCGCCGCCGAAGTTGACGTTGAGAACGCCGCGCCGCGGCTGAGCCAAGACGCCGACGACGACGTACCGGTGGGCTCCGGCATAGATGCTTTCGCCGGTGGGATCGCCACCCTCGGGAAAGAGCCGTTGATACGCTCGCCAGCTGATGACGGCAACGTCCGCTCCGCTTGCGATGTCCTCGTCACTGAAATAACTGCCGTAGGTGAGCGGCAGATCCGCAAAGGGCGGGTTGGAGTCGGAAGCCACGACGAACCGCCCCTCGTCGTGTCCGTAGCGAATCAGCATCCGCATCGCCCCGAGCGGCACGGCGGTCGCGACATTCGGGACCGTGGCGACGATATTCGTGAGATCCGACATGCGGATCGCCGCGCGATCGAAGTCGCTTTGATACTGGCCCGGGTAGATGACGAACGAGTCGTCTGCCAGCGCGCCGAGCGTCTCGCTGATCGATCCGGCCATGCTGTGCCCGAGCACCTCGATGCTGATGACGGCGAAGACGCCGATGATCAGGCCGATCGTCGTAAGAAACGTGCGAATCTTGTTGGCCGCCAGTACCCGCAGGGCTTCTTCGAGATAGATCACGAGCGAAGCGCCTCGATCGGGTCGAGCGTCGCCGCGCGATACGCCGGGTAAAGACCGAAAAGGATGCCAACCGCGCCCGAAAATCCAAGCGCGATCGAGATCACGAGGACGTAGGGCACGACGAGGTCACCGAGCTCCTTGCTCAGCGCATACGCGCCGAGCGCCGTGAAGCCGATGCCGAGCAGCATGCCGAACCCGCCTCCGACGAGCGCGAGCACGACCGACTCCATCAAAAACTGCAAGACGATATCGCGCCGGCTGGCTCCGATCGATTTGCGCAAGCCGATCTCGCGCGTTCGTTCGGTAACGGTGACCAGCATGATGTTCATGATGCCGATCCCCGCAACGATCAGCGCGACGGCGCCGATTGCGGCAAGACTCGTGCCGGCGATGTTCAGCACGTCGTCGAATCCTCGTAAGAATCCGGCTCCGTCGATAACCTGGTATTGCGCCTGGGGTCCGTGGAGATGCTGTAGCGAGCGTACGATTTGGGCGTGCAGCATATCTGCCGTCACGCCGGACACCGGGTAAATCGAAAAGTCGTCGGGCGGAGCGTTGACCGCGCGGTAGAACGTCGAGTACGGAATCGCGATGAAGTCGTTGCCGGAGAGCGCCGTGATGAACGGCGACTTGATCGGATTGTAGACGCCGACGACCGTGTAGCGGGCGCCGTTCATCGTGAGATCTTTCCCCACGGCGTCATGA
>DATJTD010000271.1:0-6625 GCA_035503775.1 Candidatus Acidiferrales bacterium
GATCTTTTCGCGGTCGCCTCGTACGGGAAGATCGTGCCGCAGGCGATTCTGGACCTCCCCCGCGCCGGCGCCTTCAACGTGCACCCGAGCCCGTTGCCGCTCTATCGCGGGGCGACGCCGCTCCAGTCGCAGATTCGCGACGGGGTGACGGGAAGCGCCGTGACGATCATCTTGATGGACGCGGGGATGGACACCGGTGACATCGTGGTGCAAGAGCGCAGCGAGATCGGCGAGGCGGAGACCTACGGCGAGTTGCACGACCGGTTCGCGCAACTCGGTGCCATGCTGTTGCGCCGCGCGGTGGAGCGTTTGCAAGACGGAAAGCTCGCGCGTGCGCCGCAGCGCGGCCTGGCACCCGAAGACCGCATTGCGGCGACCTTGACCCACCCGCTCAGCAAAGCCGATCTCGACGTTGATCCTTCTTGGCCCGCGCGCCGGATCTACAACCATCTGCGGTCGTTGATCCCCGAGCCCCTCGGGCGCATTCCGGTTCCGGAAGGGACGGCAAAGGTGCTCGAGGTGCGCCTCGCCGACGCCGCCGAACGTGCGATGCTCGGAACAGGGCTGCTCACAAGCAGTTGGTTTTCGCCCCCGAATCTCCCCGAGGTGCTCGCCTGTGCTCGGCCCGATGGCGTCGTCCTCATCACGCGTCTCATTCCGCCCAATCGCAAAGCGATGAGCGCCGGCGACTACGTTCGTTCGCTCGGACGGCCCTTCACGCTGCGAACGCTCTCGTGACGGCGGGGGCAACGGCCAAACGGCCTACGTCGCGCGAGGTGGCACTCGAGACGGTTCGCGACGTCTTCGGTGAGGAGCGCCGCGGCGCGCAAGAAGCCTTCGATTACCGCGTGCGGCGCGCCGATCTCGATGCGCGCGATCGCGCGTTTGCAGCCGAGCTCGCCTACGGTGCGATCAAGATGCGGCGCACCATCGACTGGTATCTCGCGCCGTATCTGAGCGCTCGCAGCAAACCGCTGCCGCCGGCGATCCACGAAGTCTTACGTTTGGGTGTCTACCAACTACGCTTCATGGGCGGTGTCGGTTCGCATGCGGCGGTCTTTGAGACGGTCAATCTGGCCCTGCGCCACGGGCACCGCGGGACGGCGGGGCTCGTCAACGCGATCTTACGGCGCCTGAGCACCGACGTGCCGCCGCAACCCCAACGCGCCGACTTCACCAGCGACGAGGATTACTGGGGCGTGCGTTTCTCGGTGCCGACGTGGGTTGCAGCTCTGCTCCGCTCCACCTTCGGGCCCGACGCCTGCGAGGAGATTCTCGCCGGGCTCAACGCTGCGCCGCAGCACGCGGTTCGCGTCGATCGCGGCCGGACGAGCTTCGATGCGCTGCGCGCGCAGTGGGCTGCCGCCGGACGTCACGCGGCGCGCTCCCCCTTCGTCGAAGACGTGCTCGTCGTGGACGAATTCGTCCCCGAGGATCCGCAGGGACGCTATCTGGTGCAGAGCGAGTCGTCGGCGATGCCCGTCGATCTGCTCGCACCCCAGCCGGGCGAGCGCGTCGTGGATATCTGCAGCGGGCGCGGGCACAAGACGCTGCAGATCGCGGCGCGCCTAGAAGGTCATGGCGTCGTCGAATCGATCGAGCTCGATCCGCGCAAAGCGCAGATTCAACGAGGGCTGCTTGCGCGCTTTGGCGCCTCGTGCGTCGCCCTCGTCGTCGGCGACGCGAACACCGTCCCGGTGGAAGCAGAGGCCGACGCCGTGCTGCTCGATGCGCCGTGCTCCGGCCTCGGTGTTCTCGGGCGCCATCCTGAGGCGCGTTGGCGCAAGGCACCCGACGACGTCCCGCGTCATGCCGCTCTCCAGGCCCAGTTGTTGCGCACGGCCGCTCGGCACGTGAAGGCCGGCGGCCGTCTCGTCTACAGCGTCTGTTCGCCCGACCCGCGCGAGGGGAGCGCGATCATCGCGACGTTTTTGGAAGAGATGCCGGCTTTCGCGCGCAGCGTTCTTCCTACGCGGTACGAACCATTTGCGCGTGAAGGGGCCGTTCTGGTGCCGCCGGGGATCGCCGGTCGCGATGGTTTCTTCATCGCGCCCTTGGTGCGGCGTGCATGAACCCGTTCGCCGTCGTCGAGGCGTGGTGTAGCGACGCCGTGGAGCGCACCTTCGCGCTCGCCTTTCCGATTTCGCTCGAACCGGTCGAAGTCGCGCGCAAGCTCGTCGCGACGTTCGAGAGCACCGCGGTCCCCACCGGGTCGTGCATCAGCCGCGTGATCGTGCAGACCAGCGCGCGCGACGCTGCACACTTACAATCCGATCGCAACGTGCTCGAGACGCAGTGGTCACAGATGTTGGCGCGTCTCGCCGCGCGCGCCGGGCGGAGCGACCGCCCGACCGTCACCCTCGCCGTTGCCGACGAGCTGCCGCGAGGCAGCGCGAACGTCGTAGTCCAGCTTGCCGTCTCATCGTCGCCACAGGCCTCCACGCTGGAACTACGAGTGCGTAAGGGCGTCCCACTCGAGGCACGCTTCGCGTTGAACCGTCCGCTGCTCATCGGACGGGATCTCAGTTGCGACGTCGTGCTCGTCGATCCACGCGTCTCGCGGCGGCATCTTGCGATTGCGCTGGAGGGGGAGACCGTCCGCTTTACCGACCTCGGTTCGGCCAACGGTGTGCTGCACAACGGGCGGCTCGAGACCGAGGGGACCCTCGCGACTGGCGACGTGCTCAAGCTGGGGGACAGCGAACTCGTGTGCGAGCCGGCGGCGCCGTGAACGGCGGCCCGAACGTGCATCTTCTGACGCTGGGCGTCGTCGGAGCAGTCGGCCTCTTCGCCGTGCTCGCGCGTCCCGGGTCGTGGGCCAAACGGACGCGCGACGACGTCGCCCTCGTGCAGGCGGTCGAACTGCGCGTGGAGGAAGAAGTGCAGACGCGAACGTTGCGCGTCCCGCTCCCGGTGACGATCGGCCGCGCAGCCGAAGCGAATCTCTCTATCACAGATGCGCAGGTAAGCCGCATGCACGCTCGCATCGAACTCCTCGACGGCTCGCTCAGCGTTCGCGATCTCGGTAGTCGCAACGGGACGCTTGTGAACGCGCGGCCGATCGAGATGCCGACGCCCGTGCAACCCGGCGATGAGATCGATGTCGGCTCCGCGCGCATCGTCATTGGTGAGGTGCGGCCATGGAGATAGCGGTCGGCTCCGATCTCGGTATCTGGCAGCATCAGAACAACGACTCCTATTTGAGCGAGAAAATCGCTCCTGGTATCAACTTCTTCGGAATAGCTGACGGCTTCGGCGGCGTCGGCAACGGCTTGCCGACCGCGGCCGTTGCGCTCGAGACCGTCCGCGACTATCTGCACAAGCGCCAGCGCATGGGCGCAGGCCGCGGCCGCGCCACTTCGCCTGCCTCCGTGCGCGCCTTGCTCCTCGCCGCGCTCGATCATGCCAACGCGCGGCTCTTCGCACTAGGCGGAAGCCACGAAGATTTCGTAGGCAGCGGCACCTCGCTCACGGCGGTGCTGCTGGTTGGACATCACGCCTTCGTAGGCCACGTCGGCGACGGGCGTGCCTACTTGCTGCGCCGCGATCACTTGGAATCGCTCACCGCCGACGACGCGCTTTTCGCCGACGTCATGGCCGGTGCGAAGACGGCGCTTCCGGCGAAGCCGCGCATGCAGAGCGTGTTGTGGCGCAGCCTGGGGACGCAAGCCAAACTCGAAGCGAGCATCGCCCACATCGAGTTGCTGGCCGGCGATCAGTTGGTGCTCTGTACCGACGGCGTGCACCGCTGTCTCTCATCCGAAGAGATTGGCCGGGCACTCGTCGAGTCGGAGACGGCTTCCGACGCTGTCGGGCGCCTTCTCGCCACGACCAAGACGCGCGGGAACCTCGACAACGGCACGCTCATCGTCGGGCGAGATCTCTTGGCGACGCAATCGGTCCCCTCGGGGGGCGCAAGCGGGATCGTGGGTTTGCGCATCGTCTTTGGTTTACTGACGTTGGTGGCGCTGGCGCTCGGCTTGGCGATGCTCGTCGTCCATACTTGATCGCCCTCTCCCTCAGCCTTGCGCGGCGGCTCGTGCCGATGCTCTGCGCGCTCGCCGTGAGCGCCGCGGCACTCGCGCTCGCGCCCCGTGGTGCCGTCGCACCGCCGTGGGAGCTGGGTGCCCTCGCCGCGGGCGCGCTCATCTGGGTGCTCTGGCAGCCGCTGCGCGGCCGGCGTGACGACGTGTTGCCGGCGTTGGCGATCCTGCTCTCTGCCCTCGGCCTCACCACCGTTGCACGCATCTCGAGCGACCTTGCGCATCGTCAGGTGATTTGGCTTGCGTTTTCGCTGGGAGCTGCTATTGCGCTCGGCCCGGCGTTCAACCGCTTTCGCGTGCTGAGCGGCTACCGGTACATTTGGGTGCTCGGATCGGTCGTGCTCTTCGCGCTGGTTGCGGTCTTCGGTGAGGAAGTCAACGGTGCGCGCCTATGGATTCGTGTCGGTGCCGTGCAGTTCGAGCCCATCGAGATCATCAAGCTCTTCATCGTCCTCTTCATGGCGGGATATCTGGCACAGACGGCCGACGTGATCGCCGCCGCCCGGCCGTGGTCGCTGCGCGCGAACGCAAAGTATCTTGGGCCCCTCTTTTTGGGCTGGGGCATCTCGATGGCCATCTTGGTCTTCGAACACGACGTCGGGATGGCGGCGCTGCTGCTCTTCATCTTCGTTGCGATCCTCTACGTTGCGACGCGCCGGCTCGATCTGGTCATTGGGGCAATCGCGATCTTCGCGGGCGCGGTCGTCGCTGCGCTGCACCTCTTTCCGTATGTCGCGACGCGCGTCGGTGTCTGGCTGCATCCGCTGGCCGACCCGCTGGGCAGCGGCTATCAAGCACTCCAAGGCTCGTTTTCGCTCGCTGCCGGTGGCCTCTTCGGGACCGGATACGGCTTGGGACATCCCGAGTACGTCCCATCGGTCGCCACTGATTACATCTATGCGGCGTGGAGCGAGGAGTTCGGCGTCTTGGGGGCCCTCGCGCTGCTGGCGCTCTATCTGCTCGTGGTGCGGCGCGCATTACTCACCGCGCAACGCGCCTCCGACCTCTACGCCAAACTGCTGGCGACGGGGCTTGCGGCGACGCTGGGTTTTCAAGTCTGCGTCATCGTGAGCGGTGTGCTCGGGCTCTTTCCGCTCACGGGGATTACACTTCCGTTCTTTTCGTACGGGGGAAGCTCGCTGGTGGCCAACTATTTGCTCATCGCGGCGCTCTGGGCGATCGGTGCGGAGCGGCCGCCGCGCGCAAGCGAGGCATGAAACCGCCGGGCGGCGCGGCGCCGAAGCGCAAAAGCGGTGGACCGCGTTCGTGCTACAAGAAAAACGGGGCGCCGAAGGCGGCGTTCGCGACGGCAAAGGCCGCCGAGCGCGCTATCCCCTCGACAACGACGGGCTTACGGCCGTACGCGTGCGCAAAACACGGCTGGCACCTCGGGCATTGAACGCAGGGCCGTCGGCGGTGTAGAGTCGCGCCAAGGCGGGAAAGAGGCACTCATGGCAATATTATGGTGGCTCGTTCGTACCGTGGCGCTCACCTTCGCGACGATCATCGCGATCCTGGTCGTGCTGGACGGAACGCTCCTGGCAAACGCTCTCCGCAAGAGCAGCTAAGAAGGAACTCAGAAATCACGTGACGGCGACGTCGAGGTTATCTTCGCAGACGAGGAGCATCGCGCCGGGCGTTTAAAAATCCGGGAACTCCATGGTGCTATGTAACACACGCGCCTTGAATACTCCGGTGACGGGCGTTCAGCGTTACATGATAGAGGTATTGAAGCGCCTCCCCGCGGGAAGGGTTCAAGAGATAGCGCCGCCGCACTGGTTTCGGCGGCCTTTCAATTTGGTCTGGGAACAGACGATTCTCCCGTTTTATGCCGTCCGCAGTGAGATGCTGTGGAGCCCGAGCAGCACCGGGCCTCTCTTCCTCGAGCGCCAGGTTCTGACGGTGCACGACCTGGCACCCGTGCAGTTCCGGCAGGATTTCAATCCACTCTTCGGGCGCTATTTCGATTTCGTCTTCCCACGGCTGTTGCCGAGGATCGCCGGCATCATAACGGCTTCGGAGTATACGCGACGCCGCGTATTGGAAACCTATCGCGTCTCTCCCGGCAAAGTTCATGCGATCCCGCTCGGCGTCGATCATGCGCGCTTCCGGCCGCAGGCGCGAGATCGAATCGACGCCGTGCGATCCCGGTTGAAGCTTCCCGCACGCTACATCCTCTTTCTCGGGACCGTCTCGGTACGCAAGAATGTTGGTCAGCTCGTCCGGGCGTGGGCGCATATCCATCGGAAGATCGATTCGGATGTTCACCTCGTCATTGCGGGAGGCTCGGGTGCAGCCCACGTCTTCAACGAGCCCAGCCTTCCGGAATTGCCGCCGCGCACCCACGTGACCGGCCGCATCGACGAGGATGACTTGGCCCCGTTACTGGGGGGAGCCGAGGTCTTCGTCTTCCCGTCTCAGTACGAGGGCTTCGCCCTTCCGCCGCTGGAGGCGATGGCGTGCGGCACTCCGTGCATCACGAGCAACGTGACGAGCCTCCCCGAGTTGATCGGTGATGCCGGTCTCCTGGTGAGCCCGTATGACGATCGTGCGATGGCCGACGCGCTCGAAGCACTCCTGAC
>DATJTD010000272.1:0-12728 GCA_035503775.1 Candidatus Acidiferrales bacterium
GCCGCCGACGATGCGGACGCCGTGCCCGCTCGCCAGCGCCTGCATCCCGCGATAGAGGTCGAGCAACTGCTCCTCGTGCGCCTCGGGTGGGACGCCGAGGGCAACGGTCGCGAGTACCGGGCGGGCCCCCATCGCGGCCACATCGCTTAGATTCGCCGCCATCGCGCGATGGCCGATCTGCAGCGCGCTCATCCGGCCGCTGCGAAAGTGCACGCCGTCTACGAGCGCATCGCTGGTGATCACGCTCAGGTGCGATCCCGACGGTTTCCAGGCGGCGGCATCGTCACCGATCCCGAGCACGACCGGTCGCGGTGCGGCGCCCTTGCGCGGCGCGGTCTCGCAGATCGCGCGAATCCCCGCGAGCAGCGACTCCTCGGTCAGTGAACGCCTGCGGGCGTCGCCAGCCGCCGCATCGTGGGGACCTCCGCCCCCGGATCGGCGGCGCCGAAGATGCTCGAGCCCATCACGATGGCGCGCGCCCCGGCCTCCACCACCGCGGCGATATTCGCACGGCCGATTCCGCCGTCGACCTCGAGTTCACAACCCGGATTGCGCGCGTCGATGAGCGCGCGCGCCGCGCGAATCTTGCGCAGCGAGTTTGCAATGAACTCTTGGCCGCCGAAGCCCGGATTGACCGTCATGATCAAGACGAGATCGCAGTCCTCGATAACGCACTCGAGCATCTCGACCGGGGTGGAAGGATTGAGTGCGACACCCGCTTTGGCGCCAAGCGATCGGATGTGCACCAGGAGGCGCTGAAGATGGATGGTGGCTTCTTGGTGCACGGTGATGATGTCGGCGCCGGCGGCGCGGAACTCGTCGACGTACCGCTCGGGTTCGACGATCATCAAGTGCGCGTCGAAGGTCTTGCGCGTGAGCGGCCGCAGGTCGCCGATGATTTTGGGGCCCCAAGTGATGTTCGGGACGAAGCGCCCATCCATCACGTCGAGGTGCATGAAGTCGGCGCCCGCCCGGTCGACCATGGCGATTTGCTCGGCGATGCGGCTGAAATCGGCCGAGAGCAGCGACGGCGCGATCTTGATCATATGGGCGACTCGTCCGGCGCCGGCGATTCTTCCTTTTTCTGTTTGGCGGCTTGATCGGGAGGGAGCGGTGGTAACGGCGGCTCGACACCCAGCGTCGTGGCGCTGACTAGATTGTTGTTGATGTACGTGTCGAGTTGGGCCGTGCCGATGACCGTCAAATTGAAATCGAGCTTCTGGCGCGGCTGCGCGTAGGCGTCGAAGACGTTCCACGTGCCGGTTTGATCGCGCACCTCCAGGCGGACCCGCTCGATCTGGTCGCTCTCGGGAACCGTCGCGGTGGCATGGACTTGGCGCACCAGATAGCCCGACTCGCGCGGACCCGCGCTCACTTGCAGTGAGACGGTATCGAACTCGTCGATACGTGCACCGGGGCCGGGGTTCTGGCGCACGACTTGGCCGTGCGGCGGACCGTAGCGCCCGAACGGCGTCCAGACGATCTGCCCGAGGTGAATTCTCTGCTGGATGGCGAGATCGCGCGCCTGGTCGATGGTCTGGCCGACGAAGGTGGGGACGCGCACGGCGCTGGGCGATCCGCGCGAGACGTCGAGGTCGACGACGGTGCCGACGCGCACGCTGGTGAGCGGAATCGGCTGTTGGGCCACCACGTGATTGGCGGGGATTTCGTCATCGTTCACGAGGCGTACGCGACCGAGGGTGAGCTTGTCGCGCGAGAGGTCGAGTCCGACTTCGCGCATCGATTCGAAACGCAGATCCGGCATCGCAAAGATCTGGACGCCGTTCGAGACGACTAGGGAGATTTGGCGCCCTTGGCGCACCGGGGTGCCCGGTTTGGGTTCTTGGCTCATGACGACGTCTTGCGGGTAGCTATCGCTGGTCTCGCGTTCGACGATCACCGCCTCGAGGTGCAAGCGGTGGGCTTCGTCGATCGCGTCGGATTCGGTCTGACCCACGAGCGTCGGCGCGCTGAGTTGCGGCGCGCTGGGCACCATGAAATCGCGAATGGCATGCGCGAACCAGACCACGACGCCGACGAAGAACGCTAGCGCGAAGGCGAAGAACCAGTCTTGGCGCAGCAGGAGGCGTCGAAAGGCGCCCGGCCGCCTCCGCGCAACAGCCACCTCAGGCGAGCGCTTCGAGCTTCGCGTCGTCGACCTCGATGTTGGAGTAGACGTGCTGCACGTCTTCGTGCTCGTCGAGCGCATCGAGAAACTCGAGCACCTCGCTGAGCTCCGTTCCGGACGGGCTGACCGAGGTCTTCGCCTGCGCCCCGAGTTGTATCGAGGTCACGCGTATCCCCGCGGCCACGAGCGCCTCGCGCACCGCGCCCAGCGACGCCGGTTCGGTTACGATCTCGGTCGGTTCGCCGTAGCGTACGTCGATCACGCCATCGACGAGTGCCTCTTCCGTCAGCGCATCTTCACTTCTACCGGCCGGATCGACTTCGAGCAGGCCGCACGGTTCGAAGATCCAAGCGACGCTGCCGGTCTCACCCAATGTCCCGCCGTGACGCGAGAAGAGAAAGCGCAGCTCGGCCGCCGTACGATTGCGATTGTCGGTGGCGGCATCCACCAAGACGGCGACGCCCGCGGGGCCGTATCCTTCGTAACGGATCTCCTCGATCTCGCGCTCCCCGTTTTGGCCGCTCGCGCGCCCAATCGCACGTTTGATGTTGTCGACGGGCATGTTGTTGGCGCGCGCCTTTTCGACGGCCATCTTGAGCCGGTAGTTGGCGTCGGGATCCGGAGAGCCGGATTTGGCCGCCAAGATGATCTCTTTGCTCAGCTTGGTGAACAGCGCGCCGCGCTGTGCGTCGACTTTCCCCTTGCGAAGCTTGATGTTATGCCATTTTGAATGCCCAGACATGCCTATTGTCCCGGATGCGGATTGATCCAGTTGTTCCCTTCAAGTGGTGTGAGCATTCGGGCGTCCCAGGCGTTCCACGTCTCCGGCGTCCCGGCGACGACCGGATACCAGAAGATGAAGGCGCCGATGACGGCCGCCAAATACGCGCAGACGGCGACCTGCGGCAAGGTGAGCTTGCCGACGACCACGTTCGTGCTCGCCCGGTGCCAGATTCGCTGCAGCAAGACGGTATCCGCGAGGCAGATGATCGCGAGATTCGGGAAAAAGTGGTACTCGAACGAGATGCGCGGCGAGAGTATCCAGGGCAGCCACTGCAGCATGTAGGCGGTGACCAGGAGCGCATAGCCCTTGTTACGTTCGAACCACGCCCACCACGCGAGGAGCGGCACCGAGATCAGGCCCGTCCACCAGACGACCGGATTTGGAAGGGCGAGAATCTCCTTGAGGCAACACGCCGCGGGATTACTGGCCGCCAGCCCATGACGGCTGTCGGCATAGTAATACGAGATCGGGATCTGCAGCAGCGGCCACTGCCACCACTTCGACGAGTACGGATGGGTTGCGTGCAGATCGTAGTGGTAGAAGAACATCTGCTTCTGCAGGCCGATGAGATCGGTCAGCGTGTGGCCCAGCGAAAAATACGGGATGTAACAGAGCACGTAGATCGTGCCACCGATGAAGAGCATCGCGGCCGCCACGAGATCGAACGAGAAGCCGTAGGGATTGCCCCACAGCGCCGGCGTCTGGCGCGCCTGCAGGCCGATTCCACGCAACAGCGGCGTGAGATACGGTTGAAGAACGACCGCGGCGACTAGCACCCAAACGACGAAGAAATCGAAGAGGCCGTTCCATTTGCACGCCCCCAAGAGACCGGCACTCACGGCGAGCACGAACATCCAACGCAAGCCTTCGGTGCCGTGCACCCGGGCTGCGCCCGCCTCCATCGTGGCGTCGGGTGTGAAGTGCGCCTGCCCTGCGGGCGTGAGGTAGCGCTCCTCGCCGGTGTTGGTGTATTCGATGCGCAACGGATCGTTCGTCAGAACGAGCGTTCCTTGCTGATTCGCGGAGAGCTCGCCAGCGGTGATCGCGCGCCGGCGCAGATCGATACTCCCGCCGTCGGGTGTCCGGAGCATCTGCTCGGTGAGACGGGTTCCGTCGGCATACGAGATCAGCGTCGGCGCCTTCATGAAACGCGGGAGCAAGAGCCGCACGGCGAGATAGATACCGAGTTGGAAGTAGACGAAGCTGACGAAGATCGCAAGCGCACCCGAGTCGCCGGAGATGTGCGGCACGACGAACCAGGCCAAGACGAGCGCCACGGCCGTCCCCACCGCTAGGACGAGGGCGAGCCGGATATTGAGCGCCGAGGTGATCTTCGGAGCGATGCGCACGCTGCTGGCTATCCAGAAACGGTAAAACGCATAGAGCGTCGTGAGCGTGAAGAAGGCGACCGAGATCTCCGGCGTGGCGATGCGCGACTGCGCGAAGTGGAAGCCGTCGAAGAGCAGCAGCCCGGCACAGATCGAGGCAAAGGCCGTAGAGCCCAAGATCCGCTTGGCGAAGAGGTACAAGACACCGACCATCAGCGCCCCGACGACGACGTTGAGGAAACGCCAACCGAAGCTCGTATCGCCGCCGTGGCCGAGGCCGTGGCTCAAGCCGCCGAAGAGCAGCGTAGACGCCGTGATGATGAGCTTGGTCAGCGGCGGGTGCGTGAACTCGAAGATCTCTTTGTGCTGGAGATACTCTTCGGCCGCGCGCGCGTAGTAGATCTCGTCGAAGACCTTCTCCTCCGGTATCCAGAACTGTTGGAATGTCAGCACGAATGAGGCGAGGGTGAAGCCGCCGGCGAGCAGCCAATCCAACCGCAACATGCGCGCGGTCCCCTCGAGCGGGGCAAACCACGTGCGCGCCGTCGGGAACTTGAACCACGATTCGACACGCGAGAGTACCCCGTCGGCTTCGGGGTCCATATACTGGTACGCGAGATAGAAAAAGATCGCGACGTTCATCACCGAGAGCGGCCGGGTGACCCACGGATCGATGTTACGCGCGTCGACTCCGGGATAGCTGCCGCCGACGATGTGCAGGTACCACAGCGAGTAGATCAGGTTGACCAACAGCGAGAGCGAGAGGAGGATCGAGGAATAGAGGTAGCGCCGCCCGGCAAAGATCAGCGAGATGCAAAGGACGACCGCGTTGAAGATGTAGCGCTCGTGCATGCGCGTGGCGAGGATGAAGAACCCCAGCGAGAGGAGCAGCGCTCCCTCGAGAAAGGCGATGAGCGTGCGCTTCTGCAGGTAGCGGACGACGATGAAGACCGTCGAGACGAGCACGAGCGCGATGCCGAGCGCATACTGCTGCAGGGTGAAGCCGCCGATCGTGAAGACCGCGATCGAGTCCGGATTCCAAAACGGCCAACGAATCGTGTAGATGTTGAACGCGTTGATCGAGTTGTACGGGTAGACGCTGCTGGCGTAGCGATAGCGTTCGTAGAGCCACTCGAACTGCGCGATCGGGCTTATGCCCGGATGAAAAGCAAAGGCGGCGAGGTACGCGACGAAGAGCCCCAGCACGACGCCCAGCGCCGTCCCGGTCAGGCGCGCCATTCGCTTCGCCGGCTCCTTCGCAACGAACGGATATGCGAAGAGCAGCGGGATGAGCACCGTCGCCGGCGGCTTGATGAGGATCGAATACGTGAGCAAGACCCAGGCCGCAGCGACGGCGATGACCGCGGGGCGGCCTTCGGCTTCATCGTTGGCGACGATACAGTAGATCATCGCGAGCACCACGGCGGCGGCTACGGAATCGACCTGTCCCCAGTACGCCGAGATGTAGATCGTCGCGGGGTTGAACGCAAAGAGCGCGGCGGCGGCAAAGGCCCACGGCAGCGCCGCAAAACGCCGGACGATGGCAAAGAGCAGCGCGCTGCAGATCAGATCGGTGATGATCGACGGCAGCTTCACGAAGACTTTCAAGATGCCGTAGGTCGGATCGCTGTGCACGAGCAGGGCATACGCGTGCCCGACGATCCACAGAATGAAGAAATATCCGGGGGGATAGTCCGCAAAACCGGCCGTGGCGTAGAAGTCGCGCGTCGAGTGCTGCGAGAGGGTGAGGGCCCAGCTCTCGAAGCTGCCGACGTCGTTGCTGAAGCCTTCGGCGCCGATGAAGATCAGCCGAATGATGAACGCCGCGAGCAGCATGCCCGCAAACGCGAGGGCGGTCGCCCGGGCACTGCGCGGAGTGTCGTCTTTGGTGACCGAGGAGGGACGTGGACGAACGGCACTACGCAACGCGGCGTGCTCCTTGCTGGAAGAAGCCGCGGATCGTCCCCGCGGCATCGATGTCGGCCCGGACGGCGACGTCCTGCGCCTCTTGCAGGGCCGCCTCATAAGCCGTATCGGCAGCTTCGCGCGCGCCCAAGCGTTCCAAGGCGGCGATGACGGCGGCGACCCCCTCGGCATCGAGGTTGGCTCCCAGCGTGTAGGCGTGCGCCACGAGATCGCGGTCGGGGCTGGAAGGCTGCCCAAGCGCCCAGACGATGGGGAAACTCCACTTGCGCCGGGCGACGTCGGCCCCACTCGGCTTGCCGGTCACATTGGTTGCGCCCCACGTACCGAGGACGTCGTCGCGAATTTGGAAGGCCCGGCCGTAAGCACGCCCGAGCGACGCCCACGCTTGCGCTCGCGCCTCACCCGCGCCGGCGCTGAGCGCACCCAGTGCGCACGACGCCGCAAAGAGGGCGCCCGTCTTCCCTGCGATCATGGCGAGATAGCGCTCCATCGTCACCGAGGCGAGCGTCTCGAAACTGATATCCAAACCCTGGCCTTCGCACATCTTGAGATTGGCCTCGTGCAAGACGCGCAACATGGCGCCCAGCCGCTCTTGCGGCAGATTCGTTTCGTTGCGCAGGAGTGCGAGATACGCCATCGCACACATGGCGTCGCCGGCATTGATGCCGTGGGCCACACCGAACTGCGCCCAAATCGTCTTGCGCCCGTGGCGCAGCTCGTCACCGTCTTCGATATCGTCGTGAACGAGCGAGTAGTTATGGAGCACTTCGATGGCGACCGCCGCATCTAGCGCGTCGGCGATCCTTCCACCTTCCACTTGCGCGACGCCTAGCAATAAGAGTGGCCGAAGGCGCTTCCCGCGGCGCCCGGGTTCGGCGCCGCCGTAGCCGAAGTGATAACGGATCATCTCATATATAGGAGATGATCCGCGATGACGTTCGATCGCTTGCGCGAGATGCGCTTCGATCGCGCTAAGAAGCTCGACGGCTCAGTGCCTCCATCCGGTCTTCGACTTGCGCTACCAACCAGCCGGGCGTCGAGGCCCCGGACATGAGCCCTGCGACGTTGATGCCGGCGAACCACTGCGGTTCGAGTTCCTCGGGACCTTCGATATGGTACGCTTTGGCGCCGCTGCGCTCCGCTAGCTCGGCCAAATGTTTGGTGTTGGCAGACGTCTTGCCGCCGACGACGACCATCACTTCGACTTCGCGCGCGAGCTGCTCGGCTTCCGATTGACGGTTGTGCGTATCGGTGCAGATCGTATTGACGGCCCGTACCTCGTAATATTTCGACGACAGCTTCTGCACGATCTCGGTGAAGCCGGGCCCCGACCAGGTGGACTGCACGACGACACCGACACGGCTCGCCCGCGGTAGCGAATCGACGTCTTCGGGCCGCTGAATGCACCACGCTCCCGGGACGTGGCTGAGCGTTCCCTTCACCTCAGGGTGATTGGGATCGCCGACGACGACGATCTTGTAGCCGTCGCCGCGCAAGCGTTCGGCTTGTACGTGGATCTTGGTGACCATCGGACAGGTGGCATCGACGACGGTGAGGCCCTTCTCCTTGGCGGTATCGAAGACGCTGGTGGGCAAGCCGTGCGCGCGTACGAAGAGGACCCCGTCGTCCACGTCGTCGACGCTCGACGCGTTGTGGAGGCCCTTGCGCTCCATCTCTTCGACCATCTGCGGGTTGTGCACGATGTGCCCGAGGGTCGTCACCTTCTCATGCGAGGCGACGGCCTCTTCCGCTTTCTTGACCGTGATCGCGACGCCAAAACAGAATCCTTGGGTTTTGGCCTTCTTAATTTGCACGAAGCTGCTCCCGCAACGCGAAGATACGATGCATAATCTCGTCGGTCCACTTCGCCAAATCCTCGCGACTTGCTTTGCGGTCAGACGCATTGGTCTTTTCGAAGGCTCCGGCCGAGGGAGGAGCCACGTCCACCAGCGGAGCGAGGCCCCTGGGCCGCGGGACGAACGGCTCGCCGAAGATCACCGTGATCGCGTGCAGCCGGCGCACCCCGGAGGTTCCTTCGATATAGGCCGGGAGGATCGGCGCCCGCGAGAGTGCCGCCAAAAGGGCCACCCCCGGGCGCGCCTTCGCCTGCCCGTTTTTGTTGCGCCCCCCCTCGGGGAAGATCGCGACGGCGTTGCCCGCACGCAGCATCTCCACGGTGCGCCGGATCGCCCCCACGTCGCCGCGGCTGCGGTCGACCGGATACGCGTTGGTGGCCCGAATCAGTGGGCCGAAGAGCGGAATCTCAAAGAGCTCTTGCTTCGCCATGTAGTGAAGCGGGCGGGGAAGCGCGACGCCGAGCGCGGGCGGATCGAAGAACGAGATGTGGTTGCTCGCCACGATCAGGGGGCCCGTGCGCGGGACGAGCTCGGTGCCGACCGCGCGCAGGCGCCAGACCGTCCGCAAGGGGACGCCACAGACGATCTTGGCAACGTCGTAGAAGTTCATCGGTGGCGGGAGAGACCGGGGGCGAGGGCGACGATGCGCTCGACGACGTCTTCCACCGTCAAGTCGCTCGAGTCGATCTCAACTGCATCGCTCGCGGGGCGCAGCGGCGCGACGGGACGGGTTGCATCGAGCCGGTCGCGCTCCACCACCTGGGCGTGCAACGTCTGCCCGTCGACGACGACGCCTTGCGCCTGCAGTTCGGCGAGGCGCCGTTGGACGCGCGCCTCGACCGAAGCCGTCAGGAATATCTTGAGCGGCGCATGGGGAAGAACGACCGTGCCGATGTCGCGCCCCGCCATCACGACCGGACCTTCGCGAGCGATCGCCCGCTGGCGCTGCACCATCTCGGCGCGGACGCCGGGGTGCGCTGCCACCAGCGACGCGACCGGACTCACGTCGTTTCCGTAGAGCTCCTCGCCGAATTCGTGCGTGCCGCCGAAGACGCGGAAGCCCAACGGTGCGAGCCGGTCGAGGGTGACGTGGACCGGCTGCCGGCGCACGAGCCCCAGTACCGCCTCTTCGTCGGTCGGATCGACCCCGGCGCGCAGAGCGCTCAGCGCGACGGCACGGTACATCGCCCCGGTGTCGAGATAGAGCACGCCCAAGCGCTGCGCGAGCTCGCGAGCGACGGTGGTCTTCCCACTGCCGACGGGGCCGTCGATGGCGATGTGCGTGAACGTTCCCATGCCCGCGCCTGCGTTCTCGCCGTGGCACCGACTACCTGGAACCCGTGCCGCCCTGAAGTTGTCCTCGACAGCAGCGACGGCGATATGGTATGACGAACGCTGAGAACTCACGCTGATGGTACCGGCCCGAGGAGGGCATTCATGAAGAAGACTTTGGACATCCCGAGCGATCTGCAACGCTCGGTGATCTCCGTGCCGCCGCTTGCGCGGCGTGCTGACTCCACCCTCGACCGCGACCAAAACGGTCGACTTTTGGCGCACATGCGCTCCGGTGGAGTGACGACCTTCCTGTACGGCGGGAATGCCAACCTCTACCACATGGCGCCCTCGGAGTTTGCGACCCTGCTCGACCTCTTCGCCGGGCTGGCCGAAGAGGGCGACTGGTTCATCCCCTCGATCGGCAGCGACTACGGCAAGGCGCTCGACCAGGTCAAGATTCTTCGTTCGCACTCCTTCCCAACGGCGATGGTGTTGCCGCAGCGTTTCCCCTTCACGCCCAGCGGCGTGGCGACGGGCTTGCGCCGGCTGGCCGATGCCTTCGGACGTCCCATCATCGCGTACGTGAAAGATGAAGGCTACATCGAGCCCGAGGATCTGGCGCGTCTGGTCAAAGACGGCGCGGTCTGCGCGATCAAGTACGCCGTCGTGCGCACGCATCCCGAGAACGATCCGTACCTCGAACACTTGCTCTCGGTGATCGATCCCAAGGTCGTGGTCAGCGGCATCGGCGAGCGTCCGGTGATCGAGCACCTCACGCAGTTCGGGCTGCGGGCGTTTACCTCGGGCTCGGTCGTCGTCGGTCCGCGTCTCTCGACCGGCATCTTGCACGCGCTCTTGCGCGGCGACGTGGCGACGGCGCAACGTTTGCGCGAGCCGTTCCTGCCGCTCGAAGATGCGCGTGACGCCTACTCGCCGATTCGCGTGCTGCACGAAGCCGTGCGGCTCGCGGGGATCGCCGATATGGGCCCGATGGAACCGTTCCTCGACAACATCACCGATCCCAAAATCCTGGCAGAGACCGAAGCCGCCGCCAAGAGCCTCCTGCGGGCCAACGCGGAAGCTTCAGCAGTGGTGGCAGCATGACGACGACAGCAACCTCTTCAACCTCCAACGGTGCCTCCAAGCACGGCGAGCTGCATCGCAACTTCATCGGCGGCGAGTGGCCGACGCCCTCGGATCAGGCGCCGAACATCAACCCCTCGAACAAGAACGACACGATCGGCATCTACGCGCGCGCCAGCGCCCCCGAAGTGGAGCAGGCAATCGCGGCGGCCAAGGCAGCCTTTCCGAAGTGGTCGCACTCGACGCCGCAGGAGCGCTACGACGCGCTCAAGCGCGTCTCCGACGAAATCGTCGCGCGCAAAGAAGAGATCGGACGTCTGCTCTCACGCGAGGAAGGCAAGACGCTCGCCGAAGGGATCGGCGAGACGATCCGCGCGGCGCAGATCTTCGCCTTCTTCTCCGGTGAGGCACTGCGCCTCGTCGGCGAAAAGGTGCCGTCGGTGCGCCCCGGCGTCGATGTCGAGATCACGCGCGAGCCGGTCGGCGTCATCGGGATCATCACTCCGTGGAATTTCCCGATGGCGATTCCCTCGTGGAAGATCGCGCCGGCGCTCTGCTACGGAAACACCGTCGTCTTCAAGCCGGCGGATCTCGTGCCGGGATGCGGCTGGGTGATCGCCGACATCATCTCGCGCGCCGGTTTTCCGCCGGGCGTCTTCAACTTGGTGATGGGCCGGGGTTCGGTCGTCGGGCAGACCCTGCTCGACCATAAGGATGTCAACGCCATCACGTTCACCGGCTCGGTCGATGTCGGGCGCAAGGTCGCGCAAGCGTGCATCTCCGGCGCTTCGATGAAGAAGTTCCAACTCGAGATGGGCGGGAAGAATCCGCTGGTCGTCGTGGACGACGCCGACCTCGGGGTCGCGGTGGAATGCGCCGTCAACGGGGCCTTCTTCTCCACTGGTCAGCGTTGCACGGCCTCCTCTCGGCTGATCGTGACCGAGGGTATTCACGACAAGTTCGTCGATGCGATGAAGGAGCGCTTGCAAAAGCTCGTCGTCGACGACGCGCTCAAGGCCGAGACGCAGATTGGTCCGGTGGTGAGCGAAAGCCAGCTCAAGCAAGACGTCGAGTACATCGGCATCGGCAAACAAGAGGGCGCAAAGCTCGTCTGCGGCGGCGACCTCGTGGAACGCGAGAACCCCGGGTACTACCTCGCCCCCGCGCTCTTCACCGAAGCGACCAACGAGATGCGCATCTCGCGCGAAGAGATCTTCGGCCCCGTCGCCGCGGTCATTCGCGTGAAAAACTACGAAGAGGCGCTCGCCACCGCCAACGACACGCGCTTCGGCCTCTGTGCCGGCATCGCGACGACGAGCCTGAAGTACGCCAGCGACTTCAAACGCAACTCCGAAGCCGGGATGGTGATGGTCAATCTCCCAACCGCCGGTGTCGACTACCACGTCCCCTTCGGCGGCCGCAAGGACTCCTCGTACGGCCCGCGCGAGCAAGGCAAATACGCCGTCGAGTTCTACACCACCGTCAAGACGACGTATATCAAGCCGTAATCGGATAGGATTTCATGCCAAGAAGGCGGCCGCCGAAAGGTGGGCCGCCTTTTTTTGTTTGCGCGACTACGTCGCTTTGGTGAGCGCGCCATTCGATGGTTGATAAGAAAGCGACGCGTACCAGTCGCCTCGTCCTTGCGGGGTCAAATCCAACATGTTGTAGACCGGCGTGAGCCGGTCGATGCCGCGCTCGTAGATGTCGTCGGCCAGCTGCGGGTGAGCGGTATAGAAAGACGTAGCTCGCCTATTCGCCCCCAGACACAGGAGCCAAAGCCGTGGGGAGACTCGCGTCGGTGCGGGGTTCGGGAGCAGTCGGGTGCGAAGCACCACCACATGGGCTCACTTAACAGACTACGTCGTGAAACCGAAATCGTACGAGGCCTTTCGAGCAGGTTCGATCGAATTGCAAACAGAGAGCCGTTAGACCAGAATGACCCCGTCAAGATGCGCCATGCTCTATTCGAAGCGATCGGAAGCGTTTTGGCAATCGAGCTTGAGCGGCCCCAAGCTCAGGCCAGGTTCACTCGAATGGTTGCGGACGTCAGCAGTTTGTTGGCCGAATTTGACGCCCAGGACTCCGTGATTTCGAATAGCGAGACCGCACTACGGCGATGCGGCTCGCGCTCAGTAAAAATGCGTCTCGATCCGTACGGTGATTTCGATATCATTTGTGAATACTTCTTCGACGACGAGCGGCCGGGACAAATTGCCGAGGTGATCGACGATGCGACTGCATTGCGCAAACTGGCACATAACATCCGCGGGTTCTTGCAGGCGGCAGGCCCGTAGTTTGGCGTACCAGCGACGGCTTTCTCAGTTGGCTGCTTACGCTGCATCGCG
>DATJTD010000273.1:0-3256 GCA_035503775.1 Candidatus Acidiferrales bacterium
GGGCTCCTGCCTGAAACATTGGCGGAAGGAATTCACGTCTGCCTTCGCACCCCGGTTGAAGCGATCGATGTTTCCGGTAATGGTGTCTCGATTCGGGTTCCCGGGGGGACCATTTGCGCAGACCATGTCGTGTTAGCTACGACGGCCAATATCGCTCGGGATCTCTACGCTCCGACAAGCGATGTCGAAGAACGGCTTTTAGCAACAGGATACAGCTCGACGGTCAACGTCGGCCTCATTCTTTGGGATAGACTTCCGACCGACAGAATCGCATCAGACATTTATGGAGTGCTCATACCGCGCAAGGAACGGGCTGTCGTGGCGGGGATCGGCATCGAGTCGCGAAAGTGCCCAGACTATGTGCCTCGCGGGGAGATCCTCAACGTTATGCTTGATGGCAATGCTGGGAATCGACTCGTACATGCCTCCGAGGACGCGATTCTTGCCGAGGTCCTGCTGGATCTTGATCGATACTTCCCGCACGTCGAGAAGTATATATCAAGTGCGCGTTTTCACCGCTGGCCGATTGCTGAGCCGCTTTCTCCGGTTGGTCGCAGCCGCGACATCTGTGAGTACCGTGCGCAATGCCGAGCCGATCAGAAGGTTATACTTGCTGGCGACTACGTCAGCGCACCGACGACAGAAGGCGCCGTGGAGAGCGGCCTATGGGCGGCGCAGATTCTCGCGGGTGCGATCTCGGCCATGCCTTGCGGGGTGCAATTAGGGTATGGTCTCTAGACGTCAAGCTGGCTTCACCGTTTTCGCTTTCGCCATGTTTGGCATTGCAATGATCTTATTAGCGGCTCGCGGGCCAAATCGGCTAATCTTTGCGCTGGGCGCGATTGTAGCGCTGCTCGTAGTGATCCGATTTTGGATAATGTACGTCAAATTGGGGCATTGAGCGCGGCAGGGCAGTGGCGTTGAACCGCTCGGTGCGGGCGGTTGTACCGGGCGCTGGAGTGACCGTGTGACCTTGGCTTTGCAGGGGTGCGCCAAAAGTAGTATAGGTGCTTGCGCCAGATAGCGATTCGTGAGATACTGCGGGCTCCTAAGCGCGATCTTTCGAGCGGTCGATATATTGCGCCCCCTCGAAAGATTGGTTCGTCATTTCTACCTTTACAGAACTTGCACTTAGTGCTGAGCTGCTTCGCGGAGTCGAAGACCTTCAGTACACCGCGGCCACGCCGATTCAGCGCATGGCTATCCCACCGGCCCTCGCCGGTCACGACGTTCTCGCTAGTGCTCCGACGGGTAGCGGTAAATCCGCCGCCTTTGGATTACCCGTGCTCGAGACGCTGTTGCAGGCTGCCTCGCGCGAGACCGGCGCACTGATTCTCGCGCCGACCCGCGAACTGGCACAGCAGATCACCGAACACCTTCGCCTGCTTGCCAAACACACGAAGCTCCGCATCGAACCCGTCTTCGGCGGCGTCGGCATGGGGCGTCAGATTCAAGCGTTCCGGCGCAAGAGCGAAGTGATCGTTGCTACGCCGGGCCGGCTCATCGATCTCATCCAGCAAGGTGAAGCGCGTTTGGACCGCGTCGGGATCCTCGTACTCGACGAAGCGGATCGCATGCTGGACATGGGCTTCCTTCCCGCGGTCAAGCGCATCATTGCGAAGCTTCCGAACCGGCGTCAGACGTTGTTCTTTTCCGCGACGCTCGGTTCCACGGTAGCGGCGCTTGCAAACGAGTTGCTGCACGATCCCGTTCGCGTGAATTTGGCGCCGACGGCGTTGCCGGTCGAAACGGTTACGCAATCGGTCTACGCGGTTGACCAGGACAAAAAGGCCGAGTTGCTCGTGGATCTGCTCAAGGACAATCGGATCTTCAGCGCGCTGGTCTTTACCAGGACGAAAGCGCGTGCCGAACGTCTTGCCGCGATCCTTTCGCGCCACAATGTCGACGCGGAACGCATTCACGGCGATCGAACCCAAGCGCAGCGCGCGCACGTGTTGAAGGCCTTCAAGAACGGCCGTTATCGCGTTCTCGTCGCGACCGACGTCGCTGCGCGCGGTATCGACATCCTCGATCTCGGTCACGTCATCAACTACGACGTGCCGCAGGAACCCGCCGATTATATCCACCGAATCGGCCGCACCGCCCGTGCTCAGCGAGCGGGCGACGCCATCACCTTCGTGTCGCGCAACGAAACCGATCTCTTCGCGCAGATCGAACGCTCGATCGGCAAACGCCTCGAGCGCACCGATCATCCGCTTTCGGACGCGTCGATCGGAAACACCCTCGAGAAAGCGCCGCAGGCACGTCGCAGAACGTTTCGCCGGCGCCGCCGCTAAAGATCCATCTAAAGAAAGAGCAACTCTCATCGCAAGGCGAAATCGTAATACGAACCCCCGCGCTTCCAAGGCGAAGCCACCTCAGGATAACCGCGAGGCTCCTCTCGAGGTGTTCGGGAGCATCAAGCAAGTCTATCCTAGCGCGACGTTCTCCGTCGAACTCGACAACGGCCACGTCATTCTCGCGCACATTGCCGGCCGTCTGCGCCGGCACCACATCAGGATTCTTCCCGGCGACCGCGTGGACGTCGAACTCTCGCCATACGATTTGACGAAGGGCCGCATCGTTTACCGTTATCGTGCGGGTGAGGCTCGCCGCAGCCCGTAACGGCTTAGGGGCCAAGACCCGTCCCGTGTTTTCCACCATCCGTCGACGGGCCTAACGCGGTATCGACGGCGGGATCGAATCCCGTCCGGCTACGTTAGCGTCGGCAAGGGCAGCGATGGGCGCGTCGAGAGATCGGGGCGCAGTTCGTTTGCATATTCGAGCGCACGATCCATGAGGCGGAGCGCGAAGTCCATCTGCGGATCGCGACCCTCGCGATAGTCCTGCGGTGCGAAATCGACGTCGTAGTCGGGATCGGTGCCGTAATTCTCGACCTTCCAGCCGACGTCTTGGAACCAGAACGAATACTCCGGCTGCGTCGTCACCGTGCCGTCGACGAGATGGTGGTATGGATTGATGCCGATAACGCCGCCCCAGGTACGCTTGCCGACCAGCGGCCCGAGCTTGTAGAGTTTGAACGAGTGGCTGAAGATGTCGCCGTCGGAACCGGCAAACTGATTGGTGAGCGCAATCATCGGACCGCCGACCGATTCGGGTGGATAGGGAATCGACGGGCCGTAGCGCGGCACGTCGTAGCCGACGCGGCGGCGCGCGAGTTTCTCGAGCAGCAGCGGCGAGACGTGACCGCCGCGATTATAACGCACGTCGACGATCAAGCCCTTGCGGTCGAATT
>DATJTD010000274.1:0-22558 GCA_035503775.1 Candidatus Acidiferrales bacterium
CTTCTCGGCAAGATCGCGGCGCTCACGCACCAACTCGAATTTCCGGTGATCGCAAAGAGCGTGGGGTCAGGAATCTCCGTCTCCACGGCGCGCCGCCTGCTCGAGGCCGGCGTCGCGGCAATCGACGTTGCGGGGGCGGGCGGCACCTCGTGGGCACGCGTGGAAGGCCGGCGTTCGGAGGATCCGCGCCGCTTGGCACTCGCGGAGAGCTTTGCCGGCTGGGGCGTTCCCACGGCCGAACTCACACGACGCCTGCGCGCGGCGTTTGCGCAGACACCACTCATTGCCAGCGGCGGTGTGCGCAGCGGCGTCGACATCGCGCGCGCACTCGCGCTCGGCGCGAACCTTGCGGGCATCGGACTACCGCTCTTGGAACCCGCGACGCGTTCGGCGGCTGCGGTAGCCGAGCATCTCTTCTTGCTCGTCGACGGCTTGCGCATTGCGATGTTCGCCAGCGGCTGCACGCAGACGCGCGACCTGCGCTATGCGCTCGATTCGCGCGGCTCCGATGAGACCGAGATCGTCGATCCGTCCACCTGAACGTCGAACGTTGCAATCGTCGCGTAGTCGCCCAAGGTCATCTTTCCCGAGTCGAGCGCGAACGTCCACGCGTGCCAGGGACACGTCACGCAGCCGTTGGCGACCCAGCCTTCGTGCAGCGGACCGCCCTGGTGCGGACACGTGTCTTCAACGGCGTAGATGCGACCGTCGACGTTGAACAACGCGACCTCGTACGGGCCGAGCGTGACGGTCTTCCGAGCGTTCGGTGGTAACTCCTCAGTGCGAGCGACCGGAACGAATTTCGACAGGAGCGGTTCCTCGTAGCGGTACAGGATAGGCGCACAGACCCGCGCTCGGGCCGGTAGGCCGTTGTGCGTGGCCATCCCTTCCCGCTTGGGGGCGCCGACGATGCTTTCCGACTACCGCAACTGGCTCGTGTCCGAGCTCAAGCTCCTGGGAAACGCGAGCCATCATGCCTACTCGTTCGGTCAGGCGAACATGGCCAAACGCGCAATTGAGCGTCTTGACGCCGAAACCGCCGACAAGGCGCTGGTGGAGCTTCCCCGCGAGCGCATTGCGAGCATGCTCGCGGCACTGGAGGCACTCCGAGACCGCGTAGGCTCCGAGGGGACGGCGCCACTGCAAGACCTGCGCGAGGCCCTCCAGACCGCTTTCCACGGTGTGACAAGTTAAACGATCCAGTTTTCACAGTTCGAATTAAAAAGACGCTCGCCGATCGCAACGGCGTTACAACGCATGCGATAAACGTAAAGATCAAATTTCAATCGAAGGATATATCTTTCGAGCAATCGATATAAGATTGCGGAGTAAACTGGCGTTTCTTGGGGGGATTCGGCAAGGTGGCACAGGCGCGTTTAGCGTGGCTGCGCGCAATCGCAGTCGCGTTCATACCTATTATTGCGGCTCTCGCAGCTTGCAGCGGCATAAGCGGTCCGGTCCCGCCGGGGTCGAAACCGACGCCGGTCTCCTCGGCTGCGGCGACGGCCGCACCGAGTTCATCTGCGACGCCGGCACCCGGCGCAAGCGGGACGATGTCTACCACGTGGATCGTCTCGTCACAAGCGACTGCATTTCCGATTCCAACGGTCTCCGGCTTTAGCGGCACGGTAAGCGTTCCGGGGTCGACCGGCTCGGGGACGGTGAACGTGGGCATCTCAACGCAGCTGCCGTTCGGCCCGTTCACTATTCAGTCGCATCTGCGTTCAATGCTGCAGCGCCAGAGTGCCTCGTCAAGCACCGTTCGAAGCGCCGCGTCGAGCGCTGCAGCGCGACGTATCGCCGCATTGAGCAAGGTGCTCGACGAAACGGGCGGGAGCGGAAACGTCCCGCTGCTCTTCCTTACGCTGGAATCCCCGCAGTGGATCGTCTTCAACAGCACGCCGACGATCACGATTTCGCTTCCGAGCACGGTGCCGCTCGTCGGGCAAGACTTCTATCTCGTCGTCTACGAAACCGGCTCGGGCGGCCCAACCGATACCGACCCAACGTCTGTGTACTCGCCGGTTCCGATCGCGCAGACACCGGTCGACACGTGGGTTCCCTTTGCAGGCCCCGCGACGCCGACCAGTCAGACGCTCGTCTTCACCGGTGCGCAGAGCACGTTCAACCTTCCGGCAAATCAGCCCGTCTATCTCGCGTTGATGCAAAGCAGCATCGCGACACTCAATATGAGTCTCTCCGCGCCGCTCACCATGGGTACGTCTTCGTCGCCGACGCTCGGCTTCAGCGCGTACGACCAGCTCGGAGGCATCATGCAGGGCGCTCCGGCGACGCCGATCACGATTTCGAACAACGAGACCTCCGGACGCACGACGCTCGGCAACGCGACGATCACCGATCTTTCCCAAACGGTACCGCTGACCTACGACGGGAAGGGCGATCAATTCACGATCACAGCAGCGGGCCCGGTCACCAGTACGCTCAACGTCACGACGACGCTCCCGCAAGAGGCGCTGCTCGCAACGCCGATACCGGGATTCGAACAAAATGTCGTCTCCGCGCCGATCGTGCTCGACGGCGGAACGGTGTGGTCGACGATATTTGGCTCGCCGGCCTATGAAGTATCGGCCTACGAAGTCGCGGATATCACGACAGGCGGCGTGGTGACGTTGATCAGCGATCCGAATGCACAAAACCAGGTGGGTCAGTATGCCGTTGCCAAGGGCGGCGACGGAAACATCTGGGTCTCCTACAACGGTGCCGGGCCCGGGCTCGATCGCGTGACGACCAGTGGCGTGCTAACGAGTTTTCCCTTCACCGGTACCTTGAGCACGGGGACGGTGGGTGCGAGCGCGACGGCGCCTGACGGGTCGATCTGGTCCGTCGTCGGCTTCGGTACGTACCCGTCGTACACGGGGTACGCCGTCGCGCGCACGGATATGACCGGAAACACGACGGAGATCGGCGCGCTTCCGACCGCTGCAAGCAATCTCGTCTTCGGACCTGACGGGAACCTCTGGTTCGCGACGAGTACCGGCGTCGGAAAGATCACGGCGAGTGGGACGGCGACGACGTATGCGCTGCCGGGGGCGAGCGCGAATGCACCGCTCATGTTCGTCGTCGGATCCGACGGCAATTTCTGGGCGCCGTACGCCTACGGAACGTCGAATCTGCTGAAGTTCTCGACCAGCGGCGTCGTCGTCTCGAAGACTGCTCTCCCGTACTCGACGCCTTGGAACCTCTACCCGACCGGCGCGACCGTGCCGACGATCTCGAGCTTAGCGGTCGATTCGAGCGGGAACGTCTACGCCGCGGACGCCGCGGCGCAAGGACTGATACGCATAACGCCTGCTGGCAGCGTCGCGGAGTATCCGACCTACTCCGGACAAGACGCCCCTGCCAACGGCGCGTCTCTCTACGTCACGACCGACTCGAACAATAACGCGTATGTCGTCGACGTCGTGCAGACGTTCTCGGGAAGCATGGTCGGCGGCTTGAGCATCGTGGGAGCATCATCATGGTGAGAACATTTCGATTCGCATGGCTCGTCATCGCTGGCTCCGCCGCAGTTGCGCTTGCGGCTTGCGGACAAGTCGGCCATATGGTTCCTCCATCGGCGGGGACGTCTCCGACGGCAACTCTCTCGCCGTCGCCGGCACCCTCGTCTTCGGCCGGCGCACTCGGGACGGGTACGGCGCATTTCACGATCACCGATCCCTACGAGACGGCGGCTCCCTATCCGTATTCCTTGAGCAAGGCGCGTACCATGGGCACGGTGCGCCCGCAATACTTCTCGCCTGCTACGCAGGCGATCGAAATCGTCATTAACGGCACGTCGAATTTGCTCACGCTCTCGGCGACGTCCCCGGGCTGCACGGTGACGGCAGGCAACATCTCCTGCGCCGTCGACATCCCCGAACCCAACGGACCGATCACGTTCACGGCACGCACGCTCGCTGAAAACGCCGACCTGACGTTCACGACGTTGTCGCAAACGAGCGGCACGGCGACGATCAACGGAGTGACAACCATTCCGCTCTCGCTCGATGGGGTGTGGGCAACCGCAGTCGCGACCATCGCGAGCCCGAATCCGGTGATGGGCACGCCTTCGACCCTCACGGTGAACGTTGCGGCCTACGATGCGCGCGGCGCGTTGATCATCGGGCCCGAGGCGTACGCGTCACCCATTCCGCTTTACGATTCGGACACGTCGGGGGCGACGAAACTCTCGGCCTCCTCGGTAACCAGTCCGTCCCAGACGGTAACGCTATCGTACGACGGCACGTCGTTCGTCAACGCCGTCGTCTCGGGGGGTGCGACGCCTGCGCCGCAATCGAACGCGGGCCCCTCAATGCTGGTTCCAACGCTCAATGCGGTGGAGTACCCGATTCCTTCAGGGAATTCCGCCGTCACCGTGACGGGTGCGAGCGATCTCTTCGTCAATCCCGACGGGTCGATGACGTTTCTCGAAAATGCCGCTGTCGGTCACGTCACGACGGCCGGCGCGATCACCGAGACGGCGTTATCGCAAGCGCCGTACGAAATGGCCGAGGGAGCCGATCAACACCCGTGGTTACTCACGGCGGATCCGGATGGTTCAGATATCGACCTCACCCGCGACAACGAGGACGGGACGTTCACGTCGACGCGGCTCGCGAACTTTGCTCCGCTCCTCTCGTATCTGACCGGCTTCATGGTGCTCGGATCAGACGGAAACTTCTGGGTGCCATCCTCGGGCTCACCTGCGACTCCGGCACCCAGCGCATCGCCGAGTGCGGCTCCAAGCAGCGCACCGGCGGTCTCCACGCTCTACCGGATCCAACCGACCGGCGCGGTGACGGGATACGCGGTCGATTACCTCGATCTTACCGACTCACTTGCCGGACCGGACGGCAACCTGTGGTTCACCTCCTCTTCATCCTCGTCCGGACCCGGCGTCGTAGCGGACATCCTGAAAGTTACGACGGCGGGCGCGGCGACGGCGTATCCGCTTCCCGCGAGCGTAACGTCGTGCTGCGGTGCCTTCGGCCCCGTTTTTGGTCCGAGCGGAAGCCTCTACCTGACGACGACCAACGGGCAGCCCAACACGCAAGTTCAAAGCATGACGACCGCCGGAGCCTTCTCGGTCACGGCAACGCTCCCGTATCTAGGCAACTATTCGAATACAGCGGCATTTGGGCCTGACGGGGCGCTCTGGATTCCCATTGCCGAGTACGGCACGTGCGAGCCGCTCTTCGAACACGTCACGACGACCGGACAGACGGCGCTCGTCGAGCTTCCCTTTTGCACTGCAAACTCGGCGCTGCCGGCGCTTCCAGGGGCAATGGTCATCGGATCGGACCACAATCTCTGGTACACCCGCGGGGGCGCCGTCGGAAAGATCACGCTTTAAACAAAGATCACGCTTCAAGCCCGGTGGCTTCCTACCTGGGCGGCCTGCCCCGGCTAGACGACGCTTTACACCCTGCCCGCCGCCTGGTATGATCCGTCAGTGTTTGCCGCGACCCCAGGGCTTCGGCGCACCGAGACGCCGCTGCGGCCCCGGGAGGCTGAGGCGTGCGAGACTTTCCTGAAGAAGGAGTACCGATTTCCCCATGCCGTTGACGAAAGAACAAAAGTCGGAGATCGCCCGCACCTTCGCCCGCTCGCAGGGCGATACCGGGTCGGCCGACGTCCAAATCGCCGTCCTTACCGCCTCGATCAACCAGCTCACCGAGCACCTCAAGGTCCACAAAAAGGACCATCACAGCCGCCGCGGCCTGCTCATGCAGGTCGGTCAGCGCCGGCGCCTGCTCGGGTATTTGCAGAACAAAGATCTCGAGCGATACCGTAAATTGATCGCCGACCTCGGCTTGCGTCGCTAGGAATCGAAGCGCCCGCAAACATGCGGGCGTCTTTCTTGGTTATAACAGAAGCGATGTTCCGCACCATGCTCAAGTCCAAGATCCACCGCGCGACGGTCACGCAGGCGGATCTGCACTATGTCGGCTCGATCACGATCGACGCCGATCTCATGGACGCAGCCGACCTCTTGCCGGGCGAGCAAGTCGTGATCGCCGACATCAACAACGGTGCGCGCTTGGAGACGTACGTCATCGCCGGCCCGCGCGGAAGCGGGATGATCGGCATCAACGGGGCTGCTGCGCGCCTGGTGCACGAGGGCGACCTCGTCATCATCATCTCGTATGTCGTCGTCACCGACGAGCAGGCACGTGCGATGCACCCCCGCATCGTGCACGTCGACGAACACAACGCGATCACCAAGGTTGATAGCGATCCCGCAGAAGCCCTCGAAGGCGGCTGCTTCACCCTCCGTGGGGATTTCGATTACAACGATCTGCTGAGGCCGTAAACGTGCTACTTGCCATCTTGGTCGGCGCGCTGTCGCTGTTTACCGGAGTCGCCGGCGGAGTAACCCTCCACGCCGGCGCCATCCTGCACACGACGCTCGCGCACACGGTCGACGCAGCGACGGCACAGGTGGATCAGCCGATCGTCTTCGTGGTGACGGCACCCTATCCCAATGGCGACGCCGGACTCGCCGGCGCAAAGGTGATTGCTCATATCACCGACATCACGCGCCCGGGTCACGGCGCGCGCATCGGCTTCGTCTTCTCTCACATCCATTTTGCCGACGGTGAGACCGAACCAATCGCGGCGTACGTGGACGACGCCGCCTTCACGCGGCGCGAGCCGGCAGATTTCGCGCCGTCCGGTGTCCGCGCGCAGATGCCCGGCATTCCAACCCTCGGCGGCGCTCAGTCGCAGACGCTGGTGCAAGTCGATCTCGGGCCAAAGCCTTTCCGGCCAACCGGCGGATGGGTCTACGCCTCGCACGCCGGCGGCGACATCGTCCTCCAAGCAGGGACGGCATACTCCTTGGAACTCGCGCGCGAAATCACGGTCCCAACGACCACCGTCCGGCCGCAATCGCAGTCGCGTTGATCTCCGTCGTTCGTCAGTTTTTCGGCTGGTAGATCATCTCGTTCGCGCGTGCGACGAAGCCAACGCGTTCGTACAGCGCGCGGCCGTAGACGCTGGCGCTGAGCGTCAAGCGGTCGACAGACTCACGCCGCGCCTCTTCGATCGCCGCCTCCAAGAGGCGCGTCGCGATGCCGCGCCGGCGATACGCCGGATCGACGTAGACGCTGCGAATGCGGCCGTCGAGCGCACGCGGTGCGCCGATGCGTGGAAACGTCTCGAAGAGATGTAAGGTCGCCGCACCAATTCCGCGCCCTCCATCGACGGCGAGCCACGAGCGAAACGTCGTGCCGCCCGCTTCCCGAGCGAAAAATGCTTCGCACATCTGCGGGTACCCCACCGGAACTTCCAAGCCTGGCGTGAGGTCGAGATACATCCGCACGCGGAGTGCCGCAAGCACGTGCGCATCTTGGGCAGTCGCTCGACGAACTATGGCGCTACTTGACACGCAGATCGCTACTCTCCAAGCCGCGCCGGGAATTGACCACGTTTCAGAATCGGTTTATGAGATGACGTCATAGGAGGTTGCCTTCACGGCGCGGGCGAGGACGAGTGGCGCGAATCGCATCTATCAACTGGGGCTGCCCTTCTGAAAGTTTGAAGAGAAGCTCTCGGAGCGCCCCGGATGCATAAAAGCGAGGGTTGAGCGTAACCCGCCGCTCCACGCCTAAGAGACGGGTTGCCAATACGCCTTCCCGCTCCAACGCTCGAACTGCAAGTTGTACAGCGGACAAGGACATCTTGAGAAGACGGGCTAGCTCCCGCGGGTAGCTCTCCTCTAGAAGAGCCAGCGCGATGAGGATGCCCGTCCGCGTCGGATTTCCAAAGATTTTGAGAGGAGCCCGAAGCGCCGGCGCGGCTCGACCTTGTTTATCGGTCATACGACCTATTATACGGTTCAGCTGACCGACGATCAAGGTCGAGCCCCATCGAACGGCGAGAGGCTTCCCAGGTCCGTGGGACGCAGCCAAAGAAGCGCCGCGGGTCAAAACAAAACGAAAGTATGTAGGAGTTATTGTGCCTGAATCCGTCTCCCTCGAGATCGGCGGGCGCACGATGGTCATCGAAACCGGCGAACTCGCGAAGCAAGCAAACGGCTCCGCGCTGGTTCGGTACGGAGATGCCAATGTCGTGCTTGCAGCCGTCACGATCTCGGACAAACCGCGCGAAGGAATCGACTTCTTCCCGCTGACCTGTGAATTCGAAGAGAAGATGTACGCAGCGGGCAAGATCCCGGGCGGATACATCAAGCGCGAGGGCCGGCCCACCGAACACGGTGTACTCTCGGCGCGGCAGATCGATCGGCCGATCCGTCCGCTCTTCCCCGACGGGTTTCGCAACGACGTGCAGATCGTCACGACCGTCCTCTCGATCGATCGCGAACTCGACGCCGACGTGCTCGCCGTCTGCGCCGCCGGCGCAGCCCTCGCCGTCTCCGACGTCCCCTTCGACAAAACGGTTGCTGCCGTGCGCGTTGGCCGCGATGACGACCATCAGCTGATCTGCAATCCCACCTTGCCACAGTATGAGAGCGGCGGGATGGATATCGTGGTTGCGGGGACTGCCGAGGCCGTGATGATGGTCGAAGGCGGCGGCAACGAGATCAGCGAGGAAGACTTCCTCGCGGCCGTTGCGTTTGCGCACGAACAGATCAAGAAGATCGTAGCCGCCATCGACGAGCTCGCCAAGAAGGCCGCAAAGCCCAAGCGCGAGTTCCCCGTCGCCCAGCCCAACGCCGAGCTCCAAGCGTGGGTGCACAAGAAGTTCAAGGACGACGTTGCCAAGGCGATGCGCATCCTCGACAAAGGCGAGCGCAACGCTGCCTTTGCCAAGCTCACCGTCGAAGAAGCGATTGCGCGTCTCGGCAAAAAAGACGACGACATCCGCGAGATCCTCGAAGATCCCAAGAATCACGATTTCGAGAAGATCATCAAGGCGATGGAAGAGGAAGAGCTGCGCATCATGGTCGTCGACGAAAAACTTCGTCCCGACGGCCGCAAGCTCGACGAGATCCGCCCGATCTGGTGCAAAACGAACTATCTTCCCCGCGTGCACGGCACCGGCGTCTTCACCCGCGGACAGACACAAGTGCTCACCGCAGCGACGCTGGGTTCGATCTCCGACGAACAGCGCGTCGATTGGATCCTCGACGTTCCCAACAAGCGCTACATGCACTACTACAACTTCCCGCCGTTCTCGGTCGGGGAGACGCGCCCGATGCGCGGACCCGGCCGCCGTGAGATCGGCCACGGCCACCTCGCCGAACGCGCGCTGGTGCCGGTGCTGCCGAAGGAAGAAGACTTCCCGTACACGCTACGCCTCGTGAGCGAGACGCTCGAATCGAACGGCTCGTCGTCGATGGCGTCGGTATGCGGAAGCACCCTTGCGCTCATGGATGCCGGTGTGCCGATCAAAAAGCACGTCGCCGGCGTCGCGATGGGCTTGGTCTTGCACGGCAAGAAGCACGCGATCCTCACCGACATCCAGGGCCTCGAAGATGCGCTGGGCGAGATGGACTTCAAAGTCGCCGGGACCGTCGACGGCATCACCGCGATTCAGATGGACATCAAGGTGCAGGGCATCACGATCGAGATCATGCGTGAAGCCTTGGTTCAGGCGAAGGCGAGCCGCCTCTTCATCATCGACAAACTCAAAGAGACGATCGCAGCGCCCAAGGCCGAACTCTCGCCGTTTGCGCCACGCATGATCGTGCTCACGATCAACCCCGACAAGATCAAAGACGTGATCGGCCCCGGCGGCAAGATCATCAACAAGATCATCGCCGACACCGGCGTCAAGATCGACATCGAGAACGACGGCCGCGTCTTCATCGCCTCGCCCGACGGCGCGGGCGCACAGAAGGCCAAAGGTATGGTCGAGGCGTTGACCCGCGATGTGCGCGTCGGCGAGACGTACCTCGGCACCGTCACGCGCCTGATGAACTTCGGTGCGTTCGTGGCAGTCCTTCCCGGCAAAGAAGGCCTCGTCCACATCAGCCAATTGGCACCGCAACGCGTGGAGCGCGTGGAAGACGTGGTCAAAGTCGGCGACGAGATCATGGTGAAGGTCACCGAGATCGATTCGCAAGGCCGCATCAACCTCTCGCGCAAGGCCGTCCTCGCGGGCGCCGATCCCGACGCCGACTACACCGTGAGCAATCGCGGTGGCGGCGGTGATGGAAACGGCGCACCGCGCGAGCGCAGCGGTGGTGGCGGACGCCGCCGGCGCGAATAAGCGGCGACCCAGAGACCAGAGGCGGCTCGCAGCGATGCGGGCCGCCTTCGTCTGCGGTCAGCCGCGCGGCGCGAAGCCGCGGTACGGGCGCAACTCGACGATCTCGACGTCCATGAGGCCTTTGCGCGCAAAGGGCATCGCACTCATCACGCGTTCCGCCTCGGCATAATCGCCGGCTTCGATCAGGATGACGGCACCTGGTACGTCGCCCCGGCTGTAGACCGCGCGAAAGACCCCTTGCGTGTAGAAGGTGCGCGCTTGCTCGGCCTCCGGTTCGAGCTCCGCGGCGAACTGGGCCTCCGAGAATTTTTCGGTGCGACGGCGCGTGATGGCGAGAAACTGCATACCGTGAACTCCGCACGCCGCCCACGGAATCCTTGAGTTCTTCACGAGGCTGCCGGCCGTATCTCGTCCAAAGCTGGGCGACTGATGGCCACGGATTCACTGGGCGAGTTCGTCCGCGCCCTGCGGCGCGCGGGGGAGCTGGTCGAGATCAGCGCACAGGTCGACCCGTATCTCGAGATCAGCGAGATAACCGATCGCGTGGTCAAGGCGGGCGGTCCCGCGCTGCTCTTCACGCGCGTCACCGGCTCCGCGTACCCGGTGCTCACCAACCAATTCGGCTCGGAGCGGCGGATGGCGATGGCCTTCGGTGCCACCTCACTCGACGACGTCGAACAGCGCCTCCGGCGTACTCTCGACCCGCGCATGCCGGCGACCGTGGAAGGGAAGCTCGGCAGGCTCTTCTCGCTCTCGGACTTTGCGAGCGCCATCCCGCGCACGGTCACTCGCGCTGCGGTTCAAGACGTCGTCGAGAACGAGCCCGACTTGCGCAAACTGCCGGTGCTCACCACGTGGCCGATGGACGGCGGCCCCTTCATCACGTTACCGCTGGTGATCACCAAAGACCCGCAGACCGGGGCGCAAAACGTCGGCATGTACCGGGTGCAGGTCTACGACGAGCGCACGACCGGCATGCATTGGCAGCGCCACAAGCAGGGGCGCGCACAGGCACAGAAGTGGGGGCGCAGGGTTCCGGTCGCCATCGTGATCGGCGCCGACCCGGCGGTAACCTACGCGGCGACGGCGCCCCTCCCGCCGATCATCGACGAGATCGCCTTCGCCGGTTTCTTGCGGGGGCGTCCGGTGCGCATGGTGCGCTGCAAGACGATCGATCTCAAAGTCCCCGCCGACGCCGAATTCGTCCTCGAAGGCTACGTCGACAACGAGGAGATGCGGCTCGAGGGTCCGTTCGGCGATCACACCGGTGTCTACAGTTTAGCTGATTACTATCCGACCTTTCACTTGCAGTGTCTCACGCGGCGGCGCAACCCCATCTACGCCGCGACCGTGGTAGGCAAACCGCCGATGGAAGACGCGTGGCTCGGAAAGGCGACCGAACGGCTTTTCTTGCCGTTGTTGCAGATGGTCGTCCCGGAGATCGTCGACTACAACTTGCCCGTCGAGGGCGGCTTTCACAATCTCGCGATCGTCTCGATTCGCAAGTCCTATCCGGGCCAAGCGAAGAAGGTGATGAACGCGCTGTGGGGCCTGGGCCACATGATGATGCTCACGCGCTGCCTCGTGGTCGTCGATGCGGATGTCGACGTGCAAGACGCACGCTCCGTCTCGTGGTACGTGCTCAACAACCTCGACGCATCACGCGACCTCGTGGTCATGCCCGGGCCGGTCGACGACCTCGATCATAGTGGCTCGTACCGGCCGGCGCTCGGTCACAAGCTCGGCATCGACGCGACGCGCAAAGGCGCCGACGAAGGTTACGAACGAGTCTGGCCCGCGGAGATCGAGATGGACCGGGCGACCCGCGAGCTCGTCACCGCGCGATGGCACGAGTATGGCCTCTCCCTCGCTCCCAAGGAGACGAACGCGTGGTCGGGCCAGGGTCCCGCCGCCTTGCGGCGCCTCCTCGCAACGCCAGGTGTTCCCGCAGAATTCTTAGACGCCGCCGCCCTCGTCGCGAGCGATCCGCCTGCGCTGCGGAACGGCGCGCCTGCGCCGCACGTTACGCAGTCGTGATGCTCGAGCGCACCGCCTCGCCGCTCTTGACGGTCCGTCTCTTTCTGACGGAGATCCGTATCGAGCACACCTTGTTTGCCCTCCCCTTCGCCTACGTCGGCGCGCTGCTCGCGGCGCACGGTGTCCCGGCGCTCCGGCAACTCGTCTGGATCACCCTCGCCGTCTTGGGGGCGCGTACGGCGGCGATGTCGGCCAACCGCTACTTCGACCGCGAGATCGATGCACGCAATCCGCGCACGGCGCGGCGTGCGCTGGTGCGTGGAGCATTGCCGCCGGCCGTTATGCTATGGGGCATCGCGCTCGGGCTCGTGCTGCTCGTCGTTGCGGCAGCAGAGCTCGGGCCGCTCTGTCTGGCGCTCCTTCCGCTCGCGGCGGTAGGAATCGTCGTCTACCCGTTCTGTAAGCGCTTCACATGGGCGACGCATTTCGTGCTCGGCGCCGTCGACGGCTTTGCCCCGCTTGGGGCATACATCGCGGTGAGCGGCACCATCACTGCCGCCTCGCTTGCGCTCTTCCTTGCGGTGACGCTCTGGGTGGCAGGCTTCGATATCATCTATGCACTGATGGATCGTGACGTCGACGTCGCGCAACGCATCCGTTCGATTCCGGCACGCTTTGGCGAACGCAGTGGACGCCTGCTCCCGATCGGCCTACACGGTGCGATGCTGCTCTTGCTCGCCTCTGCCGGTCTTCTTTCGGAGGCGCATCCGTTGTACTATCTCGGCGTGGGTCTGGTTGCGCTCTTGATTTGGTACGAGCATCGGCTCTTGGGCCGCTCGTCCGACGTCTTCTCGCTCAACGAGCGTGTCTTCAATGCGAACATGCTCTTCTCGCTGGCGTTTCTCGTAACGACGGCGGCGGCGGCCGTGCAGCCATGATCACACGACGGCGCTTTCTCGGCGGGGCTGCAGCAACGGCGACGGCGCTGCAGGCGAGCGCCGCACGTGCCGACATCAGCGGCATCCCGAGCACGACGGTGACGATCGGTGTGGCCGGGCCGCTCACCGGAGAAGATCATCAGCTTGGCGAGCAGCTGGCCAACGGCGTACGCCAGGCGGTTGCGGAAGCAAACCAAATTCACGGCACCTTCGACGTGCTCTTCGATACGCGCACGTTCGATGATCAGAATTTGCTCGCGCAGGCGACCGTGACTTCGCAACTCGTCATCGACGACGGCACCGTCGACGCCTTGGTCGGACATCTCAGCGGTCGCGTGACCGAGGGAGCCCTGCGCAACTACGTCGAGGCGCACTTGGCGGTGATCGTGCCGACCTCGGGGTACGACCGGCTCACGGAATACGGCTATGGCGGCGTCTTGCGTCTGTTGACCAAAGATTCAACCGAAGGCAACCTCGGAGCAAAGTACTGCGAAGACTGGTTCAAACCCAAGAGCGTCGCCGTGCTCTACCAAGACGGAGACTACGGCTTCGACGTCGCCAACGGCTTCTCGATGCGCCTCGGGGCCGACAAGATCACCTACACGCCGATCAAAATCAGCTGGGAGAAGCCCGACTTCGTGGCTGCAGCGCAGCAGACGATGGCGGCCAAGCCGGATCTGGTCTATCTGGCGGGCACCGTCGGCGACATGGGACCAGTGCTCGACGAATTGGCCGACGTGAAATACGACGGGGCACTCGCGGCCTCACAAGGTTTTTTTGCGCAGGCGACGCTCGACAAGTACGCCACCAGCGCAGAAGGACTGGTCGCCTCGTCGTCGATACCGCCGTTTCAGTTCGCCCCGGCCGATACGCAGCTCATTGAAGACTATCAGCAGGCGTACGGCCCGCTCACCTCGATCGCGGCCTTCGGCTACGCCGGCGCGCAGATCGTCATCGACGCGGTGCGGCGCACCGGCCTCGTCGAACGTGCCGCTATCTGGCAGACCCTTCAGCAATTCGGGTCGTACGATACGATCATCGGGACGCTCAGCTTCCTGACCACCGGCGACCAGATGAACCCGAACGTGTATTTTTACGAAGTCAAGAACGGCAAGTGGGTGTACCAGCGCGCGGCTCATGCCGCTGGTTTCCTGGTCAAATAACGGGCGCCGCTCGTTCCCAGGTCGCTATCGCGAGCGCAATGAGCGCGATCGCCGAGCACCAGACGAGCAGGATAAGCGAGGGCGCAATCGATCCAAGCGTGAGCGTAGGGATAGTGTGGACGTGATGGCCATGATGGCGAACGACGTTTTTTCTGGCCATCAGATCGACGGCGACAACGGTGGAAGAAAGTAAGACGACGCTGAAAAGGATGCCTCGGACGCGCATCATCGGGTTGCCGCCCAACGTCGTCAGAACTTGCGCAAGCGCATACACGAAGAGCGTCGCCCCCTGGTCAGCGCTGCTTCGCTTGGGTTCATCATCCCAGGAACGACGGTTGCAACGACCATCGCGGGGATGCCGATAACCACAATGAGAAACATCGCGTCCACGAGGACAAAGCTCAGGGCGATACGCCAGCGTGGCAGAGGTTGCGTCCACAGTACATCGCGATTGAGGCTGGCTTGCCGCAAGCTCCCCGCAAGCACGAGTGCGATGACGGCGGCCATAGGTAGGAATCTCTGGAACACCGGGGATCCCCAATGCAGCGCGAGAGGAATGACGAGAAGGACGATTAGTCCTACGATCGCACCGAGGAACACTTGTTTGGCCAACAAGAGCTCCGGATACGCGAGCAGATTACGCATCACTGCGCTGCCAAACCGCAACCGCGCAAGCCGCGATGCACACGACGAAGAGGCCCGTCACTAACGTCCGAAGCTGCAGATTCCAATCAAGGAAGCCCGGGCCGCCGACTCCGTACAGGACGTATCCTGTTCGAACGACGGTGCGGCCAAGATACGCGAGCGGGTTCAAGACATTCAGGTAGCCTACCAACTCCCGGACGATCGGTGGACCTGTCGTATTGAGCAGCGGTTGCGTTAGCAAGCCTGAGTACGTCCATAGCTGAGGCGCGAGTTTTCCTTTACCCCTGTACCGCACGGTAACTAACTGCGAGAGCGCGTAGAATATCAGCGAGACATTGATCCCCAGCAGGAGCGAAAGGAGAAAATGTGGTCGCCATATCGCAGCGAACGAGACGCCGAATACGCGGAGCGCACAGATTTCGGTGAGCACACTGATCGAGTAGGCAAGCACAGCAACAACCACGTCAACGCCGAAATACGCCAAGGCGATACGCACGCGAGAAGCGGGTTGTGTCCAAATGACATCCTCATTCCGACGGGCTTCTCCCAAACTGGCGCCGAGAAACGTCATGCCGACCGAGCAGAAGAAAGACGCGCCCACGAAGAGCGCCCCAAGCGTCAAAGAAGGCCACATTTGCGGCACAACGTCCCGTAGGCTGGTCAACAAAAGGCAGACGGCGAGAAGCACAAAAGCCGCATGCGCGAGCGCGTAGTTGCGCAAAAAGCGCCGCGCACGCAAGTACTCGATGTATGCCATGCCGGCTATCCCGACGGATGCGGCGCGCCGACGGCTATCGCATCCATGAAGATATCCTCGAGATTGCAATCGATGACGGTGATGCTCGTCGGGCTCATCCTTTCGAGCTCGTGAACGATTTCGTGCACCCTGTCGTGGACGTGGAGGCGCAGGACCTTCCCCATCCGGTCGACGCGGGCGATCCGCGGGTCGCGCGCCACGCCGTTTAGCGGCGGCACCTCCCGCTCGAAGGTGGCTTCGATCACCTTCTGCCGCTCCTTGAGCGAGTCGACCGACTCGTTGAGAAGCAGACGTCCGTTCTTGAGGATCGAGACGCGATCGGCGGCCCGCTCGATATGCGTGATCTGGTGCGAAGAAAAGAGCACCGTAGCACCGGTTGCGGCTGATTCGACGACCAGATCGAGAACGTGCCGCTGATGAATCGGATCGAGACCCGAGGTCGGTTCATCCAGAATCAACAAACGAGGATGTCTTGCAAACGCCATCACCACCATCAGGGCCGTCCTTTCGCCCTTGGAGAGTTCGCGAACGCGCTTGTTCGGATCGAGATCGAAACGGTCGAGCAAGGTTCGTGCCAAGCTCGAATCATATGACGGGTGCGCGCGCCGCGTGAACTCGAGATACTCTCGGCCTCGCATCCATTCGTAGAGCGTGCTCTGCTCGGGGACGTAAGCGACGTCGGTAAATATCCTGTAGCTATAAGACCGTCCCCAGAACGTGATCTCGCCCGCGTTGGGCTGTACGAGGCCGAGCAGACAGCGAAAGGTCGTCGTCTTCCCCGCGCCGTTCGGCCCGAGCAGACCCCAAATCGCGCCGTCAGGGATGGCGAGCGTGAGATCCGCGACGGCGACGCTCTTCCCGTAGCGTTTGACCAGGCCCGTAACCGCGACCGCCTCCGTTTTCACTACCGCTTCTCCAATGCCGGTGCATACCAGCGCGCGATCTCGTCGTCGACGATTTCGCGAATCAGTGCGCGCTCAAGGCCGAGCGCCCGAACGTGCCGGATCGCATCGGCGATCACTGCGCGCGCTACGTCCCCGCAGGCCTCGACGGCGCTCTGACGGCCCTGTCCGCGGGCAACGAACGATCCACGTCCTGGGCTGGTCTCGATGACGCCCTCGTTTTCGAGCTCGCGATAGACCCGCGCCACCGTATTGGGATTGATCGTCAACTCGAGCGCGAGCGCCTTGACGGTGGGTAGCCGTTCTCCGGGGGACAATACGCCAAGCGCGACCGCACGTTTCATTTGATCGCGCAGTTGCACGTAGAGGGGGACGCCACTGCGGGGATCGACCGTGAAGATCGTGGCCACGCCGCTAGCTCTGCTGCCCGCCAGCCGGGGCGCACCAAGCACCAAGCCACGGCCGCACTAGAACGGGAAACTACCGCCTACGCGAACGGACTTCGTTCTTGCGCGAACCTGACCGATGTCTGTCATAAGGCCCTACTTTCAAGATTGTACTAATACACTAGTATAACGGTTCAATTTTTGTCAAGGGTCTTTCGCGGGAGCCACTAAAATCTCAAGGCACGACAATGCAGCTACGACTCGCCTATAAGCGAGCGGTCGTAGGCCTATACGGATGACGGATACGTTTCGCGAGATCTTCGAACGGAATCCGCACCCAATGTGGGTTTACGCGCTCGATACGTTGCGCATTCTGGCGGTCAACCAAGCCGCAATAGTGCAGTATGGGTATTCGCGCGAGCAGTTCCTCGCAATGACGATCGAGCAACTGCGTCCCGATGCCGATCAGGTGCGTCTAAGTGCGTACGTCGCCTCACTAGGCAGCACCCCGGACATCGCGACCAGCACTTGGCATCACAAGCGCGCTGACGGAAGCGAATTCATCTGCGACGTCTCGTCGACGGCACTCACCTTTGCGGGCGTGGCGGCGCGTATCGCCGTCTGTGTCGACGCCACCGACCGCGCGGCGATGGAGACGGCACTGCGGCGCAGCCGGGCCTCGCTGGCCGAGGCACAACAGCTCGCCCACCTCGGAAGCTGGGAGATCGATCTCGTGACCCGCCAGATCACCTGGTCCGCCGAACTCTATCGCATCCTCGGCGCCGACTATGCAAGCGATGCGGTAAGCACCCTGTACGAGTTCGATCATCCCGAAGACCGCGAATTGGTCCGTGCCGCGATCGAGCGCGCCGAACGCGAACGGCGCCCGTACAAAGTCGATCACCGGATCATCACCCGCGACGGACGCGAGCGTTACGTCCAGGAGCAAGGCGAATTCTTCTACGACGAGAGCGGGAAGCCGTACCGCTGCGTCGGCGCCATCCTCGACATCACCGAGCGCAAACTGGCCGAGGAGCGGCTCGTCTATCTCGCGCACCACGATTCGCTCACCGATCTTCCGAACCGCTCGCTGCTCACCGATCGCCTCGTGCAATCGTTGGGCCGTGCGCGGCGCCGCGGACGGTCGGTTGCAGTTCTTTTCATCGACGTCGATCGCTTCAAGTCGGTCAACGATACGCTCGGACACGAAGGCGGAGACGCCGTGCTGCGGACGGTCGGTCAGCGACTGCGTGACTTGTTGCGCCCGGGCGATACGATCGCGCGCCCCGGCGGCGACGAGTTCATCATCGTGCTCGACGATTTGGCCAGTACCTCCGATGCACAGACGATCGCCGAACGTGTGCTGGCTGCCATCGCCGAACCGATCCGTGTAGCCGAGGCGGAGCTCTTCGTCACCGGAAGCATCGGGATCGCGCTCTCGCCCGACGACGGCAACGACCCGGACGAATTGCTGCGCAATGCCGACGCCGCCATGTACGTCTCGAAAACACGCGGTGGAGATGCCATCGAACTCTTCACGCCGGCAATTCGCCAGTCGACGATCGAGCAGCTCGCAATTGAGTCCGCGCTGCGCCTGGCACTCGACCGTGAACAGATATGTGTCGCGTACCAACCGATCGTCGATGCGCGCACGGGCTTGGTGGTAGCGCTCGAGGCGCTGGCGCGCTGGACCGATCCCGAGCACGGCGTCGTGAATCCCGAGCAGTTCATCCGGGTCGCCGAAGAAGCGGGGCTCACCTTACGCCTCGGGGAGCAAGTCCTCATGCGGGCATGCCGGCGGATGCGCTCGCTCATCGACCGCGGCCATCACGACCTCAGCGTTGCGGTCAACATCTCACCTCGCCAGTTCCGCGAGCCGGATTTCGCAGCCGACGTCCGCCGGATTTTGGAGACCTGCGACTTGGCTCCGCGCCACTTGCAGCTCGAGATCACCGAGAACGCCTACATCAGCGGGGTGGACGCGAGCATCCGCAATATCGTTGCGCTCAAGCGCATGGGCGTGCACATGAGCATCGACGACTTCGGCACCGGCTTCTCGGCGCTCGGCTATCTCAAACGCCTCCCCGTGCACAGCCTCAAGATCGACCGCTCGTTCATCTCCGACATCCTGCACGACGCCGCCGACCAGGCGATCGTCCGCGCGATCATCGCCGTGGCGGAGAACCTTGGTCTGCGCGTCGTCGCCGAAGGCGTCGAGAATCAGCGCCAAGCGGAGTTGCTGCGCGAACTCGGTTGCCATCAACTGCAAGGATTTTATTTCGGGCGCCCCGTCTCCGAAGACGCCATTCAGGAACGGTTGGAAGAAGCGACGGCCGTCTAGAGACCGGCCAAGCGATGGCGCGCGTCTGCAGCCGTGCGCGCATCGCACGTGTTCGTGGCCTGTATGAAGGCAATTCTGGTCGATCAGCTCGGCGGTCCCGAGGTGATGCGCTACGGCGATATCGAGACGCCGCATCCGCACCAGGGCCACGTACTCGTGCGCACGGCGGCGATCGGGGTCAATTTCGTCGACGTGTACCAACGCTCCGGCGTCTATAAGACGACACGGCGGCCGTTGATCCCCGGCTCCGAAGCGGCGGGGCGAATCGAGGAGGTGGGCGCCGGCGTGACGGCCTTCGCGGTCGGCGACCGCGTCGCGTATGCGGGTGTCCCCGGAAGCTACGCCGAGTTCGTCGTCGCACCAGCGGCACAAATCGTGCGTATTCCTGACGTGGTCTCCTTTGAGATGGCAGCGGCACTCATGTTGCAGGGAATGACCGCGCACTATCTGGCCGAGAGCACCTTTCCACTCCATTCCGGGGACGTCGCATTGGTCCACGCTGGGGCCGGCGGCGTCGGCCTTCTTCTTACGCAGCTGGCGAAAGCGCGCGGCGCCACGGTCATTACGACGGTCTCCACCGACGAGAAAGCCGTGCTTTCCAAAGAGGCCGGAGCCGATCACGTAATTCGTTACACCGATCAAGACTTTGCCGCGTTGGCCCGCGACTTTACCAATGGTGCCGGTGTGCATGTCGTGTACGATTCGGTTGGCAAGACGACGTTCGACAAAAGCCTTGACTCGCTACGCCCACGCGGTATGATGGTGCTCTTCGGCGGCTCGAGTGGTCAGGTTCCACCGTTCGATGTGCAGACACTCAACCAGAAGGGCTCGCTCTTCCTCACACGTCCCTCGCTCGCTAGCTATATCGCCGATCGCGCCGAGTTGGAATGGCGCGCCGGCGACATCCTCGGCAGCGCTGCGCGCGGCGCGCTCAAGGTGCGCATCGGTCACACCTATCCGCTGGCCGAGGCCGCGCAAGCGCACCGCGACCTCGAAAGCCGCAAGACCACCGGGAAAATCCTGCTGATCCCCTGAGGCGATGATGACGAAGATCTTACTGCAAACAACGATTCAGGCAACCCCGGACGATTGGCATATCGGCCGGTTCGATCTACTGCGCCGCCATCTCGCGGAGTTGCGCTGGAACGACGGCACCCCGCACTTCGAGATACTTGCGCGCGACCGGGAGCCGGACGCGCAGGGCGACGACCCGCTCTTGAGCACGCTGGGCGACTCCGACATCGACCAACTCTGGCTCTTCGCCGTCGACGTCGGCGACGGGCTTTCGGCGGCCGACAGCGCGGGGATTCGTGCCTTCCGCAGGCGTGGCGGTGGTCTGGTGACGGCGCGGGACCATCAAGACCTGGGCCTGTGCCTCTGTGAACTCGGCACGATCGGGCGTGTGAACTTCTTCCATTCCAAGAATCCCGAAAGCGATCCGCAGCGCCGGACGCGCGACGATACGTCGGCGAACATCGACTATCCCAACTATCACGCCGGGCTCAACGGAAATTATCAGACCATCAGCGTGCAAGACCCCGTGCACGAGCTGTTGCGTTCATCTCAAGCGCCGGACGGCGTGATCCACCGGTTTCCCGCGCATCCGCACGAGGGCGCCATCGGCTGTACGGACTTGCCTTTCGCACGCGTGATTGCAACGAGCACGAGCAAGATCACCGGACGGGCGTTCAACAGCGTCATCGTCTTCGATGGGGAACGGGACCACGACGGGACCCCCTTAGGACGGGCCGTCGCCGAGTCGACGTTTCACCACTTTTGCGATTACAATTGGGATACGCGTGCGGGCTGCCCGAGTTTTGTAACTGACCCGCCGGGCGACGAAATCGCGCGAGATCCCGCCCCGCTTGCAATTTTCAAGGAATACGTCAACAACATCGCAGCCTGGTTAGCCGACGCTCCCGCGCTCAGACGGTCAGCACCAGCTTTCCACTGACGTTCCCGCTCTTGCTCAGGTTCAGGGCCTCGTCCGCGTCGGCGAGCGGTTTGACATCGGCAAGGTCGACGCGCAATTGACCATCCAGCACCATCTGCGCAAGGAGTTCGAGCGATTCCCGTGACGACTGCGGCGTCCGGGCCACAACGATGTTGTGCGCGACGATACCACGTTTGCTGAACCAGTCTTCGTCGAGCGCGCCGATCGTCGAGACGATGCGGCCGCCGGAGCGAATCACATCGACAAAGGCACGAATCTGATCGCGATTGCTCACCAAATCGATCACCGCATCGACCCCGTCGGGGTGCATCGCCCTGATCGCCGAGACGGTATCGGCATGATCGTACGGGATGATCTCTTGCGCACCGAGCGAACGCGCGAGTTCTTCCTTCCCGGAGTGTACCGTTGCGATGACGCGGATGCCGCGCTGGTGCGCGATCTGTGTAGCGAAGCCGCCGACACCGCCGGTAGCTCCAAGGATGACGAGCTTGGCGTCATGCATCAGGGAAGCCGCCGCGAGCGCTGCAAGCGCGGTGAGCCCAGCGGTTGGAAGCGCGGCAGCTTGTTCATCGCTCAAACCGGCGGGGATCGGTGCAACCGGCTCCTCCTGCGAATGCTCGGGGACGACGGTGTATTCGGAATAGGCGCCATACGTTCTGGCGACGCCAAAGACGCGATCGCCGGGCTTGAAACTCTGTACGCTCTCGCCGAGACGTTCCGCGATGCCGGCGAAGTCTTGTCCCAGGATCAAGGGGAAGTGCCGTTGCTCCCCCGCCTTGCCTTCGGCGACTTTCCAATCGACCGGGTTCACGCCGGCGACGGTGACGTGAACGAGAATCTCTTCTCTCTGCGGTGCGGGCACCGGCAGGTCGTGCAGGGAACCCTGGGTGCCGAACTGATCAATAGCAAAAGCTCGCATTCGCTCCACGCTTTCAAAGCGACAACGCTCGTGCTTCTCTGGTAACCCCGCGGCGCCGATCGAAACCCGCTCGCCCACTCTAGAAACAACCGCGCTTACAGGCGCACCGCTTCCACGTAGCCGGTGAGTTCAACGTATCCTACGCCACACGGCGCGCCGCCATGGGTGACGTCAGCGACGTTCACGGCGCCTTCCCAATACGAGGATGACGGATCGGCGAGCTCTTGATCTGCAACGGTCGGGGTCAGCAGTATATCGAGATGTTCTGCCGGTAGACGCACGTGCCAGCGATCCGGGTAAGCGGCGGCGGTATGCGGACTATGCCAGAGGCCATGCGACTCGACCAAGAAATCCGCCAAGGTCAGCGGGTGCACGGCCCCCCTGCGGTCGATCAGACTTC
>DATJTD010000275.1:0-3771 GCA_035503775.1 Candidatus Acidiferrales bacterium
CGACGCGCACGGATGCGCTAGTGTCTGCGTGCCCAAGGATGGGCGTAAGCAGACCGACGCGCACGGATGCGCTCGTGTCTGCGTGTGAGATCGATGTGCTCGCGCTCATGAGCAGTATGAGCGCAAACAGCAATCGTGGGAACGTGGGGAGGCTTTGGTTCATTGCCGGAGGTTTGTGTCGCGTCGTGGGAGCGCCTCCAGCAGGGAGGATGCGGCAGCGGCGTGAACGCCGCGGACCTCATCATGGAGAACGATCCTTCGGGTCTCAAACAAACGCGCAAGCGGCCGCAGACATCCATCTCGACTCGTCACGGCGACACGGGAACGACCCGTTTGGGCGGCGGGACGCAGATCTCCAAGGCCGATGCGCGAGTCGATGCCTATGGTGCGATCGACGAACTCAACACCGTCATCGGTCTCGCGCGCACCCGTTGCGAGGACGCGCAAATTCGCGCCGAGATCCGCGCAATTCAACGCGAACTCTTCGCTGTCGGCTCGGCGATCTCGACCAAACCGGAATCGAAACATCCGGTTCCGGAGATCACCAAAGCGATGGTGGCAAGGCTCGATTTGCTGGTGGAGCGCTTCGAAGCCGAGCCGGGTATTTTGCGGGACTGGTCGATTCCCGGTGAATTCGCGGGTTCCGCCGCGTTCGACGTGGCGCGTGCGATCTGCCGCCGTGCCGAGCGCGCCGCCGTGCGTTACGTGACGGGCGGCGGCATCGTGCAACCGACGGTCCTCGAATATCTCAATCGCTTGAGCGACGTCTTGTGGCTCTGCGCGCGCGTCATCGAAGCGCGCAACGGCGTCGACGCGCGTCTGCGCGACGAGGCGCATCCCGGTCCGCCGTGGTCACGCGCGTGGTAATGGCGCCGATCGTCGAGCTGCTCCGAAAGACCGCGCACGAGCCGGAACCGCACGGGGTTGCCAGCGACGGAACGCACCTGTGGATCGGATCGCGCGCCACCAAGCAGATCTCCAAAATCGATCCGGCGAGCTGGGATCGGCTCGAGGTGATCGTTCCGCCCGGGATGCCCTGGGGGATGACCTACGGCGACAACGCGCTCGTCATGACCTGCGGAGAATCCCTCGGCCACTCCGACGACGACACGCGGCGCATTCGCCGCTACGTCCCGGGTCACGGTTTCGCGAACGGCTTCGTCCCCGTCCCCGACGAGACCGGCTCACATCTGGGACTCTTCGCCGGGCATATCCTCTTAGGTCAGTGGTACAAGCGGCGTCTGCTGCTCCTCGACGATGCGGGCAGGATCATCAAAACATACGATGTTCCCCACCAAATCGCCGGCGTCGCGGTTCGCGGTGCACGCGCCTCGCTCTTGACGACCGACGACGAAGAGCACGGCCCCTACTGGATCACGCAACTCGATCTCAACGATCCGACGACGCACGCATCCGACGTCGCGCTCGTCCCCTTCCCCGCCCGCAGCCTCGCGTGGGACGGGCAGCGCTTCTGGACCAACCACCGCGAAGCAGACCAGACCGTCGCATTTCGTCTCCCGGAGTAGGCACGTCGTCTTCACGATTCGGAGCGTGGGCGCGCGGCGGCGCTTTCACCGAACTCGCATCTGAGACGCACATTGAAAATCGCGCATCGCGATTGGCGCACGAAGCTTGCGGCTTCCAAGAGTCGGTTCGCTCGCGAGCGCCTGCTCGGCTGCGGCGAGCGCGGGCGAGCGTCCTTTGAAAAGGACCTACACCTAAGGGAGACGTAGGCTGTTCGCGTGGAAGAACATACGGACAAGATCGAGGCGATCTACGAACTGCGCCACGCGGTCGAGTCGAAAGTGCACGCCGAGATCGCGCTCTTGCACGAAAACACGCCGGACAAACGCGACGCGCTGCTCGACGCCGCACTGCTCGTCGAAGCGAAGACGCAGGACGCAATCGAAGTTTGCGTCCACTGCGGCCGCGCGCACGCCGACGACGAGCCGCACGAGCGTCGCGCGCGGATCATCGACACCACCGACAACGTCATCGACGTCGACTTTCGCCCGCAGCAGGAGCGCCCCGAAGCCTAAGCTCTAGGCCTCGCAGCAATCCTCATCGCAGCTGCATTCGCTCGTGGCGAAGGGAACCGTCTTACTCAAGCGCAGCCGGCTTCCGCCCTCACTGTATTCGACGCGGTCCATCAGCGCTCGCATGAGGAAGATTCCGAAACCTCGCGGCGCCCCCGATGGAGGCCTTGCTCGCTCGGTCTCGCTCCAGCCTTGGAAGCCCTTTCCGCCGTCCGCTAACTCCACATTTAGGACGCCGTTCGTGAGCCGGGCACTGACCGTGAACGACGGGCCGCCGTACTCGACCGCATTGGCCAGTGCCTCGCCCATAGCCGTCTCGAAATCCTGGAGGGCGACGCCGCTGAGCCCGGCATACCGCGCAAAGTGAACCAGCGCGTGGCGTGCCCGGCCCACTGATTCGTAAGCATTGGAAAATTCCGCGTGGTACCTGGGCATGCTAGCCGACTACGTACCCGCCGGAGGCTCGCCTGAATCCTAAGCCGCCGACTCTTTTCAAACCGGCTCGCCGGCGAGGAGGCCGAGGTCGAGGGCGAAGCCGCTGACGACGAGGTACGCGCCGTCCGCCTCCCGTGCGAGGCGCTGATTCAGCCGGCCCAGCACGTCACGGAACAGCCGCCCGGAGGGGTGATCGGGGACGACGCTCCATCCCACCTCTTCGCTGACGAGGACGATGTGCGCCGCCGACGCCACGACGGCGTCCCGCAGTCTCTCGCCCGCGGCTTCCAGCGCACCGGCATCCGCCCCGTAGGAGGGCTCGGCGCCGCGCCCCATCTGATCGGCGAGCCAGGTTCCGAGCGAATCGACCAGCAGTGCCGACGAAGAAGGCGCGTGGCGCACCACCTCGGCGAGATCGGGACCCCCCGGGACGGCCGTCTCGATCAGCGCCCACGACGGCGGACGGCGTGCCGCGTGATGTGCAAGGCGCGCGACCCACTCGGCATCATCGCGATCGGTTCGCGCCGTCGCCACATACGTGACCGGGAGTTGCGTCTGCACCACAAGCCGTTCGGCAAAGCGGCTCTTCCCCGAGCGGACCGGGCCCGTAACGAAGATAAAGCTCATCGGGCCGGGACTAGCTCGTTCCGGGAGCGACGACCTCCAACGATCGCGGATGGACAACGCGCGTCTTCCCCACCCCGGTGGTCAACTTGCGCGCCAGTTCGCGCCGCCGCTCACGCCGATAACTCGGGCGATCGCAGGTGGGGCAGCGTTCGAGCGTAGAGAGCTTATCGAGATACGCCAGGAACGTGGTGACGTATTCGGCGTGACTCCAGGTCAGCGGTGCCACCGAGAGCGGCTGGTTGTCGAGCGGGTTCACTTGCTCCGCGAGCACGCCGCTCGGCAAGGCGCGATCGGCAACCCAGTGCAGCAGATCCAGCGCCGCTTCGAGCTCTTCATGATTCTTGGCTCGCGCGATAACGTAGCGCGCCCGCCACATCGTGCAGATGAACCACGGATTGCCCGGCACGTTTGCGATGTCGTGCGAGACCTGATGGTAGTAGTCGTTTTCGTAACGCGCCACGCCGCCGACGGGTGTCTTGACCCAGAGCCGGTCGAAGACGACGTCGAGGGTGGAGACGATCTCCGGATCGTCGGGTGAAAACATGCCGAATTGCCACAGCCCGTAGATCGCCGAATCCATCGTCATATCCGGGGTATAGGCGCCGCGATCGTCAACCGAGAGCATGCGCGCGAAACGCCGCGTGCGGCGATCGTAGAGTTCCTTGAGCGTCGC
>DATJTD010000276.1:0-15883 GCA_035503775.1 Candidatus Acidiferrales bacterium
CACGGATCGTCCCCAAGCAGATAACGTTTCTCGCAACGCCGTCGTGGCCGCAGCTCGCGGCTGGGGACGACCGCCAACCCACCGACGTGCGCGCCCCCTCGTCATTGCGAGTCTCATCTTCGAGCGGCATGCGAGTCGTTCGCAAGGTGACGCAGCTGCCCGGATATTTTGCCTATTCGTTCGAAAATCGCCGTGCGGCGCGACGATCCAGCACCTTCGAGGCGACGGTGCCAGTTGACTCGCAGCGCTTCCTCGACTTCATGATGTACCAACCCGGTGGATACTCTCTCTCGCTCAGGATCAGCGGGCCGTCGGGACAAGTCTTCTCTGACACATTGACGCCACCCGACGGGAACAGCTATGCGGCCGGGTCGACGACGGTTGTCGACGGAGCTACCGTCGCCTGGCCGATCGGAACCCCACATTGTGTGCCCCAGCCGTGCGGCGCGGGGGCCACACCGCCGCCTGGCCGCGGACTGTGGAAACACGTGCAGCTCAACCTCGGCATGCTCGGTCTGCGGAGTAAGCCGCTTGAGATAACCTTCAAGCTAGATCAAATTCCGGGTCAGAACCCGACGGGATCGCAATTTGCAATTAGCACTCGCGATGGGGAAAAAGCGCTCGCGGCTGGGAATGTGCCCGCAGTGCTACTCGATGACGAGGCCCTGCGGTATAGCCAAAAGCACACGATTCCGGCGCTCGGCTACCAAGTACTCAGGGGCAAAACAACACTGAGCCGCGCGCCGGCCCACCGGATGAACTCGATACCGATCTATCCATTACGACCCGTATCTATGGCGCTCATGCAAGGACGTTTGCGCACCTTCCGATCTGCAACCATCCGCAACGGCAAGCGCGTGACTCCCGAGGAATATATCGGCGATATCAATTCACCGCAGGGCCTGCTGGTGTTCGATGAGTCATGGGATCCCGATTGGGTGCTCGCGATCGTCCCAAAGGGCTTTCAGCCGACCGGCTTCGCACTGCTCGATCTACTGAGGAGCCGGCAATACGCCCTGCCTCCCAAGGATCACTATCGCGTAAACGACATCTTGAATGGATGGTGGATTCCGCGCGGCAACCTCCGCGTCTTCATGCTCATGCGGCTGCAGGCGTATTCAGATTTGGCGGGATGCACTTGGATCGTTGCAAGCGCCCTGTGGTTTGCCTTCGTGATTCCTTTCGCCCGCAGGTTCGACGCACGCACATGAAAATTTCCGCAGTCGCGCCGCGCATTGGGCTAGCGGTTACCCTGGGTGCCACGTTTCTTGTAAGCGCAGTTATCACGCCGTCGCCGCCAAACCTCGTGCCGTTCCTCGTTAACCTGTTGCTACCGCCGGCGACCGCGCTAGTGCTTTCGCGACGGTTCCCTCGGCCCGCATTCTATGCCGCCGCCCTCTACGCGGCGGGGGCCGCCGCTCGCACGCTATTCGGTCCGTCGCAAGATACGACCCTCATCGATCAGCTCAGCATAGCTGCCTGGGCGGTCTTCGCTCTCGCTCCCATCGGCAAAGGTTTTTCGCTCGTAGCGAACGCACTGTTCTCGAGACGGGCCTCATGAAAACATTCACCCCCAAGTTTTCCTTCATCATTCCGGTTCGGAACGAAAGCGCCCGCATCGATGCGTGTCTGCGCTCGATTCGTAGCCAAGACTATCCCGCCGAGCTCGTCGAGATCCTCGTTCCCGACCAGGCATCCGAGGACGACACGCGCGAACGCGCTCGCTCGTACGGCGCGCGCGTTACGAAAAACCCGGCGCAGCGTGCGATCTTCAGCATGCCCCGGGCGTTCGAACAGGTGCAGGGCGATCTTATCGTGACGATGGCGGCCGATAATCGCGTGCATCCGCAATTTTGCAAGCGCATGACGGAAGTGTTTCAAAACCCCGACGTTGCCATGGCTCTTCCGTTTGTGACGACCGACCGCCCCGACTACGCAACGGCGGTTCGCTACATCAACCGCTTTACTGACCCATTCAATCATTTCGTTTATGGAGACGCATCGAATCCGCGAGATCTTGGGCGCGTCTACACTCCAGTCTTGCGCGGAAGAGGCTACTCCATTTATCGGTTTCCGGCGGAATTTCCGCCGCTTCTCGCAATCGCGCAGGCAGCCGTACTTCGCGCTCCATTCCGTATGCCGGAGGGCTATGCCGACGACGTCGCGGTCGTCTTCGATCTTCTGAGATCCGGAAAATTGATCGCCTGCGTCGAGGCCGCGCTCGTCGATCACTATACCGCGACGGGGCTGTGGGATGTCTTGCGTAAGTTTCGACGGATCATCGCGAAAAATTTCAAACCGGCTTCCTCTCTGCGCTGGCGCGATCAGTATCTTTCGCAAGGGCGCATCGTACGGCGGTGCATCTGGCCGTTCTATGCGATCAGCATTCTCTCGCCACTCGCCGTCGGCGTCTACCGTGCACTGCGTGACCGCGAGCCGCTCTGGCTCTATCATCCGGTGATGACGTATGCATTTATGTGGATAGCGCTTACGGAGGCCCTCCGCAATATCCCGGACGCGCTCGACCTGCTCTTGCACCGCAACGCGCCGATCGAACCCGGTCGGGTTTCCAAAGAGTAGTATGCACGTCTTCCTCCTGAACTGGCGTGATATCCGGCATCCTCGTATGGGTGGCGCCGAGGTTCTCACGCATGGAATCTTCGCGCGCTTGGTCGCGCGTGGACATCGCGTCACGTGGTTCTCGAGCCGCTTTCCCGGTGCGGCTAGAACCGAACGGATCGATGGCATCGAGATCATCCGCGGAGGGAACGCGGTGACGGTGCGCGCGCACGCATACCGCCACTACGCGCAACTCGACGACGTCGACTTGGTGGTCGATGAAATCAACACCCTGCCCTTCTTCGCGCCTCTCTATGCGCGCGTGCCCGTCGTCGCACTCATTTGCCAGCTCGCTCGCGACGTTTGGTTCTACGAGGCCCCCGCCGGAATCGCGCAAATCGGTTACGCCACGGAACCATTGTATCTGCGCCCCTACCGTACGGTCCGCGCTCTCACCATCTCAGATTCGACGGCGCGCTCCCTTCGCGTGGAGATGCGCCTTCATGGCGAGATCGCCGTCATGCCAATGGCTATCGACCAGTACGAAACGTCACCTCCGCTTCCACTGGAAGAACGGGATAACACAATCGTTGCTTTTGGGCGTATCACGCCGTCAAAGCGGATCGATCAGCAACTGCGGGCCCTCTCCCTGTTGGTTGAACCACCATTCGACCGTCTGCGCCTCGCTGTCGTCGGTACTGGGACACACAAGCGAATCACATCGCTCAAAAGGCTCGCCGAGGAACTCTGCGTTCTCCACCGTGTCGACTGGCCGGGGTTCGTAGACGAGGTCGAAAAGCGCCGCATCCTCTCGCGCGCGAAAGCCTTGGTGATGAGCTCGGTTCGGGAAGGATGGGGTCTGGCGGTGACCGAGGCAAATCTCGCAGGGACGCCCGCCGTTGGGTATGGGATCCTGGGCCTTAGAGATTCCATTAAAAATGGAGTGACGGGTTTGACCACCGAGGAATCGCCGCATGCGCTCGCGCAAGGCTTACGGGAGCTCCTTAGCGACTCCGGCCGCTATTCTCGCCTCGCGCACGCAGCACAGGCAGACGCGAAGACGCTGACGTGGGATGCCACAACGACCTATGTCGAGCGCTTTCTGCAGCTCGCATTGGCGGCGCAGGAACACTCCGGCACGCATACTGAAAGGAATGGACGATCGTGACGAAACTCGCCTTGATCCCGTTGATTTTCGCGGCCACAGTGGGCATAGCGTTAGCGGCAGACCGCTCGGACGACCCGCAGGCCTGCGACAACGGCTGGGCACATCAGAATTGGCATCGTACCGTGGTGCATTGTCACGAAGCCCAAAAAGAAGCATGGACCGCGGGAGACGCTTACAAGGCAGCATTCTACGAGAGCCGCGAAGCGTACGCTTACTCGCAACTGCACCGGGACGCCGACGCGCGTGCGGCCTTGCGCGAGGCGCGCAATCGCGCTGCCCAGGCCGGTGCCTCGGCGCTCCTCCAGGTCCTGAACAACCCGAATTTCTTCACCGAAAACTCGGCATCCATGCTGAATAACCCCTAGTTATATGGCGTTCGACACTTGCACGGCTCCCCAACGACCGCGCCTTTCCGTGGTAATGCCGGCCTACAATGAAGCTCGGCACATCGTCAAGAACATGCTCGAGACGATCGATACGCTCGCGGGGATTTGCCCGCATTTCGAGATCGTGGTCGTCGACGACGGAAGTCCCGACGGAACGTATCTCCCGGCGGTCGAGGCGTTGGCAGAAATGGGAGATAACATCCGCGTCGTCCGTTACGCGCGAAATGCAGGTAAGGGCAATGCTCTGATCTGCGGTTTCGAACACACGCGCGGCGAGTTGGTCGCGTTTCTCGATGCCGATATGGATCTGCACCCGGGGCAGATCCGCGGTATGCTCGAGACAATGGAACGCTGCAACGCCGACGTCGTGATCGGCAGCAAGTGGCACCGGAATTCGAAGATCAATTATCCCTTCGTGCGGCGCCTCTGGAGCATCGGATACTACCTCTTCGTTCGGCTTCTTTTCGGGCTCCCGCTACGCGACACACAGACGGGGCTGAAGCTCTTTCGTGCCGAGGTCCTGGGCCGAGTTTTCCCGCGGATTTTAGCAAAGCGCTACGCCTTCGACGTCGAGGTTCTCGTGAACGCCCATGCGCTCGGCTTCAATATCATCGATGCGCCCGTCACGCTCCAATTCGCACGTGACTCCGGGCGCGTGCATCTTGGCGACGTCTGGGCGGTCTTTCTTGACACACTCGCGATTTTCTATCGGTCACGAATCACGAAGTACTACGACCGCATGGACTCGGTGCTTCGCGATTACGAGGGTCTTCAGGTCCACGTCGGATCCAAGCCTTCTGCTCAACTAAGCGAAACCAGCAGATCCTAATGAAACCTCGCGTCTTCATTCTCGGTCTCGACGGGGCCGACGACTTTAGCTTGGGCGCTGCCATGCGCCGCGGTCTCATGCCGACGCTTGCCGGCGTGGTCGAGAATCGACTCCTGCCCCTGAGATCCACGCCGCTTCCAATCACACCAGCCGCATGGACGGCCGCCTACACCGGCTACAACCCCGGGAAGACCGGCGTCCTTACATTTCAACGACGGCGGCCGAACTCGTACGGCGGAAGAATCGTCAATTCTCTCGACGTAGGCGAGAACGGCTTCCATACGCGCCTGGCGAGCGCCGGCAAGTGCGTGATCGGCATCGGCTTCCCGATGATGTCGCCGCCACCAAAATCTTCGGCGCTAATCGTTTCCGGTTGGGACTCGGCCCCCGAAGCGCCCGTAGTTAATCGACCCGAGCTCTTGCCTACGCTCGCACGCTTCGGATTGAGAATAGATGACGAATTCGAAACGAGCGTCTCAGTGTTGAGCAAGGGCATTGAAGCACGGTTTGCCGTGATGCGAGAGCTCCTCGCCTCGAACGACTGGGATTGCGCGATGCTCTATCTCGGGTTCATCGACAGTCTTGGACACCGGCTTGGGGCTGGTAACGCAGCGACGGATCAGCTGCTCGCCAAAGTGGATCAAGAGTTGGCGACGGCAGTGCGGTCGTTTCCAGAGAATGTTTCGTTCATTGTCTGCTCGGATCACGGTTTCGGCCGGTTCACGCGGAGCTTCTCGGTGATGCAGTGGCTGGAAGCGCAGGGCTATCTCTCCTTGCGCTCTCGGTCGTTCCGCAATGCTGCATCGATTCCCGGGGTTGACGTCATGGATCTAGAGACCGGCGTGATCGATTGGACGAAGACACGCGCGTTTTGCTGGGAAGCGGTCGGGCGCCATGCGGCGATTTCGCTAAACATCAAGGGCGAATATCCGGGCGGTATCGTGACTCCGCGCGAGGCGTTCGCGCTCGCGGGCGAGATCATTCAAAACTTGCATTCGACGACTGACCCCGAGACGGGCGAACGCCTCGTCGTAGCCGCCAACCGCCGCGAGGAGTTGTTCTGGGGACCGCACGTCGGTGAATTTCCCGAGGTTTTTCTGGAAACGGCCGATGGCGTTACAGCCTTCGTCGGCAAACGCACGCGGGTCGAGGGCGGCTTCGACCTCGAGCCGGGGATCGTTCATTCCGGGTCGTTCAACTCGCACCACGACGACGGGATTTGGGGATCGTCTTTTCACGTTGACGACGCGAATCTCGGGATCGAGGATCTCGCTCCGACTGTGTACGCACTGCTCGGAGAGTCGATTCCGAACGATTGCGACGGTGTCAATCGATCGCCAAGGCAATCGCTGGCAGGCGGCGCTGCGTTGGCAACCGCGAACGATCGCGGCAAATCCGTATATTCCGCCGAGGAAGAAGAGATCGTGCGGAAGCGCCTTGAGGATTTAGGCTATCTCTGAGATCCGATCGGCCGAACGAATCTTCTCGAGCAGTCGCTCGATGGCAACGGGATCGAGTGTAATTCCGAGTTCACGTCCCGTAACCGGGGCATGAAAATCCGTGCCACCCGTTATGAGGAGATCGCGTTCGGCGGCAAACCGCATGAAAGATGCCTGGTCGTCCGCATCGGCCGTAGGGTGAAACACCTCGATTCCGTCGGCCCCGAGAGCGACGAGTTCCTCGAGGTCTTCGGGGTTTCGCAAGCGCTTCGGATGCGCCACAATCGCAACTCCGCCGGATGCATGGATCAACTCGACCGCCTTCTCGGACGGGAGCCGGTCGAGCGCGACGTAGCCGCTGCCTTCGTCTGCGAGAAAGCGATCGAACGCGTCCTGCACCGAGTTTACCAGCCCCTTGGCGAACAGCGCTCGGGCCAGATGGGGACGTCCCAAGCTGGAAGAGCCGACGGACTGTGCATGGACGTCGGCCAAGCACACGTTGAGCCCGAGTTCGTTGCACCGAGCGATCATCGCGTTCATCCGCTCTGCGCGCGCCCGCAACTGCTCAGCCAGCGCACGCAGAAGCGGCGAAGCCGTATCCGAGACGCCATAAGCGAGCAGATGCGCCGTATGCCCTGCGTGATGCGAGTCAACCTCCACGCCAGGGATGACACGCGGAACCAGATCGCGTGGAACGGGATAGGCGTTCAGGTTATCATGATCGCTGACACAAAACCACTCGAGCCTGCGCGCGCGGATCTCCCGGTAGAGACGTTCCGGAGCCCATACTCCGTCCGAGCACGAGGTATGCAGGTGCAGATCAACCAGCATGTTGAGGAACCGCAACTCCCGCAGCGCCCATGAAACGCGAAGCCATATCCAGAATGTCCCAGTCTTCGATGTGGCCACGCCCCGGGATTCCGGCCAGCGCTTCAATGAAAATGCCCTTTTGCGCGTGGTTGGCGTCGTCCGGTCCCGTATCGTTCTCATACGTATAGATCCCGTCGTAGCCGACGGTACCAACCGCACGCCAAAGTAGATCGTCGAAGTACACCATCATGTCCGGCGCGACACCGCGAACTTCGCGATAGATCTCTTCGGGCCGGTACACTTGCGTTGACATCGGCGACCCGTCGGGTCGCGGGATTGCACGAATCTTTCGCGACAACTCTTCCATGAGTGACTCGACTTCGGACGGCGCCACTGTCCCCAGCGGCTCGCGGCCGGCAACATTCAGAAAAACACGCGAATAGTAGCCACCTTCGGCCCAGACCGCGGTCTTCGTCCAATCGATCTCCAACTTAGCGAGCTGCGTCACTTTGTCGGGATAATTCTTCACCGCCAGGTAGCCTTCGTCTATCAACCATTGCGCTATAGCGACGCCTCCGTCCATGCGCTTTGCTCCATGATCGGAAACGACGTAGATATTCGTCCGTTCTTGATCGATCTTATCGAGCAGACGAGCAAGCATCGCATCGAGATCTTCGTAGTATTTTTGGATCACATATTCATATTTGTTGCCGGCCTCGTAAGCACGATGCTTCGGGTCGAAGAACTTCCAAAACCCGTGATGCAGTCTGTCAGTGCCGATCTCGACGAACATGAAAAAATCCCATGACTTCTTTTCAATCCAATCCTCCAGCACGGTAAATCGGCGCTCAGTCATGTCATAAATCTGGCGGATAAGGTCGTCCTTGTCCTCGGTTCGAAAATTTGTGCAGTCTGTTAGATACTCACTGCCATGCAATAGATGTGCGATCTCTTCGCGCGCGTTAGCGGGATACGTATATTCGCTCTTCGCGCTTGGCGTTAGGAAACAACCGACCTGAATTCCATTAACCGTCTTCGGCGGAAACGACGGCGGTACACCAACCGTAACGACCTTCTTGCCCGCGTTGCTCAGATGGTCCCAAACCGCGGGGGCACTCACCGACAAAGACGTCGTAAGCGCGAGGCCCGAGTACGTGTGGTCTGTGCGATTTCGGAACCCGTAGATGCCGAGTTCACCGGGGTCTTTTCCCGTGACCATGCAAGCCCACGCGGGAATTGTAATTGCCGGCATGACCGTTTGCAGGCCCCCGTATGAACCGCGCGCCATAAGGCTGCGCAACGTCGGCAGGTGCCAGTCGTTTCGCTCAAAGATCAGCTCGCCTGCCGCGCAGTCGAGACCGATGACGAGTAAGCGGGGATCCACAGTCGAAGGTACTCCTTAACCGCGAGGCGTCTTCGACTTAGCCCGTTCGTTTCGCCTTCTGCGCGCTTCGAGGGCTGGCGCGAGAAAGGAGCTAATCAACCCGCCGATATGATAACTATCGAGGAGACTTCGGCCACAGACCACCGCTGGGTTCGGTTTTGCGCGCAAATGCCCGACACTACATTGTTCCAGTCGCCCGAATGGTCGGAGATAGTTCGCGAGACGTACGACTTTTCTCTCAGGGTGTTGCTGGCAACCGATGACGGAGCCGTCGTTGGCGGCCTACCGTTTGCGCACATCGAGGATTTCCGCGGTCCTCGACGCATCGCGCTAGCATTCGCGGACAACCTCGAGCCGCTGCCGATAAGCATGTGGCCGGAATTCGAACGGCATCTCGCCTCCGACGGTCCGCCCTGGACGATCCGCACGCGCTGCAAGCCGCTCGCCGCTGCGCATTCGAGCAAAGTCGTCGCTCGGCATCACGCAGTTTACTTGCCGGGAACATTCGCGGAGGCCGAAGCCTCATTCAACATCAAACACAAGCAGAAGTGGCGCCAATCGGTGCGTGCCGGTGTTGCGCATCGCATTGACACCTCGCTCAACGGACTTCAGGTCTTTTACGAATTACACGCCGAGACGCGAAAGTTCAAACATGGGCTAGTGCCCCAGCCCCTGGCCTTCTTCGAGTCGATTTATCGCCGCTTCTTCCCCGACAATGGATTCCTTCTGATCGCAGAGCACGAGGGCCGACCCGTTGCCGCGATGTTCTTTCTTTCATACGGGCCGACCCTCTATTATAAGTTTAGCGCCTCTTCGCTATCGTCGCTCTCGCTTCGCCCCAACAACCTGCTAATCTCCAAGGCAATCGAAATCGCGGTCGATCGCGGCTATGAGAAGCTCGATCTGGGCATCTCGGATACCGAGGGGCTCATCGGCTTTAAGGAGCGCATCGGGGGGCGCGCCTCAGATGTCTACGCCGCCACGTATAACCCACGTGAGAAAACTGTGGGGGTCACCCAGGTCGAACGCGCCTTCGGTGAGATTACGAAGGTATTGACCGCTGACGACGTGCCTCTGGCATATGCGAAGCGCGGCGGCGAGATACTTTATCGCTTCTTCACCTAGCTCGGTGGGCGTTAGGAGCGAGACCGTCAGCGCCAGGTGCTACGATTGTGGGAAACCAGACCGGCCCCTACGGGCCCGACGACACTAGTCCGAGAGGCATAATGCGAGCGGCACATTCGTAGCACTAAAACGTACGGTCTCCGGGATGTTGCGGCGGTGCGGGCCAGGCAACCGGTGGCGCAAACGGTAACGCCTTCGGTTTGTCGTACACGAACAGTGTGAACTCCCACGGATAGTAGGAGTGCCGAATCTCGCTAAAGCGTGAGAGTTCCCGTTGAGCGAAATCGAAAATGCTGCAAGGATCCTGATAGTATCCGAGTTCGCGCTTGAAGTCGACATAACTTGTCAGAAAGTTGCTTGCCAGACCCCTGCCTGCAATCGCGTACGCGCTCTTGAGCATCGCTTTGACGAACGCAAACCACGTCTCTTCTGGGTTGCTCATCCGAAGATTGAACAACCCTGAGATCACGACATAGTCGAACCGTCTCGACGGTGGATCGACGAAAATATCCCGCTGTTCCACGTCCAGGCTAGGGTCGCGTGCTTTCGCACGCTCGATCATCTCTGCCAGGATATCGCTACCGCTATAAGCAGCCAAGGGAAAATGCTCGGCAAGAAAATCGCGCAGGGTCGCGAAGCCGCAACCGATCTCATAAACGGAGAAAGGTTGCGCCTCGTGCGCAAAGACCTGCGCAACCGACGCAAAATTGCGCCGAGCCGTCTCCTCGTTCGGCCAAGAGCATGCGCGCGCCGGATCGCCGTGCTCGGCTATCTGCCGGCGGTAGTGGTCTTTAATCAACTCCAAATTGTTCACCGCGCGGCAGCGACCAGCTCGATCTCAACCGGGCGCCCCTGCAGGTTCATCGATCTCGTCGCAGCCTCGAGTGTGCGCACGACCCGAAGCCCGGCTTCACCGTCAACAACCTCCGCACGCTTCCCGCGAATCGAAGCGATGACGTTTTCGATTTCGTTTCGAAGGGCCTCGGTATTCGGTAGCTTAGGCGCAAACATATCGCCATCGCGATACTCGACGAGCTTTTGGTACAGATCTTCGCTGTTCGTTACCCGTACGCCGCGATCGTAAATCCGCACCTTTTCCTGTACCGTATGTTCGTCATAGACCATCATCTGTTTGTCTCCGCACAACAGAATCTGGCGAATTTTCACCGGTGCGAGCCAGTTCACGTTGATGTGCGCGATGAAACCGTTGGGATAATATAAGGTCACGTAGGCGAGGTCGGCCAGGTCACCGTAGTGAGCGACACCGGTGCACGAGACGCGTGACGGGCTCAGGCCACTGAGGAGAAAATCGAGAATCGAAAGATCGTGCGGCACGAGATCCCACACTACGTCGACATCGTGTTGGAAGATTCCGAGGTTGATCCGGGTCGAGTCATAATAGAGCAGCTCACCCATGCTTCCGGTCTGAACAAGCTCGCGCATCCTGCGAACCGCCGGCGTGAACACAAAGGTATGATCGACGAATAGCTTTCGCCCGCTAGAGTGGGCGAGTGCGACGAGACTCTCTGCCTCCAGGACGCTCCCGGCCAGCGGTTTCTCGACCAAGACGTGCTTGCCGGCATGCAATGCTTTCTCCGTCAGAGGAAAGTGCGAAGCGACTGGCGTGGCAATCGCGATCAGATCGATCTCGGGATCTTTCAGGATCCCATCGTAGTCGGTCGTGGTCGCAATCGACGGGTAGATGCGAGTAGCGCCGGCGAGCCGATCCTCACGCTTGTCGCAAATGGTCTTTACTCGCGCCGCATCCGATGGAAGTGACATGAAGTTGCGAACGAGATTCGGACCCCAGTAGCCGTAGCCGACGACACCAACGTTTACCGGCGAGGTGTTCATGAAGCCACCACCCGCCGCAGTTGCGCAGCAACGTACTCGACCTGCGCAGTCGTCATTTCCGGAAAGATCGGAAGCGAGAGCTCTTCGCGAGCCACTCGCTCGGATTGAGGAAAATCTCCCTCCTCGTAACCCAAGTTACCGTATCCCGGCTGGAGGTGACAAGGAATCGGGTAGTGCACGTTCGTCTCGACGCCGGCTTGCGCGAGCTTCGCTCGTACATCGTCCCGGTTCTTCACCAAAACCGGATAGATGTGATAAGCAGACTCGGTATCGCGCAGCAGCGACGGTCGCTCGAAGCTCTCGAGCAACGCATCGTACTGCGATGCGACACGGCGCCTCTCGCGCGTCCAACCCTCGAGATAGCGCGTCTTCACGTCCAAGATGGCACCCTGAATGCCCTCGAGACGGTAGTTGTAGCCGAGCAGATCGTGACGGTATTTCTCTTTGCTGCCGTGGTTCCGCAGCAGGCGCACCTTTTCGGCGACGGCGCCGTCGTCGGTTACGACACCACCGCCCTCGCCGCACGCGCCGAGATTCTTACCAGGATAGAAGCTAAACGTCGCCGTCCCCGCCGAGCCGATTTTAGCGCCCTTATAGAGCGCGCCGTGCGCCTGTGACGCGTCTTCCAACAGGATCAGGCCGTGTTTGACCGCGATCGATCGCAGCGCGTCGAGGTCGCACGGTTGACCGAATAGATGCACCGGCAAAATAGCCTTGGTCCGCGGCGTGATCGCTGCTTCGACAGCTGCAGGATCGATCGTGAGCGTCGGCTCCGCGACGTCCACGAGCACGGGTCGAGCACCCGTGTACATGATCGCGGCAACGGTCGCGATGAAGGTATTGGCTTGCGTAATGACCTCATCACCGGCACCGATGCCGTACGCCAGCAGCGCGAGATGCAGCGCGGCCGTACCGGTATTTACCGCTACGCACTGCCGGGCGTCGCAAAACGCCGCAAAACGCTTCTCGAGCGCGTCGACCCCCGGGCCGAGCACGAAAGCGTTCCGGTCGATAATCTCTCCGACCGCGCGAAGAATTTCGTCCTTGATCGGCGCATGCTGTGCGCTCAGGTCGAGGTAGGGGACGCGCATGGTTTGTTGGGTAGCCGTATTCGTCATGATGATGTAGTGAGGGCTGCTTTCGTTAACGGGAGCTATGCGATGGGGACATCGCGGTTCTCCGGCGGAGCAAGGATATGCTTTTCGAACTTGGCGAGCACCGTGCGCCAAGCCAAATCGAGCTCTTCGACGCCGATGGCGCGCGAGACTGCAATGAAGACGGCGCCGCCGATGCCGATCTGCCCGAAAAGATACCATGCGCGTGAGGCCAGTGCATGCTCGACGTGCACACCGAGCGCGGCGACCCAGTGCAGGGCAGCGTACATCGCGAGCGACGCAATCAAAACCTTGGCCATCGACGTAAACAACTCGCCCCAGTCGATCCCGGAGACGAGCCGAGCCATGAGCCCAAGTAAGAGGATCGCCTGGAGCGTCTGGCTGAGGCTGTTGGCGAGCAGCAACCCGCGCGCACCAAGCGTCGGGAGCCACAGCATCGAGAGCAGGACGTTCACAAGCACCGTTATCACTGAAATGGCGACGGGAATCGCGGTCTCGCGGCACGCGAAGCAGCAGCGCGTCAAGACGACGTTGGCCGCCAGCGCCACGAGACCGACCGCGCCGAAGGGCAGCAGACCGGCCGTCATGTCCGTCGCGGACGGACCAAAATTTCCGCGCTCGAAGAGCGTCTGCACCATCGGATGCGCCAGCACGATCAGGGCGCAAACCGACGGGATCGTGATGAAATTCACCAACCGCAATCCGGTTACGAGACTCTGCGCCACGCCCTTTCGGTTTTCACGCGCGAACTGTGCGGCCAGCAAGGGAAAAATCACCGTTGCGATCGCGGCTGCGAAAATCTGCTGCGGGAAGTTTACGAGTTTGGTGACGTAGTTGATTCCCGCCATGTATCCCGGGGTTAGCGTCGACGCGAAAAAGCGATCGAAGAAAAGCGCCAGTTGCCCCGCCGCGCTGCCGATAACGATCGGCCCGAGCAACACCCACATCTTCCTCAAGCCGGGGTGATGCAGGTCGATCTTAAAGCGATAGCGTCCGATCGTCAGAAACGCCGGCATCTGAACGATCATCTGCGCGACGAGTCCCCAAAGCGTTCCGAAGACGAGCGCGAAGATACCGTATTTCGCGTTGAGCGCGACGACGCACCCGATCGTCACCATATTGAGCGCGATACCCGTGAGCGCGGCCGAACGAAAGCGGTGGTATGCGTTGAGCATCGCCGAGAGCACGCCGGAGAGGCTCACGGCGATGATGCTCGGCATCAGCGCGCGCGTCATATGAATCGCGACGCCCATTTGCGGTCCCGGAAATCCATGCGCGATGATCGGCACGAACCACGGCGCCGCGATATAACCCACGACCGCAGCGATCGTCAGCACGATGGCAAGCGAGTTGACGATCGTGTTGCCCAGCGCCCAGGCGTCGTCTTCCTGGCCGTGCGCAATGTATTCGGAGAACGTCGGCACGAGCGCGCTCACCAACGCACCGTTGAACACGCCGAAGAGAATCGTCGGAATCGTCGCGGCCGCGAGGAACGTGTCCATCTCCCATTGCGTGCCGTAATACTTGGCGTTGACGACTTCTCGAAAAAACCCGAGCAGAGTCGAGGCGAAGGTCGCGCCCATAACAAAGAGGGTGGAGAGCGCCACCGACATTTTCTGGTGACGAGGGGAGCGCCGGACGACGTGGAGACGTGCTTTAATGAGCGCCGTCCTTCCGCAGCACCGCCGGAATCGTCTTCACCACGATAACGATGTCGGTGAGCGGGGTCCAGGTATCGACGTACTCATTGTCGAGCTGCATCCAGTGTTCGAATGAGACGCCGCTGCGACCGTTGATCTGCCACAAGCACGTGATACCTTGCGGAACCTGCAGCCGGCGTTGCGCGGCCGCGTCGTAGTGCTCGATCTCGCAGGGCAGCGCTGGGCGTGGGCCAACGAGCGCCATGTCGCCGCGCACGACGTTTAGAAGATTCGGGAGCTCGTCGATGCTGGTACGGCGCAGGAAACCGCCGAGCGGATGCAAGCGCGGATCTCTGCGGATTTTGAAAACCGGACCGTCGACTTCGTTCAGATGCATCAACTGGTCGCGCAGCTCGTGCGCGTTCTTCACCATCGTGCGTAATTTGAACATCTTGAAGCGCCGGCCGTACTGGCCGACACGCTCCTGCGCGAAAAACGGCGAACCGCCGGTCACGAGCACGATTGCGATGCCGGCGAGGATCATGATCGGGGCTGCCAGCACCAGCAGCAGCGAACCCAGGACGACGTCGATCGTTCGTTTGAGCGCCCACCACCACCGCGGAACCTCGCGCTCCGCAACGCGTATCGCTACCTGCAAACTAGTTGACCCCGAAGGCCGCGAGCACGGTCGTGCCGACCGTGTCGAGCCCCTCGATCTCGCCGAGCACGGCGCCTCCCCGAGGACCGAGATGTATCAAGGGCACATACTCGCGCGTGTGATCGCTTCCGGGGGCCGTCGGGTCGCAGCCATGGTCGGCGGTAAAGATCACCTGATCGCCCGGCTTCATGAGCGCCTCAAGTCGCGGCAGCAGCGCATCGAGCGACTCGAGTGCGCCAGCGTACCCGCGCGCATCACGCCGGTGTCCGTATTTCGAATCGAAGTCGTTGAGATTCGTGAAGATGAATCCGTGATCGACTCGCTCGAGCAGATCGAAGGTCTTTTCCATGGCATCCCGATTGTCGCTCACCCGAATCGACGAAGCGATTCCGTGACCACAGTAGATGTCGCAAATCTTACCGACCGCGTGTGTCCCCACACCGGCCGCCGCTAACCGGTCGAGTACGCTCGGCGGCGGCTCGATCGCGTAATCACGCCGATTCGGCGTGCGCGCGAATGCCCCCGGTTCGCCCACGAAGGGACGAGCGATTACCCGGTTCACGTTATTCGGTTCGACCAACATCGCACGCGCCCGTTCACACCAGTCATAGAGCACCGGCAGAGGTACCACCTCCTCATGAACGGCGACTTGGAAAACCGAGTCCGCCGAGGTGTAGAGAATCGGCCGGCCGCTCTCTAGGTGTTGCGGTCCGAGCCGGTCGATGATCTCCGTTCCCGAGGCCGCGATATTGCCGAGCGGTACCTTGCCCGTGATCCTGGTGAACTCGTCGACGACCTCCGCCGGAAATCCATCGGGATAGGTTGGAAAGGGAACGACGGTGATAATCCCGGCCATTTCCCAGTGGCCGGTGATCGTGTCTTTCCCGTGACTGCGCTCGCGCAGCCGGCCGACCCG
>DATJTD010000277.1:0-16035 GCA_035503775.1 Candidatus Acidiferrales bacterium
TCGCACCGGCGTCGTGTTCCTTGAGAATCGAGACGATCTGTGTCTCGGTGAATCGAGACTTTCGCATAGGAGGGTTCCCTTCGGCCTATCGGCCGGCGAACCCACGGTCTCAAACGGCCCGACTATCCGGGGCAACGTCAGTAGCTATCCCTTATACTGATCACGACTCGAGAAAATTGAGCCTTGTACTTATCCTTGTGCATGCTCGCGATCGAATTGTCTTCCAACGGCTCGCAGTATCGCACGGGAGAATTATCGAGGCGAAGATGTCGTATGGCTTCAACGGAAGGGTTCTTTGGGGCAGAATCTACAATACGGCCATAACCGGCACTGAATACGGCGAAAGCGCGGGCATCGAGTCTGCTTCGGCAACCATCTCGGGCGATGTCTGCCTGCCTCTCTCAACCAGTTTTACTCGCTGCGGGAAGCAAGACTAGTACCACACGGCGAGTCAATTTACTTAGACGTGCGTCTTGCCGGGGTTAGGCGAGCTTTGCCATCACGCAAAGCGACGGCACGAACGGGACGCCGCGCAGGCTGCGCACCAAAGAACGTTTTGAGTAACTGCAAACCGGCATCCGTGTAGGCGAGATCCAACGGTGTGGCGCCGGCGAGTTCACGGTGCGCGCGGCGTAGCCAGCGGCCGGCATCGTCGCGGTTGGGAAAGAGCGCCTCGGCGGTCGCGACGACTCGCACCAGGCGTACAAGAGCGTCGGATTGTGTCCAGTGTAAGGCACGCCCGTCGACGCGGCGGCGTGCGAGGGTTCGTTTGGCGACGATCAGCTCGATCTCGTCCCGCGTTAGCATCCCCCGGGCGATCAGGTGTTCCGTCACGCGCGGGGAGATGCCGTCGAGGACGAGCCGGTGCAAGTCGCGTTCGGTCGTAACCGTCCGCCCAAGCACCGACCGTCCCCCTAAACGGTTCGCGATCTCCTTGGCATCTGCGAGAACGCGCACTCTCTTTGTCTTCTGCTACGTCAGTCTGTTAGAACTTGACCGCAGCCTCTGCACCCAGTGTGTGCTGGAAGTTGACCGGGTTGCCGTTGTACGTAAACGGCGCTTGGTTGGAATGATCCGCCCGATATTCGAGACGGAGGAAAAGCGGCGACACCGGCTGGTATTGCGCGGTGAACGTGCCTTCACCGATTTTTTGGTCGACGCCGGTACGGAAACCGCCCTTGTCGTCGAATTCCTCGCCACGAATTGTTGCCGCCCACTTCGGCGTGAACTGATAGTTCAGGTATGCTGCTAGGCCTTGCCAGATAGCGGTACCATAGCCACCCGTTGCGAGCGGAACGTCCATCTGCGTGCCATAGTCGTAGTTCCCCTGAAGTGTGAGCGCCGACGTCACGTGACCGATGAGGACCACGTCATACAGATGCCGCGGCGTCACATAGAGCGGAAACAACGCCGGGGAACTGGGATCGACGGTCGGCCAATTGAGTGTTGCCTCGCCCGCATTGGCGGGAGACTTGCCGATATAGCTCTGCACCGTCAGGCTCGTTGCCGAGGACGGATTGAAGCCGATTCCGAGCTCCGTGGTTCGTCCGTTCCCTTGCGAGCGGATCGTATCCCAGCCGAGATTCTCACCGATCGTGTAGTTAAACTTACTCGACGGAGCGATATTCAGACGAACGCCAGTGTGCGTGAACGGAACCGCGTAGCCAAAAAGGATGGAGCGGGAATATTCCCAGTCGTTGACGCTCTTGATGACTTCGGCACCAGCAAGCGTGTAGAACTTACCGACCGTGAACGTTGCATCCTTATATGCGTAGGTCAGATACGCTTGCGGAATATTCCAGTCTTCGATCGGCTGCGGATAGGAAGCGAAGACGTCCGCATCGGTTCCGAACGCGACATCGACATCGCCGCCGAGACCTGCGGGGCCGGTGAACAATGCTCCGATGTAGATATCCTGGACGTCGGGCGCATTGGCGATCGACCGAGGCTGCGTTTGAATCGAGGCCGCCGGAAGCGTGATACCGTCGAAGACGCGATAGTAGGTCTCGGAACCGTACGGGTTTTGATTATATTCAGATGCTAGGCGCGTGTAGCCGAGATCTGCCTCGCCGCTGAATTGGACGACCTTTGGCGGAGGTGCCGCCGTCGGCGTCGGGGTCGGCGCTGGCGTTGCGGTGGGCGTGCCCGTTGGCGTTGCGGCTGCGACAATCGTCGGTGATTGCGCGGAATCGACTGGAGCCGCCCATGCGGTCCTTCCGACGATTGCCACGCATGCAGCAAACACGATCGCGATGAGCGCGCGCAGCGATGAGTGTTTCAATGTTCCTCCTAATGTGAAAAAGCGAGAGGCGACAGTCGCTCCGGCGGCTGCCGTCATCCGAAAACCATGTACGCCGTTAGGCGTAATGTACGCAAACCGGTCCCAAAACGGACCGCTTTAGATGTTTCCGCACACCGGAGCAAGCGTACTCGGCAAAATGCCAATTGGCACTCACCAGATGTTGGACATATACCGCGTTTCGTTCGCTAGCGCGTCTTCCTTTGTCGCACGACCCGAGCGTAGGTCTGGACAAATGGCGAAATCGTGCTTGGTGTCTTAATGTAGGTCGGTGGCCGTCTCGTCGCTGCGCAGGGCATGGACGTCGCTGGAGATGACCCAGCCCCAAAGATTACGATGGCGCCCGGAGACGATGCGCACTCCGATCACGTCCTCGTCGGTCGGCTCGTATTTAGGGTGCGCCTCGTGCGCGTGGCACCCGATCACGACGGCCTGGGTTCCAGGATCGATGAGCGTGGTGTGGCTGAAGATGTCCTTGGTGCTGCCCCAATTACCCGCGGCGTACTCGATGAGGCGGGGACGCGAATCCCAGACGAAGACGTCGGGGTCGACGCTGTCGGCAGTCAAGATCACAGTCTCGCCGAGCTGGACGCTGCAGAGGAGCGGCGCACCCGCAGGGACGGACCCCGCCTGCCCAGCCGCTAGCACGAGCGCGACGCACAAGGCGGCTTCAAGGACTCGCTCTCGGTTCTTTCTCACCGTTGGTACCACTACTCTTGGCACGGCGCCCTACCCTTGGCTAACGTACAAAACGCGCGGAGGATGCCCAGGGACGGGTGAATACATGCCGGCGTGGGCCGAAAGGAACGATTGCGCACCTTGATGCGTCCGTTGACAGCACTCGCCGGACTCACCGGTGCAGCAATGCTGGTCAACCGGCGCCTGCGCACGACGAGCGAACTCCCCCACGATCACGTGGGCGGTACGCGCTTGCGCTGGAACTGGCGCGGCCACGAACTCTTCGCGACCGAGATGGGCGACGGGCCGCCTATCCTCTTGATACACGGGCTCGAAGCCGGCGCATCGTCCTTCGAGTTTCGGCGGCTGGCCCCACTGCTCGCGCGCGCACACCGCGTGATCGCCTTCGACTTCCTGGGTTGTGGGCTCTCGCCGATGCCCGACCTCGCGTACACGGTCGACCTCTTCGTCGACCAAATCGTCGACGCGCTCGCGGAGTTTGCCCAGGAGCCGGTCACGCTGGTGGGACGCTCGCTTGGAGCGGCCTTCGCAATTCGGGCTGCCTCGCGTGCTGCCGACCGCGTCGGGCGTCTCGTCACCATCTGCCCGACGGGGCTGGGAGGGATTCTCGACGAGGAGCCACGCTCGGCACAGCGCCCGCTTGCCATGCTGCTCCACGCACCGGTGATCGGGGAGACTACCTTTAATGGTCTGGCCTCCATGACGGCGTTACGCCGTACCTTGCGCACCCAGCTCTATGCGCAGCCCGCGTCGGTTACCGACGAGGTCGTGCGCCACTACTACGCGGTGACGCATCAACCAGGGGCGCGCTTTGTTCCGGCCCAGCGGATCGGCGGTCTCCTGAACTGCGACATCGCTCGCGATCTCCCGTTCGTCGCCGCGCCCGTGCTCGTGCTCTGGGGAGAGCTGGCCTCGAACGCAGATCCGTTGAGCAAAGCCGCGGAATACGTGCGTCTGGCAAAAGACGGCCGGCTCGTCACGTTCGCGCACTCCGGACTTTTGCCGCACGAGGAGGAACCAGAAGCAACCGCTGCTGCGATTGAGACGTTTTCCGCCAAGGGCGCGCACGTCGCCTGACCGAACCGCCGTCGAACTATGTCCACGACTCCCAGCTCAACGACGCTGCCGGCCATCTTCAAGAGCTACGACATTCGCGGAATCTATCCGGCGGAACTCAGTGACGACCTCGCGTACCGCATCGGTCGCGTCTTCGTCGCCGAACTCGGCGTTCACAACATCGTCGTGGGACGCGACATGCGTCCGTCGGGTGTGAGCCTCTTCGAGGCTTTTGCGCGCGGCGCGACCGAGGCGGGTGCGGACGTTACCGACATCGGGCTCGTCTCCACAGACGCGCTCTACTTCGCCGTCGGCAAATATGGCTTCGACAGCGGCGTCATGATCACGGCATCGCACAATCCCGCCAACTACAACGGTATGAAACTCACGCGGGACCAGGCACAAGCGATCTCGCTGGAAACCGGCCTCTCCAAGATTCGCGATCGTATCAGCGCGGGCGACCTCGGGACGCCGGCGGCAAAACCCGGCACGATTTCGCAAAAGAACGTCCTCGAAGCGTTCGCCGCACATTGCCTCTCCTTCATCGATCCAACGCACATCAAGCCGTTCAAGATCGCCATCGACGCGGGCAACGGTATGGCCGGTGAGACGGTGCCCTACGTCTTCAAGCACCTTCCTTGCGAAGTCGTGCCGCTGTATTTCGAACTGGACGGCGAGTTCCCCAATCACCCCGCGAGCCCGATCGAGCCGGAAAACATGGTCGATCTGCAGCACGCGGTGCGCGAACACGGCTGCGACCTCGGTGCCGCTTTCGACGGTGACGCCGATCGCATGTTCATCGTCGACGAGAAAGGGAACCTCGTTGGCGGAGATATGGTGACCGCGCTCGTCGCGATCAACACCCTCAAGCGTCTCCCAGGCTCGCGGATCCTCTACAACCTCATCTGCAGCCGCAGCGTCCCCGAACAAATCAAACGCGCCGGCGGCATTCCGGTTCGCTCTCCGGTGGGTCACTCGCTGATCAAGAAGATCATGCGCGATCAGGACATTCCCTTTGGCGGGGAACACTCCGGGCACTTCTACTTCCGCGACAACTGGTACGCCGACTCCGGCATGATCGCACTGCTGCAATGCCTGGAGGTCTTCAGCGAAGCGGGAAAACCGGTGAGCGACGTCATCGCGCCAATCGACACGCGCTTTCGCTCGGGCGAGATCAACAGCCACGTGCGGGACATTCCGGGCAAACTCAAAGAGCTCGAGACGCGCTACGCCGACGCCGCCTCCATCGACCACCTCGACGGCGTGACGATCGAATACGCCGACTGGTGGATGAACGTGCGGCCTTCCAATACCGAGCCGCTCCTGCGCCTCAACGTGGAAGCCGATACCCGCGAACTCTTGGAACGCAAGCGGGACGAAGCGCTGGCGCTCATCCGCTCCTGACCTCCGGCGACCCTTCGCACGACGCCACCGGCCGCACGCGTGCGCTGCTGCAAGCAGCGCACGTGTTGCTCGGGGGTGAGAGCTCGCCCGCATGGCCGGGGCGCGAGGCCGATCTCGCCGCGCTCGATACGATGCGCGAGCGCCTCGACCAGCGCTTCACCCTCGCAGTCGTCGGCGAATTCTCGAGCGGAAAGTCGTATCTGCTCAACGCCCTCTTGGGGCGCGTACGGCGTGACGGCGATCGGGTAAGCGGGTTGCTCGCCGTCGACATCAACCCCTCGACGGCGACCATCACCGAACTCGAATACGCCGCCGAAGAACAGGCGATTGCCCGCTATGAGTCCGGCCGGCGCGAACGCGTTCCGCTGGGACAACTGGCACGATTCGTCGCGGTCGGAGACGACGCGCCCGGAGCCTTACACGATGCCACCGCCGACGACGACACCGCGCCGACGCACGTCGTGGTGCAAGTCCCCTCGCCGTTTTTGCGGCGCGGCTTCGTGGTCGCCGATACGCCGGGGCTCGCCTCGCTCAATCCGGCGCATCGCCGCGCGACCCTCGGCTATCTTCCGCGCACCGACGCCGTCCTCTACCTCATCGACACGCAACAGCCGTTCACCGAAGGCGACGCCGCGTTCTTGGGGCTCATCGGCGAGCACGTGCGCACGATCTTCATCGTGCAGACCAAGATCGATCTCTGGCGCATGCGCGAAAGCAACGGCCACGAGTCGTGGGAGAATGCGCACGAGCGCATCGCCGCGCGCGCCGCAATGTACGCTCCAAATGCAGAAGTCTTCGCCGTCTCCGCTCGCGACTACGCCGTCGGACAGATCGACGATGACCCGGAACTGCGCGAGCGCAGCGGCTTTCCGGCGCTCTTGCGCGCCCTCGACCGCTCCCTCCAAGAGCGCGTCGCGCAAGCGCGCGTGGCACGCGCGGCTTCCCTCGCACACGACGTGCTCACCAGTGCACGCATACGCGTGCAACGCTTGCGTTCGCTCATCGCCGCGCCGGCGGCCGAGATCGAAGCCGAATACACGCAAGCCGCAGCGAGCCTTGCACACCGGGAAGAGCAGCTCGAGCGCGAACGCGACGAGGTCATGCGTCGCGGCGCGGAGCGTGCTACCAAGACGCGGGCGCAAGGGGTCGAGCTTTCGGCCTCGCTTACGCGCGCGCTCGCCAACGCACTCGACATCGCCGATATCGAGCGGATCGCCGATCGCGGGAAGATGCACGCGCTGGTCGACGCGACCGCTGCCACCGTCTTTGGCGCCTTCGCTCAGGAGATTGCCACCGGCGTCGCCGAGGAACTCAGCGAGCTTGCCACGCGGCACCGCAGTCTTCGCGTCGCCGATTTTGCCGCCGTGCGGCTGGGCGGTGAACCGGGTGCCGGCGCCTGGTCACGCGATCTCGTGACCGGGATTCGCTCCACGATCGTCCTCGAAGGGATCGGCGGACCGACCGTCGCCTTCGTGCATGCGATCGGAAGCGCATTTGCGGCGCACGTACGCGGCCGTTACATGAAGCGCGAACTCGGTAGCGACCTACGCGAGCGCCTCTTTCCCCGTCTCGAGGCCGACGTCGCGAAATTCGTCGACGAGTTAGCCGGGCGCCTCGAAGCGGTGTACGGCGACGCCGCGGCGGCGCTCGACCTTCAACGGCGCAACGCCCGTGCCGACATCCTCGGACCAATCGAAGCGGCACGCGCACTCACGGACCCGCAGACACGCAACGTCCGCGACAGCGAGCTGCTGCAGCTACAGCGTGAGCTGGAGACGCTGCTGGCCGACGCCGACCGGCTCGAAGCCCAGAAGGCCGAGAAGGCGCCGGTCGTCGGCGAGACGGTCGTGCCGGGCGCGCAGGAGATTCCCTTTAACACCGATGTCTATCACAGCGGCCTGCGACCGCAACGTTGGCGCGTCGTGGTGCTCGCGGCGCTGCGCCGGGGGAAATCGAGCCTGATCAACGCGATCAGCGGAACGCGTCTGCTCCAAGACGAGGGCGCGCGCGAGGCGATCTTCCCCATTCACGTCCGCTACGGCGATCAGACGCGCGCCTACGCACAGGTCGAGGGCGAGTGGCACGTCATCCCGCTCGAGTCGGCGATGACGCAGGCGGCCAGCAGCCCCATCCTCATCGAGGTCCCGTGGAAGATGCCCCGTGAGCTCGTCTTGGTTCACGCTCCCGCCTTCGATTCGGGCAATCCGCAGGCGCAAGAGATTGCGCTTGCGGCGGCGGAGGCGGCAAGCGAAGTGCTCGTCCTCTTCTCGCGCCAGCTTTCAGAGCATGAACTGGCGCTCTATGCTCGCGTGGCCGCGCTGGGCAAGCCGATGCTCTTCGCACATACGATTGCAGATAATGAAAGCGCCGCGGAGCGCCGCACCGTCGTCGAGCTAGCGGGCCGGTACTTGCGCAAAAGTGATATTCCGTATAAGCGGATCTTCACGGTCTCAGCACTCGATTTCGACGAGGCGGCACTGGCGCAGCGTGCACCACTCCCATGGAACGAGCTTGGAGCGCTGCGCGACACCCTCGCTTCCCATGCTGAGGAACATATGCGGCGCCTCGCACGTCGTAGTGCAAAAACACCGGTTCAAAGGTCCCAAAGTATGCCGGCCAACCCGCCGCTGCCATCGGCACCGCCGCTGCAACGAGCACTCGACCGGCTTTTCGGCCGAACATCACAACGGTAAAGCTCACCAAGAGCCGCAGGACCAATTCCGGCGGCCCCACAAACATCGTATTCACGTGACAAGCGCGTACACTCTCGGCCCGGCGCATCTCGCGCTAGGCAATGGGGTCCTGCTCTACGGCCGTTTGAAGATTCACAACGGCCGCATCGCGGAGATATTGGATGGCGACGGCCCGAGCGACTACGCGCTCCCGGTAGGCAGCACGATCGCCCCCGGTTTGATCGACGTGCACAGCAACGGTGCCGACGACATGCTCTTCAATCGCGATCAGGGCAACGCGGTGGAGGCGGCCTCGCTCTCGTATGCGATGCAGGGCGCAACAGGCTTCGTCGCCACCATCATGACGGCACCTTGGGAGTCGATGCTGCATGCCGCAAGCGAAGTTGCCGAAGCGGCGCACGCGCTCGCAGAAGACGCATCGGCCCCCGGCGCGCGCTGTCTGGGCATTCATTTCGAAGGGCCGTTTCTCAACAACAAATTCCGCCGCGTGCACCGCGGCGACTGGCTCCTCCCCGCCAGCATCGGGCGCGCAAAGGCGCTAGTCGAATCGTGCCGTGGCGCCATGGTGATGGCGACGATGGCCCCCGAAGTCGATGGTGTCGACGATGTCGCTCGCTTCTTCCACGATCAAGGCATCGTCTGTTCCGCCGGCCATACGGCAGCGCGCTACCGGGACGGCATGCTCGCCATCGGTCTGGGCTTTCGCACGCTGACGCACGCGTTCAACGCGATGCCACCGCTCGATCATCGCGATCCCTCGATTCTCGCCGCCTACATTCAAGAGCCGCGCACGACCGTCCAAGTGATCTGCGACGGACATCATGTGGCGCCCGTGATGATCGACATCCTCTACCGCACGCTCAAAGAGCGGCTCGTCCTCGCCTCCGATTACATGGCTCCCTCCGGCGGCGTCTTCCGTAACGAGGACGGGGTCGTACGGACCGAAGACGGCACGATCGCCGGAAGCGCCCTCTACGTGGATCAGGCGGTGCGGAATCTCATGTCATATGCCTCGATACCGTTCGAAGAGGCGATCATCAACGCCACCGCGACCCCGGCGCGGCTCCTCGGCGTCGAGCGCGAGATGGGAACGATCGAACGCGGCAAGCGCGCCGACCTCTCCGTCTGGAGCGGCTCCCATGAAGTGCTCTCGACGCTCGTCGGCGGCCGCCCCGTCTACGGCATGCACAATCTCACGGTGCCGCACGCCCAGGCGGTCTAGGGTCAGGCCGCTCCGCCGAGATAAGCCGCGCGCACGGCTTCACTCGCCATGAGGTTGGCGCTGGCATCTTCGAAGGCGATCTTTCCCAGCTCCAAGACGTAGCCGCGCGAGGCGATGGAGAGCGCTTGGTGCGCGTTTTGCTCGATCAACAGAATCGTCGTGCCGCGCGCGTTGATCTCGCGAATGATCGAAAAGATCGTCTGCACCAGGATCGGTGATAGTCCCAGCGACGGCTCGTCGAGGAGCAGCAGTCGTGGGCGCGACATCAAGGCGCGGCCCATGGCGAGCATCTGCTGCTCCCCGCCGGAGAGCGTCCCGGCCTTCTGCGCGACGCGTTCGCGTAACCGGGGAAAGAAGGTGAAGACGCGCTCGAAGTCTTCGGCGATCTCTGCACGCGAGGAACGCGTGTAGGCGCCCAGTTCCAAATTCTCACGGACGGTCATCCGCGCGAAGACGCGCCGTCCTTCGGGCGAATGGCTCAGCCCGCGGCGCACGATCTGGTCAGGTGAGATGCGGGTGATATCCTCGCCTGCAAAACGCACGGCACCCTTGCTCGGGCGCAACAGCCCGCTGATCACGCGCAAGGTCGTCGTCTTCCCCGCCCCGTTGGCACCGATGAGCGTGACGATCTCGCCTTCGTCGACGTGCAGGCTGACGGCGTTCAAGGCGCAGATGCGCCCGTAGTGCGCATCGATTCCCTCGACTTCGAGCAGCGCCATTACGCGGCACCATCGGCTCGGCCCAGATAGGCCTCGATGACGTGTTCGTTGACCCGGATCTCCGACGGAAGGCCTTCGGCGATCTTCTCACCGTGGTCGAGCACGGCGATGCGTTCGCTCACGTTCATGACCAGATGCATGTCGTGTTCGATGAGGAAGACGGTGATACCGAGATCGCGGATGGCGCGGATGAGTTCAACGAGGCGCTCCTTCTCGCGCGGGTTCATGCCGGCCGCGGGCTCGTCGAGCAAGAGCAGCTTCGGTTCGCTGGCGAGCGCGCGCGCAATCTCCAGACGCCGCTGTGAGCCGTAGGGCAAGTTGCGGGCGTACGTATCCGCGCTCGATTCGAGATTGACGAAGCGCAGTAACTCGCGCGCCCGTTCGCGCACGCGCCGCTCTTCGGAGCGCTGGCGCGGTGTGTGCAGCAACGAGTCGACGAGGTTCGCGCGCATCTGCGTGTGGCGCCCCGTCATCACGTTATCGAGAGCCGACATGAAGGCGAAGAGGCGAATGTTTTGAAAAGTCCGCGCGACCCCGAGCGCCGTGATGCGATCGGTCGAAAGCCCCCGCAGCGAGCGACCGTCGAGATCGATCGCTCCGTGTGTTGGCGCGTAGATGCCGGTGATGAGGTTGAAGACCGTCGACTTGCCGGCGCCGTTAGGCCCGATCATCGCGACGATGCTCCCTGCATCGACGGCAAACGAGAGGTCGTTGACGGCAACGAGGCCACCGAACGTCTTGCGCACGTCGGTCAGCGTGAAAAACGCCATCAGACCGTTCCAACCTCGCCATACTCGGCCTGCTCTTGGACCGCCACGGAGAGATCGGTCTGTTCGGCGTGCAGCTCCGCCTTGCGCTGCCGGCTCGGAATGAGGCCCTCGGGCCGGAAGAGCATCATCCCCACGAGGATGACGCCGTACAACATGAAGCGATAGTTCGTGAAGTCGATCTGCAAGCCGACCGACGACGCGAGCGTCGTCGCCTGCGGCAAGAGAAAACTGTTGACGAACGAGAGCACGAAGCTGCCCACGATCACGCCGACGATGTTGCCCATCCCGCCGAGCACGAGCATCGAAAGCACCAGCACGCTCACGCTGAATTGAAATTGGTCGGGCGAGACCAGCCCGAGTTTCGCCGCATAGGCCACGCCGGCGAGGCCACTGAACGACGCGCCCAAGGCAAAGGCCGAAAGCTTCGCGACGGTCGTGTTGATGCCCATGTGCCGCGCGGCCAACTCGTCTTCCCGAATTGCCATCCAGCTGCGGCCCAAGCGGCTATTTTCGAGATTGTGCGCGATGAGCACGCCGAGCGCGATCAAGGCGAGGGTGACGTAGAAGTACGGCCGCGCGTCGTTGACGCCGAACGGGTGTCCGAAGAACGAAGGCTGATCGAGCGGCCCGATGCCGTTGGGACCGTTGGTGAACTGGTCGAGATTCAAGAACGTCTGCGGCACGATCTCGCCAAACCCAAGGGTGACGATCGCGAGGTAATCGCCGCGTAGCCGCAGCGTCGGCGCGCCGAGGAGAATCCCGAAGATCGCGGCGATGCAGGACGCCAAAAAAAGCATGATCCAAAACGGGATGTGAATGCCGAACTGCGTGCTCGAGAGCATCGCGTAGCTGTACGAACCGATGGCGAAGAAGGCGGCGTAGCCGAGGTCGAGCAGCCCGGCAAAGCCAACCACGATGTTGAGGCCGAGCGCGAGCAAGATGAAGCCGCCGGCATTGGCGAGGAAGTCGATGTGCGAGTTGTTCCCGTCGAGCAGCGGGAAGATCGCGGCGATACCAAACGGCAGCGCGACGGTGAGCCAAGTGGGCAGTCGCACCGTCACGGAGTGTCCTAGACCTTCTCCGGCAGCGACTCCCCGAGCAACCCCGAGGGACGGAAGATCAAAACCAGGACCAAGACGGAGAAGACGACGACGTTGGTCCACTGGTCGGAGATGTACTGCGCCGTCATCGCCTCGATGACCCCGATGAGAAAGCCGCCGAGCATGGCGCCGGCGAGATTACCGATACCGCCGAGCACCGCCGCCGTGAACGCCTTGAGCCCAGCGGAGAACCCATTGAAGAACCACGTCGTGCCGTAGTACACGCCGCTCACGAACCCCGCCGCGCCGGCAAGCGCACTTCCGATCAGAAAGGTCGCGGCGATCGTGGTGTTGATGTTGATGCCCATCAGTTGGGCGGCATCGCGGTCTTGCGCCGTGGCGCGCATCGCCTTTCCCAGGCGCGTGTTGTAGACGAAAAACTGCAGACCGACCATCATGACGACGGCGAGCGCGACGACCAGAATCTGCTTGGTCGCGATCTGGACGCCGCCGATCTGAAAGCTCGGATTCGGGATCACGCTCGGGAACGGGACCGGCGAAGGGCCTTGCCAGAGCTGCATGATGTTTTCGAGGATGAACGAGACGCCGATGGCCGTAATCAACGGCGCCAGGCGCGGTGCGTTGCGCAGGCGGCGATAGGCGAGCCGCTCGATCACCACGCCGGCGATCCCACAGGCCAACATCGCTCCGAAGATCGAGAGCACGAGCACGCCGAGAAGCGGCCAGCCATGCAGTTCTCCGGAGACGCCGAGGCCCGTGAGGACCGCCAGCGAGACAAAGGTGCCTAGCGTATAGATGTCTCCGTGCGCGAAGTTGATCAATTCGATGATGCCGTAGACCATGGTGTAGCCCAAGGCGATCAAGGCATAGATTCCTCCGAGCGACAGCCCGTTGATGAGCTGCTGGAAGAAGACATCCACCGCTGTGACGATCCTAGTCTTTGAAGCTGATCTGGTTGATGAACTCGGACTTTCCGTCTTTGATCGCGTACAGGCTCAGGATGCCGTTGGTGGTGTCGCCGTTGGCGTCGAAGCCCACCTTGCCGATCGGTGTCGGAAAGTCTTTGGTGGCCGCGACATTCGCCAGCACCTGCGCACGCGTCGGCATCTTGCCGCCGTCGGCGGTGATCGCTTTGTTGATGGCAGCGATTTCGATCTGTGCGATCGCGTAGGCGTTCGCGCTGTATGGGCCCGGGTCCGAACCGAAGCGCTTTTTGTAGTCGGCGACGAAGGTTGCAGCGCTCGCGAGCTTCGACGTCTCCGGGGCGGCGACCGTGTAGTACGTGTTGTTCGCCATATCGCCGGTCACGGTGATGAACTCAGCATCGGAGATCCCGTCACCACCGAAATACGCAACGTTCTTCATCCCCGCATCTTCCATTTGCTTACGGACCAGACCACCACCACTGGACGTGGTGCCGCCGAAGTAGATGAAGTCGGGGCCGAGACTCGCCGCTTTGGTGAGCAGCGCTTTGAAATCTTGTTGACCGCTGGTGATGTGCTCGTGGCCCAGAACGGTGCCCCCATCGGCTTTGAAGTCGGCTTCGAAGACGTCGGCGAGGCCTTTTCCATACGTCTCGTTGTCGTCGATGATGAAGACTTTGCTGTACCCGAGCTTGCGCGCAAACTGGGCGCCGGCGCCGCCTTGCTTGTCGTCGGTCGTGCAGACGCGGAAATAATTGTTGACAGGGTTGGTGCGAAGCTTCGCCGCATCAGGTCCCTTCGTGAGGCCGGGATTGGTATTCGACGGGCTGATCTGGACCAGGCCTGCGTCGTTGGTCAGCGGAATCTCCGCCTTAGCGACGTTCGAGTTGAAAGGTCCCACGATCGCAAGCACCGCCGGATCGGCGATGAAGGTCTTCACGTTCTGCGCCCCTTGCGCCGGATTGTGCTTCCCTTGGACCGCGTCGTCCAGATCGTCGGCGACAAAGGAAAAGCCCGAGGCGCCCTTGGCTTCCTCGATGGCCAACACGGCGCCGTTCCGGGTCGGGATGCCGTCCGACGCGTCCGCACCGCTCACGGGCAAATCGATGCCGATCTTGATGGCGTTTGCTTGCGACAGAGCGCTCGTCGGTACGAGCGAGGCAGCCAGCGAGAGAGCTCCCGCTACCGCCATGGTCTTCGCGAACGAAAACCGCTTCATATAACCTCCATATGATGAATGCATGGTTGTTCCCCAACCCCGGACGCCGAAGCGAGGAGAACGCCCCCCGAGGCAACGGGACCGCGGCCTTGGACCGCTGGATACGCCACGCCTCTGCCCTTCCCCCCGGCCCGCTGGAGCACGCTGCGCACACCGGGGACACCGCTCGATGAAGCGCTGGACCATCGTCGCGGCCATCGTCGCGGTGGGCTTCTTCGCCATGGCGCTCAGCGGTGCGGTGTACGAATTCACCTCGCCCTACGAACTCACATGGCACGTCGCGCTGCGCAAAGCGTACAGCATCGTCGCCTTCACGATCGTCGGCTTCCTCTACGTCAAGGTCACACAGGAGTGGCGCAACCGTACACCGAGTCTCGTCCACACCACGATCGCAATCGCGCTCTACAGCGCGATCATCGAAGTCGGTCAGTACTATGCCGGCTCACGCGAAGGCATCAAATCCAACCTCTTCGACATCTTCTGCGGCGGCGTCGGCGGGGCGCTCGGAAGCATCATCGCGCGCGGCACTGAGAAAAAGGCGTAACGAACCGAGGCCCCTTCGCGTCAGACCACCGATAGCTCCCGTGTTGCTGCTGCGTTGAAATATGCCGCTTGGGGATGATGGATGATGATGGCAGCGGTGGATTGCTCCGGGACGATCTGGTAGGCCTCGGTCAGTTTTGCGCCGATTGCAAGCTCCACATCCAGGAGTCTCCAGACGATCTCGTGTTGCGAGAGATCTGGACAGGCTCCATAGCCCCACGAGTAACGCTTTCCGGCTCCGACCGGTAGGCCGAGTTCGCTACGAATCCGGCGATGTGTGAATTCGGCGAGCGCCTCGGCTGACTGCACCGAGAAGCCGTGCAGAAAATACGACTCGCTGTAGTCGTTGGCGTGCTGAAGCGCCTCGGTCATCTGCGAGACGTGTCGCCCCACGGTCACGACTTGCAGCGCGATGATATCGCTCGCCCGCCCGGCGTCGGGTTCACGCAAATAGTCGGCGAGGCAAAGGTGCTCGCCACCGATTTGGCGGGAGAACGCGAATCGCGCGATCTCGCGGGACGGATCCGTCGGATCGTAGACGATCACGTCGTCGCCCAGACCGGCCGCCGGAAAGTATCCGTACACTGCGCGCGGCTCGAGTACGAGCTCACGCTCGGCTCGTTCCTGATAGCGTTTGAGACGCGGCTCGAACTCTTCGCGCAAGAGCGTCTCCCACTGCTCGCCTTTGGCATTGGCCCCACCCCACGAGAGCCGGAAGAGACTCTTGAGATCGAAGCAAGGCCAGAGTTCGCGCAGATCGACGTCGGCCGCCAAGCGCGTTCCCCAGAACGGTGGTTGCGGAACGTTCGCAACGGTAAGCGACGCCCGCGCCGACTGCGTCCCGCGATCGACCGCCTGCGCCGGAGCCACGCGGTCGCGAGCGCGTAAGACCTCCTCACGCCGGGAGCGCAAGAACGCCTCTCGACGTTCGCCGTCGCTCGCGGTAAGCGCATCCATGATCTCCAACCCCTCGAACGCATCCTTCGCGTAGAAGACGCCCGGCTCGAAGTAGCGCGAACCCTCGTCCAACAAGGCGATGCGCTTGCCGAACTCGCGGTTGATTGCAGCACCGCCGATCACGATCGGAAATTCGAGTTTGCGCGAGTCTTGCTCGGCGACGCAGATCGGCATCTGCTTGGAAGTCGAGACCAGCAGCGCCGAGAGCCCGATGGCGTCGGCCTCCATCTCGATCGCCTTGTCGAGGATCACGTTCATCGGCACCTGCTTGCCCAGGTCGACGACGGTGTAGCCGTTGTTCGTGAGGATCGTGTTGACCAGATTCTTCCCGATGTCGTGCACATCGCCGAAGACCGTTGCGAGCACGACCTTCCCTTTGGTCACCCCGTCCTTCTTCTCCAGGAACTGCTCCAGGTGGGCGACGGCTTTCTTCATCACCTCGGCCGACTGCAAGACGAACGGCAGGATGA
>DATJTD010000278.1:0-7340 GCA_035503775.1 Candidatus Acidiferrales bacterium
ATTGCCCCTGGACCGGTAACAGCTGCACCGGCCGTTCCGACGACCACTCCACCAATAATTCCGCCCCACCAAGACCAAAAATTGCTTCCAGGGTTCGGGGGAGTATACGTCGGTGGCGTTGCGCACTGTGTCGTCGGAATACCTGGTGTACAACCCCCGATGGGTGCTACCGTGCCAACCGCGGCCACGCGGGCCAAGATAGCCGATCCTTGCGCACCGTGAAAAGCCTGAGCATTTGTAATGTAGTGGAGTTGGAGATCGCTGAATTCGGCGATCTGATCGTCCGTCAGGGCAGCAATGTCGGCTGCAGTGAGTGCAGCGACTTCGGCAGGCGAAAGTGACGAAATATTTCCTGGGCCCGGCCCCGTGACGCAATCCGCTCGGGGGCCCCTTCTTGTCGCTAAGTCCGGATTAACGCAATCCGGGTCAGAGACCGATCTCGAAGAGGCCTCGTTCACTGTGGGTACCGCGCCGCCAGCGCAGCCGGCTACAGCTGCAAATGAGAGCACTGACAGGCGCTGTAAAAACGCGTCTCGACCGATTGCCCTTGTCATTTTCGCTCCATTCAGAAAAGAAAAGTGATTGGCATGCTCGCGGCTCTCGCGAGTAGCGCTGCCTTCTGCCGTCGAGTATTTCTTCCTTCGCCTGCTTCGCTATGGGCCTTTAAGACCATGAAACAGCAGCGATTGCAGGCATCGCCGCCCGGCGTTGCCGCGCATAGATCCCGAGCGCACGGCTCTTGTCGCCATCGTGGAGCCAGGATCCTATCGTCGAAGGGCGATCAGTGAGCCTGATGCGCTCCCTCTGCTTGCAAGATCCCTCGTCAAGAGTGGCTACGATGCCATTGCGATACGCGCTAACGCCGAAGATGACGCGGAGTTGCACGACGTTACCGGTTATGCTGCCGAGCTCCAACGTGTCAGCGGGCCGCCGATCTAGTTAAAGGGATTCGCTTTTGTGAGACTGTAGTCAACCTCGATGATGCGAGCTATTGCCGCAATTATCTTCGGGGCGGTTGCGTTCTCCACATTCGCGCCAGTGACATCCAAGGCAGCATCTTCTACGTCCGCATCGAGTGCAAGAGATCTCTACGTGCGAGCCCTTCGTACCATGAGCCAGTTAGATCAGCCGGCGTACGTCACATACACCTTGCAAAGCACGAGCAATGGTCTTAAAGGTGGCGTAGCCGCGAGATGCCGCGTTTGGATCGAATTTGGCAGCAATAAAGATCGCTGGACAATCTGGCACCGTACGGCTGACTACGTCAGCCTCGTCGAAGACGATGCTAATAATACTGAATGCATCTCGCACCATCCATTCTTTGACCCCACCTGGTACGGCGCATTTCACGCGCTGAGCACCGGCATGATCAATCAGATCGGCACGTATCGGGTTTCTACGGTGCCGACGTCCCCGCCGATCGCGCAGGGCACGCGGGCTCCCGACATTTCCCTGCGGACGATTTCTTCCGTCGCTGTGCTGGGCCCAGCGATCTATAATTTTGAAGACCGTGGACAGGCGGCATGCCCAAACGGTGATCCGGGAGAGGCGATACACCTCTGGTCGCGCCGGGACGATCCCCATCACCAGCTCTCCGACGTCATCATCGATCTTCGCTCGACCCGGTTTTGTATGGTTCGGCTTGGCCTCAGGGCTCCGGGCGCCCTGGGCGGTAGTTTTTCTCTGGAACTGCACTTCAATGAGGTTGGCCGATATTGGATGGTGACGGATGGCGTAATTGAAGGCATGTCTCGCGTGTTCGGAGTCAAGTCCGGCTATGGGTCGTGGCAGTATCGCTTGACCGACATGCGGTTCCCGTCATCGCTCTCGGACGATATCTTTGTCAAAGCCCCGCTCTCAGCAGCCTTCAATTTTTCGCCTTACATGCGCGCTCAACACCTCGTGAGGATTGGAAGCCGCAGCATTAACCTTTATTGCACTGGAACCGGTGCTCCAACGATCGTCCTCGACGCATCTGGGGGCAGCGATATGCTGGACTGGCGGTTCGTCCAGCCGCTGCTCGCCAAGGATAGGCGCGTGTGTTCGTACGATCGCGCGGGTTTTGGATTCAGCGATCCGGCCCCGCCACCGCGCGACGCAGCAACCGACGCAACAGATCTGCATGCCCTCGTAGAAGCCGGTGTCCTGTCACCACCCTTCATCCTCGTCGGGTACTCGTTTAGCACGCTCTCGGCGCGAATCTACGCCGATCGTTATTCCGACGATCTCTTCGGCCTAGTGCTCGTCGAACCGGATATCGAGGACCACCAGCCGGCGCTTCTGGCCACCGCACCGGCGCTGGCACCATTTTTCGCGCAAGGTGACGCAGCGAGGAACAGATGTATGCAGATGCTCGCAGCCGACGCGAAACCCAACGAAGCGTACGACGCCTGCGCCGGACCGCCGGACCCCGCTTACCCGGACACGCTCGATGCGCTTATTAAGACACAGTCACTTCGACCACAAGCATTGCAAGATAGGCTCTCGGAGGACGCTAGCGGCGCCACGACGAGCACATCAGAGGTTCGTGACGAGCAGCGCTGGTATGGGGAGCTTCCCGTCGAATTGATTACGGCCGCCGATGCCTTTCCTCCGGGGACATACCTACCGACGGGCCAACGTGGCGCCGAACAAGCGTTTATGAACAGTATCCGTTCCTCGCTTCTTACCCATTCGGCACGCAGCACGCACGTGGAAATCCAGAATTGCAGCCATGGCGACATTGCAACATCGTGCGCCGCCGCGGTTGCCCACGCTATCGATTCGCTCGCCGACACCGCAGCAACGGCTGTCGGCGCAGGCGCGACGCACGCGACCGGAGTCAGCGCATCTGATGTCCGCGCGATCGAGGCCACCGTCAGCGGGTTTCGCCACGAAGATCCATTGTTGATCGACTGGTACATCGCGGTTGACGGACAGTATGCCGTCGCCTACGACGGGTGCGGGCCCGGCGCGTGCGACGAGAATCAGCTCGTCCGCCGGAACGGGAGCTGGATCGTGACCTGCTACACGACCGAAGGCAAAGGTCGGTTCGGTACCTGCTTGACCCCGCCAAAGACAGAGCAAAACTTGTGCCGCATGGCCCTGTCTGCCATCGCGCCCAACGGTGACACGAGCCGACTACCGTGCCAATAGTGCGGAGAAGAAGTCCACGAGTTGGCTCATGCCCGCCGTTCGGAAAGCGTCTTGATCTGTTCCAACACGCGATAGTGAATGTCGTGCACGATTGCATCGGACCAAAGTCTCCAATACGCGGCCGGCCATAGGTGATGCTGATACCACGTCGTGCCGACCAGGCGAGTGCCTCCGTTTGGCAACGCTATTAGAACGAATTGACCGTGCCGCGACACCATGTAGTTGTGCAGGTGCGGCGTATCAATGTGGCCATACGGTGACCATTCGCGCATCGGCTCGGCGCTCTTGAGCACCGAAAACGCGAGCTCATGATTCGGCCGCCATACGGTGATCGGCTCGACAAAATTCCCGGTCGAGAACTCGCAATACCGGACGGCTCCTACGCCACGACCGACGATCTTGGCTCGTATCGGGTACGCAATTCCCACGCGAAACGGCAATTCCGTCGGCGGCGGCAGGTCCGGAAAGCTGATGACATTTCGCCACACAACGTCCGGTGGGGCAGCAATGTCGATCGACGTCGTAACCATGTACGTTGGCGCGACACGCGATGAGATTGTTTCCGCACCCATGATCGTGGGAGCTAGAAACACACACAGCAGCACGACGGCCGTGTTCGGGCGCAGCGGTTGCCGGCCGATCGAATAGCCAAAGACCGCCCCAATCGCCGCGAAGGCAGCGGCAATGGGCGTGGCCATCGCGATGCAGACGGCACCCTCGAGCGCTAGCGCTAGTAATGCCACCGCAGTCAGCGCGACTGATAGTAACGCGACGAGCACGCTAGTCGCTAACGTGCGGGAGCCGTGCATAGCGTAGGCGTAAGCGGCGATCGCGCCCTGCACGAAAGGAATCGCGGCGAACAGACCCCATCCGTACGAGCCAAGCGCGACTGTGCCGAAAGGTACAAGGACAACACCCAATATGCCGGCCGCGACAACGGCGAAGACGGCGGCTCCGAGCGCGTCGCTCGGGACGATCCCCCCAAACGATGACCGGCGACTCGACGCAGCCACAGCTTCGTGCTCGGGCCACGCTGCCGCGAGCGCAAATGAAGCGATGTTTGCAATCGGAACGAAGAAAAGCACGACAAGCCATAGCGGCCAGCCGATCGTGCGAAATCGCTTTGTCGTGGTGGCGAGGCCGAGCCAGGCGAATGGCACCGACACTGCGAGCATCACCGTTAGAAAACGGATGTCGCTCTGCGTCAGCCGGCCGAGGACGATCGGCACGCCAACCGGCATCAGGTAGTGCGTAAAGTCCCAGGGACGACCGAACGCCCTCGCGATGGATAAATCGACTAGCTGCTTTACGAGAACGCCGACGCACGCGATACCAATGTAGCCTTGCCGGCTGATCCGACCGCCGAACGAAAACAACGCGCTTAGTGGCCTCATTTCGCGCTACGCTTGAGCAGCGACTGGAGGCGGCCCCGCAGTCCAACGATTCCTCGCAACGTGGCGGGCGGTATTCGTAGGAACTCATCAATGAGCGGCGTTAGCGTCTCGAACAGATCCAGCATGGCGCGTATGCGCGTCTTCACGTATCGATCAGAAATCTGGTCGTTGGCGTCGACCTGTGCATAGCACTCGCGAAGCATAGAAAGGGTCGGGTCGATCTCGCGCCGCTTCCGCGCCTCTGTCAGGATCGAGAACATCTGCCAGACGTCGGTAATCGCCTCAAAATGCTCACGCCGGTCGCCAATCAAGTGTACCGACCGGACAATTCCCCAGCCCTTAAGTTCGCGTAGACTATTACTGGCGTTGGAGCGAGCCACCTCGAGGTACTCACAGATCGCAGCGATGTCCAAAGGCTTGACCGAAAGGTAAAGCAGCGCATGAACCTGCGCGACCGTGCGATTGATGCCCCAGCGCGTTCCGAGCTCGCCCCAGTGGACGATAAACTTCCTCGCGGCCGGCGAGAGTGGCGTTAAGATGTCTGTCATGCCTGTCTTAACAGACATTACAGGAACTCCACGCCCCCGTCAATAGCCTTTCAGTTGGCGATGCACCTTAGAGATCAAAGGCCTATGCTAATTCGAATTGGGGGAATATCAACCGGTTGGAATAGGTTAACGCCAGCGGTCGGCGGGTGCGATCAACGTAGTTGCTCCAGATGTAACCCGGGCATTGTGCGTTCGAATTGCTAGGCGAAGACTCGTCGGAGCAGCCGGACAAAAACTGGTCGTACCAGGAAATAGAAGGCTGCCGAAAGCGCCGCTGCGATGAGCGCGATTATAGCCGGCAATACGAGGCCGAAAGTAAACGACATTCCGACGACGAAACCGAAGATATATTCTCCACGATAGGTCGGCCATATGAATCCGCACGCGAGCGCCGACAGCAATACGAATAGTGGAGCGTTCCCGCCTTCGTCGACGATGAAAGCCACCGAAAGTGCTACCCCGGCGAGGAGCGCGCAAAAAGCGGCCGCCATCGCACTCCTTAGCGCGTTTCTGTCGACGGCATCGCGGCGCCGCACTGACCACGCTGCAAAGCCCCCCGTCAACGGAATAATGGCGAGGCCCCACCAATTGGAAAATGCCGGCAGGTCGCGCCGGTCGAGCAGGTGATGACTCACTACTCCGCCGTGCGTCGCTTGCCACGCGAGATACGCGCTCGCAAAAACCACGGCGAACGCGACGACGTAGAATTCGAGGCGATATACGCTCTTGTCCATCATGCGTGCTTCCCACTTCGATACCTCCTTCGATCGCGACTTGTTTCAGGGGAGCCCAACCAACGCGTGACTCTGGTTTCGGGGATCGCCCTTTCTGCATCTAGCAGCGACTGCCAGCAAGGCACCGACGGTCGCAGCCAGCGCCCGTACCGCCGTCTCTTTCGGCATGGCCTCTACTACCAGGTGAACTCGCCGGGAACTTCCGCACGACAGGGATAATCGCCACCCATGGAGCTGCCCGGATTGCACGCGACGGACTTGACGCGACATGCTTCTCCCGTAGAAGGTCCGCAAGGCCTTGCATGGGACGGCGCGACATTCTGGGTGACGAGCGCTGCGAATGGTCGCGTGTATGCGATCGACCCTCACACGTGGAGCATCCGGCGCGAGTTCGTTCCGCCGTCCGCGTCATTGGGCATCACCTTTACCGGATCGGATTTTCGGCTGATCCTGGCGCCGGCAATCGACGAGCCGGACCTCGAGAGCGATCACCGTTTCGTCTATTCGTTTTCCCCGGATGCGGGATTTGCAGAGTGTTTCGTGTGTCCGGACAACTCCGGATCGTTTCTCGCCTATGCGAATGGGACGCTGTATCTCTCGCAAGCCTGGGATAAGAAACTCATCGAACTCGACAAACGCGGTGCCACCGTACGCGAAGTGCAACTGGATCGTCGCCCGGTCGGCATGACCATCGTCGACGGTGCCTTTTACCTCGCGACCGTCGACGAAGCATGGGGCGACGGACGCTTCGACCGGCTTGGCATCAACGATGACGCATCATCGCTACAAGCGCTGCGCTCGTTTCCGTTCAAACCGCGCAGCGTTGCATTCGACGGCGCGCGGTTCTGGACTGCCGATCGCAATAACCACGCGATTGTGTCGTTCGGACTCGGGTAAGCCTCGATCACGTGATGGGTTTCTCCATGCGCACCACTTCGATGCAGCGTCCGTTCCCAAGCTGCACGTCGAACCGCTCACGCTGCTCGTACCCTCGAGCCGCGTAAAATCTCGCGCCTGTGAGCGTGGCAACCATCTCCAGCCGCCGAAATCCCGCAGCGACCGCCGCGCGTTCGCAGGCATCGAGGATCAGCGTTCCGATGCCGCGCCGCGCCCATGATGGATGCACGAAGAAGGCGCGGATTTTTGCCGCTTCGTGAGCCGGATCGAGAAGCGCCGCGTTGTGCTCGTGCCACTGATCGCCGCCGAAGAGCGTCTTCCGGCGGCTCCAGCCGCCGCAACCCACAAGCTTTGCGCGCTTCGTCTTGCCGGGCGGAATCTCCACAACGAAATACGTGCCGTCATCGATCAGCGTCGTGTCGACGCCGAATACGCCGCCGATGGCTGCTTCGATCTGGTCGGCAGAATAATCTTGCGCCTGCAATGCTCGAGCGGAAACCTCGATAAGATGCCGCAGCGCTTCGACGTCTTCGTGCGTCGCCGGGCGAATGAGCGGCTGCGTAAACGGCACCTCCATGATCCGCACGCCTCAGGCGATCGGCCAAATGAGAAAGACGATGCCGACGACGCCG
>DATJTD010000279.1:0-14096 GCA_035503775.1 Candidatus Acidiferrales bacterium
GCATGGCGCTCATCACGCTCCTGCTGATACCGGTATTCATGAAGGTACCGTTCCATTTTTACGTCCCGCAGTTCACCCTGCAGGGCTACACGTTCAAGGCCTTCTACCTGGGCCTTTTGCTCGCGATATTCGCCGACATCGGCTTCGAGAGCAGCAGTACGCTTGGAGAAGAGGCCAAAGATCCGCTCAAAACGATTCCGCGAACGGTCATCGGCGCGGTTCTCATCGCCATGACCTTCTACACGATCAGCGCCTTCGGCATGGTCGGCGCCTTCAATGCCTCGGGCACAACGCTCGACGGAAACGCCGATGCGCTCAAGACGATGGCAACCTTCGCCGGAATCCCTTGGCTTGCGCCCTTTCTGACGATCATGGTGTTGGTCAGCGCTATCGGGTGCACGCTGGGAAGCTTCAATGCCGCCTGCCGGGTGCTCTTTGCGATGGGGCGCCACGGCGTGCTTCATTCCTCGATCGGTGAGGCGCACAAGACCAACGAGACGCCGCATATCTCGGTCTCCGTCTGCGCCGGCATCTCGCTCATCATCGGAATCTTGACGATGAAGATCTGGGGACTCGGCCCGACCGACTTATTGAACGACGGCGGCTCCTTCTCGGCCTATGGATTCATCGTCGGATACGTCATGATCGCAATCGCCGCGCCTATCTACCTCAAGAAGCAGGGCATCTTGACGCCGCAAGCACTCGTCTATTCCGCCGGCGCCCTGCTCTTTCTCCTCGTACCAATCGTCGGAAGCTTCTACCCGGTCCCCGATCCGCCGGTTCTCTACTTTCCGTACGCTTTCGGTATATACATGATCCTCGGCGGCGCGTGGCTCTTCATTCAAAACAAGCGCGCCGGAAACGTGATCGAAAAAATCGAGGCGGATCTCGAAGACATCAACACCCGCTTCGAACTAGGTGGCAAGAAGCCGATCATGCACGGAACCGAGTTGGACGGCATCGGCGAGACAAGCGTCGCGCCGGCGTAACGACCCCCAACCATGCCGGCCGAACCCAAGAGGAGCGTTTGGGAGACGCTCCTCTTGGTATTGTCCCTACTTGTGCCGGCCACGGAAACCGTGCTTAAATCGAGGCGATGAAATTGCCACGCGTGTTGACCCTAGCGCTCTGCGAAATCGGCCTGTTGACGACGAGTGCTTTCGCAGGCGTGACTACCAGCATCCCCGCGACCGACACCACGCCAACGATCCCCGCCTACATCGCCAAGCCGGACGGAGCCGCCCCGGCCCCCGGCGTGCTCATCCTCCACGGCTGCGAAGGCTACAGCGATCGTTTGGCAAAAGTCGCCGACTGGCTCGCAAGCCACGGCTACGTCGGCATCGCCATCGACACGCTCGCACCGCAGGGTATCAGCAATGCATGCTCGGGGGTGGCAGAGGCGTCCCACATCGAAGCCGACGACGCCCGCGCGACCATCGCGTGGATGCGGACGCAACCGTATATCGATGCCGGGCACCTCGCCGTCATCGGCTACTCCATGGGCGGGATCGCCGTCCTCAACCTCGCGGTCCCGCGGATGCCCTCCGGCGCGGCCGGCGTTCAGGCGGCAATTGCATACTATCCCGCCTGCCATAATCGCGATCCGCAGAGCGTCGTCGCCCCTCTGCTCATCCTCAACGGCGATGCCGACGACTGGATCCCTCCGCAGGCCTGCCAGGATTTCGCCAAGGCAGCGGCCGCGGCGGGTAAGGCCGTCTCCATTACGACGTATCCCGGGGCAAAGCACGCTTTCAATTTCGAAGGCCCCGACCGAGTCGTCCTCGGGCACCATTTGGGATACGACGCGACCGCTGCGGCCGACTCCGACGTTCAGACGCTCCACTTTCTGCGGCAATACCTTACGGCGTCCCCGGCTCCGTAGCCGGTCTGAGAACGCTCACCGGCTTTACGTCGGTGGCCTGGTTCGCTCCGTGAGAAAGGCGTGAAGCTGATCTTGTGAGACGCGATCTTGTTTCATGGAATCGCGATCGCGAACGGTCAGCGTACCGTCGGCGAGCGTCTGGTAGTCGATCATGATGCAGAACGGCGTGCCGATTTCGTCTTGGCGGCGGTACAGCTGGCCGACGTTTCCTTCGTCGTATTGCGAGCGAAAGTAGGGACGCAGCTCACGTTCGACCGTCTGTGCGCGTTCGACCAGATCGGCTTTGTTACGCGCGAGCGGAAAGACGCCGATCTGAACCGGCGCAATTTGCGGATGAAAGCGGAGCACGGTTCGTTTCGACTCTTTTCCGGATTCCTCGTCGATGATGGTCTCTTGCTCGCATGCGTCGACGAGCATCACCAGCGTCGTCCGGTCCAAACCCGCAGATGCTTCGATGAGGATGGGAACGTATTTGCTCTTGCTCGCCTCGTCAAAAAACGTCAGATCTTTCCCGGAGAGTTTAATGTGCGCGTCGAGGTCGTACGTCCCACGGTGGGCGATCGATTCGAGTTCACCCCAACCCCAGGGAAACTCGTACTCGACGTCGACACAGGCCTGCGCGTAGTGCGGCCGTTCTTCTGGAGAGAGTTCGTAGAAGCGCACGCGCTCCGGGCGCACGCCATACTTGGAATACCACGCTTTGCGCGCCTCGACCCAGGCGCGAAAGCAGGCCATATCCTGACCATCGTGAGGAACGAAATACTCCAGCTCCATCTGTTCGAACTCGCGCGAGCGGAACGTGAAGTTTCCGGGCGTGATTTCGTTGCGAAACGACTTGCCCACTTGCGCGATACCGAACGGCGGCTTCTTACGGGCGCTCTGGTAGATGTTCTTGAAATTCACGAAGATGCCCTGAGCCGTCTCCGGGCGCAAGTACGCCACCGCCGAGCTGTCTTCCATCGGGCCGACGAAGGTCTTGAGCATCAAATTGAACGGGCGCGGCTGGGTCAGCGTCCCCGCCATCCCGCAGTCCGGGCATTTCTCGAGCGATGCGAGATGGTCTGCACGGAAGCGATGTTTGCAGTTCCGGCAATCGACCATCCGGTCGGCGAAAACGTCGATATGGCCCGACGCCTTCCACGTGAGCGGATGCATCACGATCGATGAATCGAACGGCACGACGTCGTCGCGCAAGGTGACGATCTCACGCCACCAGGCGTCACGCACGTTGCGCTTGAGCACGGCGCCCAGCGGGCCGTAGTCCCAGAAACCCCCAATGCCCCCGTAAATCTCACTCGACTGAAAAATAAAGCCGCGGCGCTTTGCCAGCGCTGCGATCTCGTCCAAGCCGACCCGCGAGCTTGCTACCTCTTGCGTCACCCGGCTTGCATTTGCGCTCAGTTGCAACGGCTCCCTCCGGCACGCTCCCGGAACCGATCGAAATCAATACGCGTTGGCGACTACGCCCACCGGGCCCGGCGATGTACGCGCGACCGCGGGAACGGACTCCGCTTGTTGACGGTGGAGTGTGAGAAGGTGTGTGATCTGCGGGTGATTGGGATGCAAGCGCTGCAGAAGGCGGGCGATGCGCCGATGTCGCCGCCGGCGCCGTTCCGGCGGCGCTAGCGCGTAGGCCGCCGCGTAGACGAGCCGATGGCTGAACTCGTAATCAAATGTCGCACGAGAGGGAGATTCCCGAACGAGCCGGCGATCCTGCAGTTCGTCGAGCGCATCGAGAAGATCGCATTCGTTCCATCCGCAGAGCTCACGCAATATTTCGATGTCGAACGAGACGCCGATCGTCGCCGCGATCTCGGCGAGCCGTCGTGCTTTGGCCGAGAGTTCCGCGAAGGGATCCGAAATCACATCATACGGCGGCGCGTGGAGGCGCGCGGGCCCTCGGCTGCCGGCAATGGCGTCACGCAACGCTCGCGTCTCCGGCATGACCTCGCAGCGCATCTCACAGCGCAGACGCTCCTCGAAGTGCCGGAAAGCTTGGATCGCTCCGGCGCGATCGCCGGCCTTGTAGCGTATCCGCATCAACTGGCGCAGGGCGTCTTCGCGCCAAGGGTCCTCGGCGAGCAACCGATGCACGAAGCTGGCGCCGCCGTGCACGTCCCCACGTCTGCTTGCCTCTTCCGCGAGGTGCACGAGCAGCGCCAGATAGCGGCTGCGGAACCGCTCGCGTGCGGCGAGGATCCAATCGTCATACAGGGCCGGCAGCAAGTCACCTTGGTAGTGCTGCGCAGCTTCGTCCATGCGAGCGGCGGAGAGACACGTTTCAAATGCGTTGACGTCGATCCACGCATCCGCGCGCTCGTTCCAGCGAACGGTACGATCTTCGACCACGATCCAAGGCGTCTCACTCCGAGGCAACGCGCGCCGCAAATGGTAGATGTGACGGCGAAGCTTCTCGCGCGCCTCGTCTTCCTTATCGTCGGGCCACAACGCGAATGCAATCTGCTCGCGCGTCAGATAGGCCGCTCGATGCATGACGAGATACGCCAGCAGCGGAAGTGTACGCGGTGGCGCGCTGAATTTGAATGGATTTCCGTCGAAGACGAATCGCGTCTGAGCGAAGAGGTGAATGCGGAAGACGGCGTGGGCAGCGTCGCTTTTCATGGTACAAACGCGGAGCTACGGACCACCGAGTGACCGGGCCCGTCGGCGCAACGCGGAGCGGTACATGCGTCTGAACCTCCCAGACAAAAGAAGGAGCGCTGGCGCCCGCGAGCCCGCAGGGCTACGAGGCCGGCTCGACCAGCATAGGCGACAGCAGGGGGCAGCCGCATCCGTGGAGAGTACTGAACCTTTTTGTAGGAGTGGAGCTCGCCTCTTGTTTATTTCGTATCATCCGTGCGAGCTTGGTCATCGAGCACATATGAAAGAGAAGTCTCCTCTCTTCGAGCCGCGCCCCGTCCGGCGCGCCAGCCGGACGCGACAAAACTGATGCAGACGGTCGAGATGCCCGAGGTCAAGCCGCTCTCCGTTCGTCAGGCGGAGATCGCGGCGCTGGTCGTGCAAGGCCGCTCCAATCGAGAGATCGCCGAGACGCTCTCGCTCAGCGAACGGACGGTTGAAACCCACGTCGCGAATCTCTTCAATAAACTGAGCATCCAGTCGCGCCGGCAAGTGGCAGCCGCCTTGCGCGCACTGGAAATTCCGGCCGACGCCCGGCTCAACACGAATCTCCCCCACCAGGCAAAGAAGCTCGTGGGACGTTCGCTGGAGATTGCCGAGATATCCCGCGCACTCCGGAGCGATCGGCTCGTGACGATCCTGGGAACCGGCGGGGTAGGGAAGACGCGGACGGCACTCCAGCTCGGAGCTGAACTGCGCGAGGAGATCGAGGGGGGCGTCTGGCTCGTCGAATTGGCGGGGATACGCGAGCCTTCGCGGATTTGGGGCGCCATTGCACACGCGATGCGCGTGCGCGAGTCGCCGAATCATCCGCTCTTCGATCAAGTCGTCGCGGCTATCGAGGGAAAACCGGTTCTGCTCATCCTCGACAACTGCGAGCACCTGATCGACGGCGTTGCCAAGGCGGTAACGGCCTTGCTCGGCGCTTGCGCAGCGGTGTCGATCTTGGCCACGAGCCGCGAGCCGCTGCGCATCGGCGGAGAACGAACCTACCGTCTTCCCTCATTGAGCATACCTCCTCGCGCGGCGCTCGCCACGCTACGCGCCGGCGAGGCAACGACGTATAGCGCTATTACCCTGTTCGTCGAGCGCGCCTGCGCTACGAACCACCGGTTCGGATTGACTGACGAGAACGCACCGGCGGTGGCGGAGATATGCACCCGTCTGGACGGCATTCCGCTTGCGCTCGAACTTGCCGCTGCACGATTGAACGTCTTGTCCGTGCATGGTCTGCTCGCCCGACTGGATCAACGTTTCGAAATCTTGAGTAACGGCCCTCGCTCGGTGTTACCACGTCATACGACGATGCGCGCGGTCATCGATTGGAGTTACGATCTGCTCGGTGAGCGCGAACGGCGCCTCTTCGAAATGCTTGCGGTGTTCGCGGGAGGTTGCACGCTCGAGGCGCTCGCCGCCTTATGCGACGAGGGACCCAACGAACTCGACATCCTCCAGACGCTCTCTTCGCTAGTCGACAAGTCGCTGGTCGTCGTGGTGGATACCGCTCGAGGCGACGTGCGCTACAACCTGCTCGAGTCGTCGCGCCACTACGCACGCGAAAAGCTCGCGGCGCGAGACGAGTGGGAGCGTCTAGCAAGTCGCCACGCCGCCGTCTATTTGGACCTCGCCGAACGCCTGCGGCGCGTGTGGCTGGCCGAACAGGGGTCGTTGTGGCGCGCTCTCGCGGAAGCAGAACTGGAGAACTGGCGCGCGGCCCTCGAGTTTGCCCTCCGTGCGCGCGGTTGCGTCACGGTCGGCCAACGCCTCGTCGGCGAATTGTACCCGTTGTGGGTGAACCTTGCGTACAAAGAGGGCGTCGAGTGGTTGCGGGTCGCACTCGACATGGTTGACGAAAACACGCCGCCGGCGGTCGCCGGGGAGCTCGAATACGTGCAGGCGCAGCTGGCCCTCACGAATCTACAAGACGTACAGACAGGCCTTGATGCCGCGCGGCGTTCCGCCGCCTGGTATCAGCAAGCCGGCGATGTAGAACGCGCGACGCGGGCTCAAGTGCGGGTCGGGTACTCGCTCGTACGCCTTGGCGCAACGGATGAAGGTGAGCAGCTGCTGCGTGAGATTCTTGCCAGAGTCCGGCACTTGGGGAATGCGCAGTTGCTCGGCGCGGTGCTTTACGACCTCGCGCTCGTTCGCACCATAGCCGCAGACATCACCAGCGTTCGCACATATCTCGCGGAGGCACTCGACCTCTTCGAATCGACCGGCAATACCGTCGGAATATCGGACGCCATGAACAACCTCGCCGAGGCGGAGTATCACGCCGGCGACGTGGAGGCGGCCCTGCAACACGCGCGCAGAGGCTTGACGGTCGCACGCGCGGCCGACTATAACTGCGGCACGATGACGCACAACGCGAACATCGCGGCATATTGCGTCGCCCTGAATCGCTTTGACGAGGCCATCGTGTACGCCCGCGAAGCGCTGGAACTGGCGCGCGATGCCCAGTCGGAGAGGCTACTGACCTATGCGCTGCAGCATCATGCAGCCATCGCCGCGCTGCAGCCGCTCGACGACGATGATCTGGAGATCGCCGCGCGCATCATTGGTTTCGTCGACGCCTCCTTACCGTTTCAAAACGGCCGTGACCCCACAGAGGAAGAGGAGGCGAAGCGAATTCACGATGCGCTGGCAGCGGCCTTGCCTGCTCAACGACGTACGCATCTCCTGATTGCCGGCGCCGCGATGACGCAGGAGCAGGCGATCCGGGAGGCGTCTCTAGCCAGCGACCGCCGGCGCCCCGTACGCTGACGCTTTCGGCTGCGTCTGCGCCCGTAGTTGGCCGCATGCCGCCGCAATGTCTCGTCCCATCGGGGTGCGCACCGTCGTCGGAATTCCCTGTGCTTCCAAGATTGCAGCAAAGGCCCAAATTCGCTCCGTGGCACTTCCCCTGAGCGCAGCGTCGGGCGTCGCATTATACGGGATCAAGTTGACATGATACAACTTCCCGTGCATCAATGCGGCCAGCGCATGAGCGGAGGCGTCATCGTCGTTGACGCCCGCGAGCATCACGTACTCGAAAAAGATCTTCCGATTGGTCTTGGCAACGTACGCGGCGCAGGCGCGCATGAGATCGGCGAGGGGATACCGCTGATTGACCGGCATGATCGCCGAACGCTGCTCATCGGTCGGTGCGTGCAGCGAGATCGCGAGATTGACTTGAACGCCCTCGTCCGCAAAGCGTTCGATTTGCGGGACGAGGCCAACCGTCGAGATCGTGATGTGCCGGTGGCCCAGCCCAAAGCCGTGTGGATCGTTGAGAAGGCGCACGGCGTCCATCACGGCGTCATAGTTGTGAAAGGGCTCGCCCATCCCCATGAAGACGACGTTGGTGATCTTGCGTCCATCAGACGCGAGTTGGCGCGCGAAGTAGCGCGCCTGATCGAAGATCTCGTCGGCATCGAGGTGACGCGTAAAGCCGGCCTGCCCGGTTGAGCAGAAGGCGCACTTGTAGGCGCATCCGGCCTGGCTCGAGATACAGACGGTGTTGCGTCCCCCGAAGTGCTCCATCAGCACCGCTTCGACTTCGGCGCCGCCGTGCACACGAAAGAGACCTTTCGACGTCTGCCCGTCGGAGGAGCGCTGCACCACGATGGGCGCAACCGAATCGATCGTGAAGCGCTCGGCGGCAAGCGCTGCGCGCAACGTCTTCGGCAACACCGTGATCGCTTCCACGTCCTCGACGAGCTCTCGCGTCGCAGCACGGTACAGTTGGGTCAAGCGATATGGCCGCAGATCGTGCGCTGTGCAAAAAGCGGCAGCGTCGGCATATCCGGCTCGCCGTGCCTTGTGACCAATCCAAACGTCGAGCGGCCGCTGCTCCTCGGTCTTCATCTCGATAGATGATACCCTTATTCGAACAGCGAGCCCTGGTATCGCTCCGGTTCCGGGAGAGGAGCCGTTCGCAACGCATCCAGACGAGCCCGGACGGCCTTGAGGTCGTCCCACACCAGACGCTTGACCGCCGTGAGCTCACCGCCGGTTTGGCGCAAAATATAGGCGGGATGAAAGGTCGCAATGGTCGGTATGTCGTGTGGGCCTGCAAACCACTGCCCGCGCTGCCGTGTGATCGAAAATTTCGGCCCGAAGAACGAGCGCGCCGCCGGCGCTCCAAGCGCAAGGATCACGTGCGGCCGGATGATCTCGATCTGCTCGTCGAGATACGGACGACAGTTGGCCATCTCGAGGGGATCGGGTGCACGGTTGCGCAGCTTCCCCTCCTCGTTCAGCGTTGGCCGGCACTTGACGGTGTTGCAGATGTAGACGTCTTCCCGCGGTAAATCGATAGCCGCCAGCATCCGATCGAGCAGTTCGCCCGCGCGCCCGACAAAAGGGCGCCCGAGCCGATCCTCCGTCTCACCCGGACCTTCACCTACGAGCATAAGCGCGGCACACGCATCGCCTTCGCCGTATGCGGGGTTGCGCCGCGTCGATCCAATCGCGCACCGCCGGCACTCCTCCACCACCGCGGCGGCGCGTGCCAGCGCCTCCTCGCGCGCGGCACGCTGCGCCACGCTCATCGCCGGAGCCCGCGCGGCGGCGGCTCGAGCAGCACCGCATCGCCGACGGCGCGCAGACAGGTCGCACCGTCGTGCATCTCGAGCGCCTCGAATTGCACGCGAACGACGCCGTTGGCGCCCAGCCGTTCGGCGCTACGCAAGAGGGACGTCACACAGTCGGCGCGTGCGCGCTCTGAATCGGTGAGGTAGTCTACGGGTGCTAAGCCGATGAAGGCCCCGACGGAACGCAGGGTGGCGCGCAGGAAATTACGCGGAAGGATCGCTTCGCCGTAAGCCGTGCCAAGTGAGCGAACGACGCGGAATCCGTCGACATCTCCGAACGTCACGACCGCCGCTGGGTCAAGCATGGAGATGGCTTCCGCGGCTCGGCGGCGTAGCCTCCGCGCAAAGGGGCGTTTCGCATCGCAAACATCCTCATCGTTCGCTTCGACGGTATCGGCGACGCAGCCATCCTCGCACCGCTCGTCGCCGGCCTGCGGGGCGCCGGCCACCGGCTCGATATCGTGCTCTCCGATCGCAACCGGGACGTCTTTCTGCCCGGCGTCTTCGACGGCACGTTCTCAGTCCCGTGGGGTGCCTGGAAGACTCGAAACGTCGGGCGCGACTTCGCTCCGTTGCTGGCAACCCTGCGCGCACGGGCGTATGACTGGGCGCTGATCGCGACCGAAGAGCTGGCGGCGTACCGGCTGGCGCACGCGGCGCGCATCCCACACCGCCGCGGTTTTCAGAATGGAGCGGAGAAGCCGGTCAAAACCCTCTTCGTGCGCCTGCTCTGCACGAGCACGATCTACCGGCCCGCCTCTCTGCGCGAACCGATGCACGAGGCGCACGTGCAGTATCGTCTCGCCGAAGGGCTCGGCGTCGCGCCCCACCCGCCGCAGGAGACGGCCGTCCTGCGGCCGCTGCTGGTCGACGACGTCGCGCGCGACCCCGGCACGATCGCCATTCAAGTGACAGACAAATGGCAGCGACTCGGCCTTGCGCCCGCGGCGATTGCCGAGCTGGCGGCAAACTTGAGACGCGGTGCAGTCGTGCGCCTCTTGGCGCCCCGCGCCGACGCAGCGCTCGCACAAGCGATGGGTGACGGCCGCGACGTCGAGATCTTCGATGAGCTGCTACCGTGGAAGCGCGCCATCGCGTCGGCGGCGCTGCTGATCACGCCGGACACCGGCGCTGCTCACATCGCCGGCATGATCGGTACACCGGTAGTCGACTGTTTTTGTGCGAAAGATTTCATGCTTCAGACGGCGCGTTGGTCGCCCTGGGCTACGCCCAGCGAGCTCGTCCCGCTCCTTCCGTACTCCGCGGGTGCGATCGCTCAGCTCTTGGCGGCCGTCGAGAGCGTGCGCCGGTATAGTTCGATGCCGCCGTCGCGCTCTTCGAGCGTGTAGGTTCCCGCCGCGATCTCGCGCGCAAGCTCGGGCTCCATCGCGACGAGCTGAATCGATCTCGGAAAGTCCCGATCGACGAGCACGTAGTCGGGTTCGCCCGCAAGACCGATCTGTGCATTCGGATCGAATCCAAGATGCGTATACGCCTCCTCTTGTGTTCCAACGCTCATATCTGCGGGAAGACGCGCCAGGAAGGCATCCAACCGTGCATCGCGCGCGCCCGGGATCGCAAGAAAGTCGCCCGGGTGCAACGGGTTGGCAACGACGTAATTGAGAACGCAGAGCAGCATGCAGAAGCGGATCGGGGCCGGCGAGCGCAGCTTCGCCGCTGCCGCCACGAAGGCCGCAAGCACGTACGGGATCCAAACCGCGGCGTAGTGCTGCCCCATCGTGTAGGTCGCGTGCTCGCGAGAGAGCACACATTCGGCAAAGCCGGGAAGCGCTAAAACGATCAGCGGAGAGCGCAGCGGGATAAAGGCCAATGGTACGAGTGCCAAGGCCACATAGCCCAGGCGATCGGAGAGCATAGCCGCGGGATTGACGAGGTCGGCCGGCGTCCAGGCGAAAAAGCGCGTCGGCTGCCAGGGGCGCGCGAGATCCGTCAAGGGACGAATGCACGCGAAATACCCGACGAAGACCAGCACCGACGCGCACAGCGCCGTCATCGCGAAGGCGACGCCGGCACGGTCGTCGCGCCGGAAGAAGACGACGAGCGCGACGAGTGCGCCGAAGCCCAAGATCAGCGCTTGATCCTCTTTTATTGCCAAGGCCAGCGCGAGAAAGGCATAGGCGAACGGCCAGCGCCGGTTGTCGATCGCCCAGAGCAACCACATCGTCGTCGCGGGCACGAACGCATTCTCGTGAAAGTCGGCGAACTCCACACCCGCGAGCGGCGGATAGATGAGCACGACTGCGGCCAGCGCAAGCGCCCGGCGCAGCGAGGTGCGCCGACGCGCTAGCAGATACGCCGGCGGGGCGGTCAGCGCGACCGCGACAGCTTGAATCGCCGTCAGCGTCAGGGCCGAATGCGTGAAGAGCAAGAGCGGCGCGCAGAGATAGAGGATCGGCGAGAAGTGAAACGCCCAGTGGCTGCCGCCCTCGAACGTGTTGGAGAAACCGGAGAACGCGCTGGCGATCGTCTGGGTAAACAATCCAGTATCTACGAGCGCGCGGTGCGCTGCGTAGCGGACGTACCCGAGACCGAAGAAGATCGCCGCCTGGATCGCGCTCGCGACCCAGACGAGGATCAGAGCGCGGCGCTCAGCCGCGGGCGTTGCTGCAGATACGGCCAAATGAAGGTGTCGATCTCGCCGTCGAGGACCGCCTGCACGTTCGAGGTCTCGACGTTCGTGCGGTGGTCCTTGACCAGAGTGTACGGCTGCAAGACATACGAGCGAATCTGCGATCCCCATTCGTTGGCGCGCCGCTCGCCCCGCAGCGCAGCCAGCTTTGCTTCGCGCTCGTCGAGTTCGCGTTGTACGAGCTTAGCGCGCAACATGTTCATCGCCACGTCCCGGTTCTGCATCTGCGAGCGCTCCTGTTGCGAAGCTGCGATGAGCCCCGTCGGAAGGTGTGTGATGCGAATGGCGGATTCGGTCTTGTTCACGTACTGCCCCCCGGCACCGCCGGATTTGTACGTTTCGACTTTGAGGTCTTCGGGTTTGATGTCCAGACCGATCTGCTCACCGCTTTCGATCTCCGGAATGATATCGACCTGCGCAAACGAGGTATGCCGCCGGTGCGCCGAATCGAAGGGCGAGAGGCGCACCAAGCGGTGCACGCCGCGCTCGCTCTCGAGCATGCCGTATGCGTTGCGCCCCCGTACGAAGAAGGTGATCGATTTGAGACCGGCCTCTTCGGCGGGCGACTCGTCGATGACCGCCGTACGCAAGCCGCGCTGATCGGCCCAGCGCAGGTACATCCGCGCGAGCATCTGCGTCCAGTCGGCGGCGTCAACGCCGCCGGCACCGGCATTGATGGCGACAATGGCCCCGTGGCCGTCGTACTCACGGTCGAAGTTGGCCGCCATCTCCAGCGCATCGAGCGCCGTCGCGGCGCGCGCCAAGAGGCTGTCGACCTCAGACTCGGCCCCGGCTTCATCGCCGAAGACGTCGAGCGTCTCCGTGGCGTCTCGCAGCCCCGCATCCACGCGGTCCATCTCCTCGAGCTCTTCGCGCAACTCGGCAAGCTGCTTCATCACGTTCTGTGCGGCCTCGGCATCGTCCCAGAAGCCGTCGGCGCGTGAACGCTCCTCGAGTTCTGCTACGGCACGCGATTTGCGTGCGTAGTCAAAGCCGCACCTTGAGCCCAGCGAGACGCTCAGACGATTTGCCGATGACGGCGCGCTGCAGATCGCTCATCGCTTATGCCGCCGTTCCATGGCAGCGCTTGTACTTCTTCCCCGATCCACAGGGACAGAGTTCGTTGCGTCCGATCTTCTCCTCGGTGCGCGCCGGCTTTTTCGGCTGGCCTTCCTCGCGATTGGTGTGCAGATCGCGTTTTTGCTCTGCGCCCGGGACGGGCCCGAGGAGCTTCTGCGCGACGACGGGATCGACACGCGAGGGCTGCGGCGCGAGCGAACCGTTCGGAATCGGTTCGAACGGCGAAGCCTCGGCAACCGCGGGAGCAACCCGCTGTGGCGCCTCCGGTGCTTCGTTCGGAACGCCGGCAGCCGGCGCGTTGCGATCGACGTGCACGTGAAAGACGGCCTTGATCGCCTCGTCGGCGATGTTGCTCTTGAGATCTTCGAAGATCTCGTAGGCTTCTTTTTCGTACTCGACGCGCGGGTCTTTCTGACCGTACCCGCGCAAGCCGATGCCGGTCTTGAGCGCATCCATCACGTAGAGATGATCCACCCAGAGCCGGTCGATGATCGGCAGCATGATGTACTGCGTCTCGATGATCCGCATCAGTTCGGGCGTGATCTCTTGTTCTTTGGCTTCGTACGCGGCCAGCGCGACTTCGTACAGCCGCTTGCTCATCTCCTCACGGTCGTACTTCTCGAGATCTTCCACCGTTACGGCGGAGCGCACGGGGAAGATCGGCTCGAGCTCGGTGAGGATCGCATCGAGGTCCCACTCGGAGGGATGCACGTTCTCGGGGGCGTTCTGGTCGATCGCGTCGTCGATCTTCTTCTGCAACGTCTGCAGCATGAAGTCGCGGACCGACTCGCCCTTGAGGATGCGGCGGCGCTCGGCGTAGATCACCTCGCGCTGCTTGTTCATAACGTCGTCGTATTCGAGGACGGTTTTACGAATCTCGTAGTTGTGGTTTTCGACCTTGCGCTGCGCATTTTCGATGGACTTGGTGAGCAGCATGTGCTCGATCGGCGTCTCGTCGGTGAAGCCGACCCGATCCATGATGTTGGTCATGCGGTCGCCGCCGAAGAGGCGCATGAACTCGTCTTCGAGCGCTACGAAGAAGCGGGTGCTGCCGGGATCTCCTTGGCGTCCGGCGCGACCGCGCAATTGGTTGTCGATCCGGCGCGACTCGTGGCGCTCGGTGCCGATGATGTGCAGGCCGCCGATCTCGGCGACACCTTCGCCAAGCTTGATGTCGACGCCGCGTCCAGCCATGTTGGTCGCGATCGTGACGGTGCCGCGCTGGCCCGCGTCTTTGATGATCTGCGCCTCTTGCTCATGGTACTTG
>DATJTD010000280.1:0-3813 GCA_035503775.1 Candidatus Acidiferrales bacterium
TGAGCGCCTCGAAGCCGCCGACGTCGAAGCGGTTGCCGCGCAAGAGATACGAGGCGACGGCATATCGCTGAAGCCCGTCGACGAGGTGCTCGTCGAGGCCGAGGCTCACCCCGCTGCTGGAGCCGTAGCGCAGGTGCCCCGCGAGTAGGGAGTGCGGCGTCCCCAAGAGTTCGTACGGTTGATCGAAAGAAAACGCCGGTAAGGTCGCCGGTGGAACGAAGAAGTTGGGATTTGGAACGAACGTGTAGAGATACGACGGCGAAGGCACGTTCACGCCCGAGCCGGTTGGGAAGAAGGCCGGCGTGAAGCGGATATGCGCCCCCGGAACGATCGAGACGTGGGTCGAGCGAATGTAGGGGCGTTCGCGGCCGAGATCCGGTACCGCGAAGACGCCCTCTGCCGGCGGTGCCTCTACCGCGTGCGCAAAGTCGTCTCCGGTGACCGTGAACGTTGCCGGCAGCGGATCGAGGCGCAACACGGTCGCTTTCTCTGCCGGAAGGGTGAGCGCATAGGCCGGCCCGTCGTATCTCCCAGCGGGACTAGTGACGTGGACGTCGCCGGCGACGAGCAGCGTATTGTGCATCAGATCGAAGTAGAGGCTGTCGCCCCGGACGGTTCGCGCGCCGGCGTGTAGGCGCACGTCGCCCCGAGCGACGACCAGCATGTGATCTGCATAGAAACCGATAGCGTCGGCGCGGATGTCGATATGCCGCGGAAGGTCCGCCTGCGCGCCGCCAGCGCAGGCCACGAGCAAGAGCGCAACGCATGTGGCGAGCCTCGCCGCGACCCCGGCGATGAAGCTCGCCGTAACTCTGGCGCTGAGGATCAACGAGGTGCCACGTACGGATGGGGTGTCACGAATGGGTACGGATTGAAGGGGGTGGGAATTGAGCCGGGTTCGGCCTCCGGAGCGCCTTGCACTTCGTCGGACCAGTGGTAGACGATGTCGCTGTGGCTCTGGGTGTCGTTCTCCCCGACGATGAAGACGCGCGGTTGACGCTCGAGCCCATCTTCCCCACGCTCGACCGATCGCCACGAGCCCCGGGTGTAGAGGTACAGGAGCTTCGTCCCCGACGAGAACTCGCTATTGATACGGTAGTGCAGTGCGTCGATGCGCGTGAGTTTGATCGCTTGGGGATCCCACTGGCTCTGGTCGGTCGAGATGTAGATGTCGTCGGTGAGCGGCGTCGTCGGCGGGACTTGCACGGTGAACTGCACGAGGACTCGGCGTCCGGTAAATGCGCCGCCGTGGTCGCCCGGTGCGGGTGTCGCGGCCAGGTCCGGGTCCGGATACGGCGGGGAGAGCGCAACCGCGAAGTGCTGGATTGCGCCGTAGGAAGCCGCTTGGGGCAGTGGAGTCGGCGAGATCGCGAGCTCGACGACGTGCCCCGTCTGCGGATCGAACGAGGCGCGGGCATACATACCGGTCACCACCCCGGGCGAGGTTGGAGCTCCCGTCGCGGCCTCGACTATGTGGCACTGTGGGTCAAGCGCGAAGCCGTCGCCGGTGGTGAAGAAGACGAAGCCGCCGCGCAGGTCGAGGAGCTGCCCGGAGTAGCGCAAGACGACGCCAGTTGGCATCGGCGTCGCCGTGGCATTGATGTTCGGGAGGGACTGCGCGATGGCAAACGGTGCATGGAAGGCGCCGAGCAGCCCGAGAACCAGCCAGAGGGCGAAGAGCCTGCGCCTCATCGGGTGACGAGCACGCCGAACTGCGGGCTCCAACGGCGGTTCCCGTAGTTGAAGTAATACGAACGCGTCAAGTCGATGAGCAAATTACTGCTAATACGAATATGCATGTCGAAGGAGAGCTGCGCGGGGGCGATGCCGACGTCGCTGGGAGCATTACCGCTAGGCGGCCCATATCCCGGCAATGACGGAAGGTACGGAATCGGGTCGGGAAAGTCATGGTTTTCACGCCCGGTGACATTGAGCGTGAAGGCTGCACTCGGTGACCAGATCACCGACTCGGTCAACGATCGGGTCGTGGAGATGCCGCGGAACGACGTATAGCCCGGATAGTACTGCCCGGTCACCGGGCTGTACGGAACCGCCGGTGGCGGGTACACGAGCGACTGTTCCGCGCCGTAGTAGTCGCCTACATTAGTGACGTTGGCGCTGATGAAGCCGCTCACGCGTGGGTTGAAAGACTTGCTCGCCGAGAGCGTCGTCGAGGTCGTATCGATGTAGTGCGGGGAGGAGAACCACTGCCGCTGCTTGCTCACGACGGCGTTCACGTACCAATTTCGAAATGGAGGAGTGCGCAGCGGCAAGGAGGGCGTGTAGACGATGAAGCCGACGAAGTGCTGCCAAATGGTCGGATAGGAGACGCCGCCGAGTATCTGTTCCGGAACCTCTGAGTTGTGGGCCACACCATATCCCGAATGGAGTTGCAGGTAGAGCTGCGGTGCGATGCGGTGGTCGAAACTCGTCCACGAGAGCTGCGCATCGAACGGGTGATAGGGAACCCAGGCGCACTCTGGACCGGAACAAGGAGGCGGTCCGGCGAGCAGCGTGTCCCAATACTGATCTTCGTTGAGCTGAAGGAACGATTGCCGTAGGCCCGCGGTGACTTGCAGTTGCCCGAACGCACCCGCGTTCCGCGGCTGCGAGAAGCCGAACTGAAATGCGTCTTCCTGCATGAACAACTGCACTTGGACCTTCGGGGACAGATGATCCATCGCTAAGAGATTATATTCTTTTTGCGGACGCGTGATCGGGTTCACCGAGAGCACGAGGTACGACCTGTCAGTAATCGCGAGGTGCTGCTCGTACGCAAGGTAGACACGGTTGATCGGGTCGTAGCGGATGTGCGCCGTATAGAGACTGTGCAGGCCGCCCATGAACGGGTAGGGCGCATCGAATTGAGCGCCCGCGAGCCCGTTCTGCGCGAAGTTCGGATTGGCCGAGAAGCTGAGAAAATAGCTCGCCGTCGGGAGGAAGGCCGGATGAGCGTTGGTCGGGTCGAGATTGACGTAGGCCGGCGTGAAGCGGACGCTTTGGCGTGGCACGATGAGCGCCTTGCGCCCGTACAAAAAAACGTGCTGGCCGCGCAGATCGCGCAGGTAAAAGGTATCGCCGGGCATCTCCCGCCCTCGCAGCGGATGCGCGTAGTCGTGCCCGATGTAGGTCCAGCGGTCCGGTTCCTGGACGATGGGAATAAAATACGCGCGATCGAAATCGAAGAACTCTGCAAACGCCGCGCCGGGAATATCTTTCCCATCGGTCGTCTTGAGGTGTACATCGCCTGCAAGCACGAAGCGGTTGAGCTTGAGATCCATAGCAAAAGTGATACCGGAGAGCCGCGTTCCGTCGGAGAGCGTGACCCTCACGTCACCGACGGCTTGAACGACGTATTGGTCGCTATAGAAGACGACGCGCTTCGCTGAGACCGTCAGCGGCTGTCCCGGCGGAAGCGTGGGTGTGGCGGCGAGGACGGTGTTGCTCATGAGGAGCACGAGACCGAGTACGAAGAGACATGTTCGGGTTACTCGCAGGCGAGCATCCTCTCAGGGCGCGACAGTAACGGGAGGCATCATTCTCATAAACGGCTAAACGGCCTCGCCATGTCACGGTGCATCGTAATTGTGTGCGATTCTGCAGGCATTGGTGCGCTTGCAGATGCCGCCTCCTACGGCGACGCACCGGGTGCAAACACGATTGCAAACGTTGCAGCTCGCGTTGGCGGTCTCAGCCTACCAAACTTTGCGCGGCTTGGCTTGGGAAATCTTGCGTCGATCGCCGGTGTTGCAGCGGCCGAGCATCCTGAGGCCTTTGTCGCACGTTTATGCGAGGAGTCCAAGGGGAAGGACC
>DATJTD010000281.1:0-4307 GCA_035503775.1 Candidatus Acidiferrales bacterium
GCTGACCCTTGCGCTCACGCTCGTCGGAGAGGTACGACGCTCGCACCTGCGCCGCCGCGACGGCGCGTGCCCGGGCGACGTCGTCGCCGTGACCGGCCCCCTCGGCGCAAGCCACGCCGGCCTGCTCTTGCTCGACCGCGACCTGCCGGTCGCTCCCGAACTCGCCCGGCGGGCGCGCGACGCCTTTGCGACCCCGCAGCCGCGCGTGCGCGAGGGCCGGTGGCTTGCGGCGTCGGTCCACCTCCACGCGATGATGGACTGCAGCGACGGCCTTGCGACCGACCTTGGGCGGCTGGCGCGGGCGAGTGGCTGCGGGGCGACGGTCGAGGCCGTCCCGGTCGACCCGGCGGCTTGTGCGGTGGCCCAGGCGTTGCACGAGGAGGCGGCCGCCTACGCGCTAGACGGCGGCGAAGACTTCGAGTTGATCGTCGCGATTGCGCCGCGCGCCTTCGCGCATTTGAGCGCTCGTTTCGAGCAGCACTTCGGGCGACCGCTGCTGCGTATCGGCCGCATGGAAAAACGAGAAGGCCTCCGTCTGTTGGAGGCCTCGGAAGAACGCGAGCTCGCCAGCTCGGGGTGGGATCACCTGCGCCCCTGAGGGACGCCACCGGGCCTAGGCGATCCGCGTGACGCGCTTGGACCGCAGGCACTGCGTGCAGACGCGAGCGGTGCGGTGCGTCCCGTGATCGTCGACGCGAACGGGCTGCAGGTTCGGCAACCAGCGGCGCCGGGTCTTGTTCATCGCGTGGCTGACATTGTTGCCGGCCATCGGTCCTTTGCCGCATACATCGCAGCGCTTAGCCATAATTCTCCTTCGATGCGCAGGAATGCGCTAGGTCACCGGCGCCGCATGGGATGAGGCGTAGCCTACGGAGTGGCATAGGCGACCGGGGACAACCCCGGGAGTGTATCACGAGCCACCCGCCTCGCGCAATGCGGGAGGCGGGAGAGAGGGCCTCCGGAGGGCGCCGGCTCAAAACAAGTCATCGCGAGACCGCGCGCGAACTAGGCCAATCGGCGGTCCACGCGCGGGCTGCCGTCAGCCCACTTGCACGGAACTCGAGGTGGAATCATTTCTACGGTGAACCCGCGGCCGGCACGGATCGCGATCGACGCCATGGGCGGCGATAACGCGCCCGAAGAGATCGTGGCGGGTGCCGTCCTCGCGCATCGCGATGGCCTGGGGACGATGGTGCTCGTCGGCGACCGCGAGCGCATCGAGCCGTTGCTCGTGGCGCAAGGTCTGGGCGGCGCGATTGAGATCGTGCACGCTCCCGGCGCGGTTGCAATGGATGCGAGCCCCTCGCAGGTGTTGCGTTCGAGTGATCAGACCAGCCTCGGTGTGGCGATCAACATGGTGCGCGATGGAACCGCTGATGCCGTCGTCTCTGCCGGAAACAGCGGTGCGTTTCTCGCGATCGCCGTCGTCCGCTTGCGCACGATCGCCGGGATCGCGCGGCCGGCGATCGCCGTCGTCTTTCCGGCGAAGAACGGTCCGGTCGTCCTCCTCGATGCGGGGGCCAATGTGGATTGCCGGCCGGAGTGGCTCGGGCAGTTCGGGGTCATGGGAAGTGCCTACGCACGTGCGGTGTTGAACGTCGCCCAGCCCCGCGTCGCTATCATCTCCGTCGGCGAGGAACGCGTGAAGGGGAATGCGCAGGTCATCGAGGCGGCCCGTTGCCTGGACGACGCACCGGTCAACTTCATCGGCAACATCGAAGGCAAAGACGTCTTCGCCAACGTCGCCGACGTCGTGGTGACCGACGGCTTCGTCGGCAACGTCATGCTCAAGCTCAGTGAAGGCCTCGCCCAGACGATCACCGGTATCGTGCTCGACGAAGTGCAAGGCGGCGGCTTCATGACCAAGATCGGCGCACTGCTCATGCGCCCCGCGCTGCGTGGCGTGAAGAAGAAGATCGATTACGAGAGCTACGGTGGTGCGCCGCTCTTGGGCCTTCGCGGCAACTGCATCGTGGCGCACGGACGTGCTTCGCGGCGTGCGATTCGCAGTGCGATTCGCGCCGCCGTCGCCGAGCACCGCGAGGACGTGGTCGGCCGTATCGCTGCGCTCGTGGGCGAGGGAGAACTCCGAGAGATCAAAGCGTGAGCGCCGGCGGCGTTGCAGGCGTCTACGTCCATCTTCCGTTCTGTCCCTATGTTTGTCCGTACTGCGACTTTGCCAAATGGCCGATGCGCCGCTCGGCAGCGGCGCGCTATCTCGAGGCGCTGCAGCGTGAGCTGCACCAGGCGCCGAAGGTACCGGCGAAGACCGCGTTTTTCGGCGGCGGCACGCCGAATGTCTACCCCGTGAATGATCTCACCGCGCTCATCGCCGCAGTCCGCGAGCACTTCTCATTGCCGCCGGGCGCGGAGTTCACCGTTGAACTGAACCCCGATCTCGCACTCTGTGAATCGTTCGAGGCGTACCGTGCGGCCGGCGTCACGCGGCTCTCGATCGGCGTGCAATCGTTCGACGAGGCGGAGTTGCGCCTCTTGGGGCGGCGTCATACGGCGGCAGACGTTCGCGAAGTGGTGCGGCGTGCGCGCGCGGCGGGCTTCGACAACCTTTCGGTCGATCTGATGTTCGCACTTCCCGGACAGACGCAGCAGAGCTGGCAGCGCTCGCTGGCCGCCGCCATCGCTCTGGAGTGCGAGCATCTCTCGGCGTACGGCCTGACGATCGAAGAAGGGACACCGTTTGCGCAGTGGCAGCGGCGCGAGCCCGGCGTCTTTGCCGACAGCGATGCCGAGGCTGAGCTGTATGCGCTGGCGATCGAGCAGCTAGCGGGCGCCGGTTACGAACAGTACGAGATCAGCAACTTTGCGCGATCGGGATTCGCATGTGCGCATAATAGGCAATACTGGAACAATGAGGACTACCTGGGTTTTGGCGTCTCGGCTACGTCGTACCGCGGTGGCCGGCGGCAGACGACCACCCGCGATTTGGAGACCTACTGCCAAGCGGCCTTGGAGGGTTTGCCGATCCCCGCAGAATCCGAGGAGCTGCTGGGAGCAGCACGAGCGGGCGAGGCAGCGATGCTAGCGCTGCGGCGTCGCGAAGGGGTGGAACTCGCCGACTTCGCGGCACGCTATGCCGTCGATTTCTTGCAGTTCTATCGCCCGGTTATCGCCGAGCTCGAGGCCGCGGGGATGCTGCAGATCGGAACGACGCACGTCGCGCTGACCGAGCGCGGGCGCTTCGTGGCCAATGACGTCTGCGGAGCTTTCATCTCCCACGAGGGCGCGTACGCATGACGGGCGTCTCGAGCACGATTCTGCGGGCGATCTTTGCGACGGTCTTCGCGACGGTCGGCTTTTTGCTGGGCCGCGAACTCTTCTCACATCTCATCGCGTTGCACGTGGCAAACGAGCAATGGCTCGTTGCGCTCACGTTCGCCGTCCCCGTCTTAGGTGCGGTCGCCGGGATATTCATGGCCCCCGTCGCGCAGGCGATCTTCGAAGTGGAACTCGGTCAGATGGAGCAGGCGCTCGAAGACTTGACCCCAGCACAGCTCGTCGGCGGCGCAACGGGGCTCATCGTCGGTCTACTGATCGCGTGGCTCATCCGCAATGTCCTCGCCGAATTCGGCGCGTTTGCCGAGAACGCGGGCGGCTATGTCGCACTTGGTTTCTCGATCTTGCTCAGCATCTTCGCCGCGTATCTCGGAGCACGGGTCGGAGCCAAGCAGCGCATCGGTCCGCTCGCGCAGATGGACGGCGTGACGACGACGGTGCCGAAGATCATCGACACCTCGATCATCGTCGACGGCCGCATCGTCGAGATCATCCAGGCCGGTTTTCTCGAAGGTTCGCTGGTGCTGCCGCGCTTCGTGTTGCGGGAGCTGCAACTGATCGCCGACTCGGCCGACGCGCAGAAGCGGATGCGCGGGCGGCGCGGCCTCGAAGTGCTCTCGAAGCTCCAAGAACTCACGACCTTGACGATCGACGAGCGCGACTACGACGACGCCGGTGGTCAGGTCGACGCCAAACTGGTGCGCCTCGCGCGCGAACGCGGGGGGAAGCTCGTTACCAACGACTACAATTTGGGCCGCGTCGCGACCGTCGAAGGGGTGACGGTCCTCAACCTCAACGATCTCGCCGCCGCCGTCAAGCCGGTGGTCCTCCCGGGAGAAGACCTGCACGTCTCGCTCATTCGCGACGGCAAGGAGTCGGGTCAAGGCGTCGGCTATCTGGAAGACGGAACGATGATCGTTGTCGAGAATGGCCGCCGGTTGATCGGCGAAGACGTGGACGTACAGGTGACCAGCGTGCTGCAGACGGTGGCCGGACGTATGATCTTCGCCAAA
>DATJTD010000282.1:0-17185 GCA_035503775.1 Candidatus Acidiferrales bacterium
TCACGCCGCGCCTCTCGCAGACGTTCGCGGGTTCGCTGGGAGACGGCATCAACTCCGCTCGGTACGTGCTCCAACAAACCTCGCGCCTCTTGACCTATACGTACACCTTCTACCAATACGAAGGCTACAATTCCGAGGACCTCCTGACGACGACGCGGACCCTGCCGGTTGGCCATCTGCTCTCCTACAAGCTCAGCGCCGACTATGGCTTCGACGCAATCGAGTATGGGCTACCGTACTCGATCGATCTGCGCACGACGCTGGGGGCCTCGGTCTTCACGCCTTCGGTGCGCGGGCCGTTCGGGAGCAGCATCTCGGGACAGTATCTGCTGTCGTCGACGTCCTACGATTACCCGCACCAAACGGGCTCGCAGACGACGCTCTTCTCGCTCTCGCGGCCGTTTCACTCGACGCTCTTCTACGCCAGCGCCTCGTTCGAGCAGGTCGACGACCGCTACGGATTGCCGCCCGCGCCGGGCTCGACGTGGTGGTCGTTTTCGACGCTCAACGGTACGGTCGCGCCCACGACGATCGGATACGACGGGGTCGCTACACTGCGCACCTATTATGCGAGCGCCGCGATCAATCCCAATCCCAACTTCAATTTACTGCTGGCGTTGTCCGCCGCGCATGATTTTCCGCAGTTCGACGGATATGGGCGGCCGCCGCTCACCGCATCGTTCGACTTGCGCATCCGGCCGGTTCCGAATTTGGCGATCGAATATGGCCGCTCGTACGTCTTCGGCTGGGATCTCCAGCACTTCACCCCCGAATACACCTTGAGTATTTCACCATGAACTGGTGTGCAACGCTGCTCTTCCTCTTTGTCCTGGCGCAAGTGCCGACGCCAACGCCGGCTCCGGCGCCGGGGCCGACGTTGTCGCCGATGCACGAGATGATCGTGCGCGGCCAACTGCTGGTGATCGCCAACGGCTACCTCGTCTTCACCACGGGTGATGCGGTGCGCCTGAGCGCGGACGCGCAGATCGCGCCCTCGCTGCACCTCGGTCAGACGATTCGCGTGCACCTCGATCCGCAGACCCATCGCGCACGAAAAGTCGAGGCGCTGACCGCGCCTCCCCCCGCAAGCGACGTCGACGTCAACGAGATGCCGCGCGACTACGTCGCGGTGAGCCCCGGCTCGGCTCGTTCCATCCAAAATGAAGGCGGGAAAAACGCGGCGCTCTTGGTGACCGTGAGAATCGACGTCACGGTCCCGGCCGACACACCGCCGACCGACGACATCTACCTCTCCACCGACCGGAGCGCATTCAGTGCCGCCGAGCTGCGCATGAACCGGGTCGACGCATATCACTGGACGGTGACCCTGCCCGCGATCGCGGGATCGACCTTACAATACGAGTTCACCCGCGGCAGTTATACCAGCGTCGAACGCGATGCCAGCGGCGGTGTCTTTGCACCGCGTAAACTCGAGATCGAACCGGGAATCGCCACCAAAGATACCGTCGCCCGTTGGGCCGATATCTCATAACTGCCGGGCTACAGCCGCTTAGTGCAAGGTCACCGGCAAGACGCGCGTCGCTTGCACACCGTCGATGTTGCGCGCGATGACCCGTAGCAGATAGGTCCGCTGCAGATACCAGGGGATGGTCGGCGGCACTTTGTATGCGATCTCGAACTCGCCGACGCCGACCTTGGGCAGTGAGGACGAGTAGCCTTCGACCCGCGCCTCGACGCTGGCGACGTTGGAGCTGGTGCGCACCTGACCGAAGACCGTATCGCCGGGATGAACGTCGTTCGTCGAGATCTGGACATCGAGAATCTGCGGCGGATCGTGTGGGCTCGCCATCAGCGGGGTCGGCGGCGCAACGGCTACCGAACCCACGTTTACGGGGGCGAGCGTCGCGGCCGGTACCGGGGCGGCCGTTGGCGCCAGTGGCGGCGCAACGGCGACCGGCGGCACCGGCTCGGGGGCAACGGAGACAACCGCCGCCACGTCGGCAACCGTGGGCGCAGCGAGAGCGGCGCGTGTGGAGACGGCAGAGGCGGCCGCCTCTGGCGGCTGCGCAAGACGGATGGGCGCGGGCGTTGCATGCGGGCGAACCGGAGCGGTGACGACTCCGGGCGTCACGAGAGCAACGTGTGCCTGCGGAGCCACCGAGACGCTACTCCGGCTCGGCACAGCAAGCGGCGCAGCCTGCCGCGCGGGAGCGAAAAACACGCGCACCAGGTAGCCGCAACCGACTGCGATGAGCACGATCACAAGGGCACGAGCAAGCGGGACGATAAGACGCACGGCGTGGCCTTCGACATCTCGGTTTTCTTTCCGTGAGGCTCCTGAGCGCGGTCATCCCGCTCTACAACGAGGAAGCAAACGTCGCCGAACTGCTGCGCCGCGTTCAGGGGGTGCTCGAGCAGCTCTCCGGCGTCGACGACTTCGAGATCATCTGCGTCAACGACGGCAGCCGCGATAGGACACTTGCGGTGCTGCGCGCGCAACTCGCGCACTACCCGAAGCTCGTCGTCATCTCGCTCTCACGGAATTTCGGGCACCAGCTTGCCGCAACCGCGGGGTTGGACATCGCACGGGGCGACGCGGTCGTCTTGATGGACGGCGATCTGCAAGACCCGCCCGAGCTCATCAGTGCGTTCGTGGAGAAATATCAGGAAGGCTACGACGTCGTCTACGCGGTGCGGCGGACGCGCAAGGGAGAGAGCCGCTTCAAGCTCTTCACGGCGGGCGCATTCTATCGCATCACACGTCTGCTGACCAACGTCTCGATTCCGGTCGACACGGGTGATTTTCGCTTGATGAGCCGGCGCGTCATCGATGCACTCAAACAGATTCGCGAACGCCACCGCTTCCTGCGCGGCCTCGTGAGCTGGGTCGGATTCAATCAGATCGGCGTCCCCTACGATCGCGATGCGCGTTTTGCCGGCGAGACGAAATACCCAGTCTCGAAGATGCTCAAGTTCGCAATCGACGGAATCACCTCGTTCTCGGAGATTCCGCTGCGCTTCGCCTCCTATACCGGCTTCTTCGTCAGTATCGCGGCCTTCATCGTCGCCGTCATCGAGATCCTCATCAAGGTCTTCACCGGGTACAATCTGCCGGGCTACACGTCGACGATCTTTGCGATCCTCTTCTTGGGCGGCGTGCAGCTGATCTGTATCGGCATCTTGGGCGAGTACATCGGCCGCATCAACGATCAGATCAAGGGCCGTCCGCTCTATCTCGTCGCCACCGTCGATCGTGCATCGCCCGTGCCGGAGGAAGTCACCTCGGCGTAGACGAGCGGACGCGCCGGCAGGGGCTCATCGCCGATGATGAAAGCGCCTCGGACAAGTTCGTCGTACTCGCCGTCGTCGCAGCCGGGGGCGTAGACGGTGGCGAGAGCGTCTCCGGGCTTTACCGCATCGCCGATGCGCGCGCGGACGACGATACCGGCACGCGACCCGGCGGCGGCAACCAGATCGCGTGCGTGCTCACCGAGCGCGACGGTTTCGATCGCGGTAACGTAGCCGGCGCGCGAAGCGGCGATGGAACCTCCCTCTCCGAGCGGCGCCAGCTGAGCCAACGCGCCGCTTCTCGCCCCTTGCGCCGCGAGCATCGCTTCGAACCGCTGCAGTGCGGCGCCGGAAGTCAATGCCGCATCGAGCACCTCATCGGCCGCCCGCGGTTCCCAGCCGGCGCCTTGCAAAAGTGCACGTCCAAGCGCAAGACAGACCGTACGCAGACGCGGATCGCGATGCGTGCCGGCTAGGAATTCGCGTGCTTCGATGATCTCGAGAGCCGTCCCAATCGACCGTCCGAGCGGCTCGTTCATATCGGTCACCAGCGCCGTCGCGGCGCGTCCGAAGCCTTGGGTCAACGCGACCAACACGTGAGCGAGCTGTGAAGCAGAGACCACGTCACGCATGAACGCTCCGTTCCCGCACTTGACGTCGTAGACGATCGCACCGGCGCCACCGGCAATCTTTTTCGAGACGATCGAGGCCGCGATGAGGCCCAAGCTGGGCACCGTACCGGTGCGATCCCGCAAGGCGTACAGACGCTTATCGGCGGGGACGAGCCGCTCGCTCTGCGCGGCGATAGCACAACCTACCTCACGCACGACGCGAGCGAACGTCTGCGGATCGAGATCGGTGCGCACACCGGAGACCGCCTCGAGCTTGTCCAGCGTGCCGCCGGTATGTCCGAGCGCACGCCCCGAAAGCTTTGCGACGCGCACCCCGCAGGCCGCGACCAGCGGTACGACGATCAGTGAGGCCGTATCGCCGACTCCCCCGCTGGAGTGCTTGTCGACAACCGGCGCGAGATCGGCGGGGAACTCCAGCACCTCTCCACTGCGCACGAATGCCTCGGTGAGCGCCTGCGTTTCGCCGGCATCCAGACCCCGGAGCACGCAGGCCATCAGCAAGGCCGCCATCTGCACGTCGCCGACGGATCCGGCGAGATACGCCGGAATCAACTCCGCCCACTCCTGCGCACCGATCGCCGCGCCATCGCGTTTGGCGGCGATGAGACGCCGCATCCGCCCTTCCTCCATGTGCTCTCGGCGTTTCGCGCACGGAGCAGGCGAAGCCCGTTGAAAGGAGCGAAGGCGGTTTGCAGTGTTCCCGTTCTTGGCCCTCGTGGCGGCAGCCCCACGGCATCCGCTCGACGCTATCGCCGTCGCCGCCTATACCGGCGTCTTCCTTGCGTGCGTCCTACTCGGGGTGCGCCGGCCGGCGTTCGCCGTCGCCGCCATGATCGCGCTCGACCCGTTCCATCTCTCCCGCGATATCGGTCCGACGACGATCACCTTACCAAAAGCGGCGCTCATCGGTACGGCGCTGGGACTCTTCATCCGCCGCGCACCGATCCGTGTCCTCACCCAGCCCGCAGCGCTGCTGCTGCTCATCGGCGGCGTCTTGATCGCATTGACGACGGCGCTCTCGATCACGCAAGCGCAGTATCCGCTCGAAGCGCTGCGCCAAACGTTCAAGGCGGTGGAGTTTCTCGCGCTCTTCGCCGTCGTCGTCGTCGCGTTGCGCGCCGACCCGGACGAAGACTGCGTCCGTCTGGCCACCGCAGTCACCCTCGTCGTCGTCAGCGTCGCAGCGATCACCCAAGAATTCGGCACGGCACCGTCGGTGCTGCGCTACGGAACCGAAATCATTCCGCGCATCGCAGGTCCACTCGAAGGGCCCAATCAGCTCGCCGGCTATGACGGAATAGCGCTTCCGGTCATCGCCGCCTTTATGCTGCTGCGAAGACCGCTGCTCTGGGAGTTCGCGGCGCTGGGCCTCGGCATCACCGCGCTCCTCCTCACCTTTTCGCGCGCGGGTATCCTCACGACCCTTCCTGCGTTAGCGCTGGTCGTGGTGCTTGCGCCTTCGGAGCGGCGACGCACCGTCGCGTTCCTGTCGGCGGCAGCGTCGTTCGCGGGTCTTGCGGTGCTCGTCGCGCGAGCAAAGACCGTCGCCGTCCTCTGGCACTTCGGCCTCATTCGCAACGATTACAGTGCCGGCGGCGTCGGCGACCGTTCCATCCTTTGGCATGCGGCACTGACGCTCTGGCGCATGCATCCATGGCTCGGCATCGGCGCGGGAAACTTCGAATTCGAGATCGCGACCGTCGGCCCGCGCGGCGTGAAGACGCACGCCAACAGCCTCTATCTGCAATCGCTGGTGGAAGGCGGTTTGCCGCTCTTGGCTGCGCAACTCTATACGACCGCCGCCTCGGTCATGGCGTTCTTGCGCCGTTCACTGCGCGAGCCGCTGCTTCTCGGAGCATGGATCGGAAGTGCCGCGCTCGCTGCGCATCAGATCGTCGATTTTCTCGTCTTCTACGCGAAGGTCGGCGGGATGTGGTGGATCGTCCTGGGTTTGGCGGCGGCACGAGCGGGAACGATCGAGGAAAGGTGCGGGAAGACGAATTGACTCGACGGCGGCGCTTGGCGCTGTGGTGCAGCATCACGCCGGGCGCCTTCGGTCTCGGTTCGCTCGCGTTACGGCTTCTGCTCGCGTACGCTCCTACGCGGCTGGACGGCGATCTTGCCCAGCCGGTGCCGGTCGTCACGGCCTGGGGCGTCTTCGGTGCGCTTGCCTGGATCGTGTTGGCATTTGCCGTCCTCGCCGGGGCGTTCGGCGTAGTGCGCCTCTTGCACGAGCTCCAGGCGCACGGACCGGCGCAGATACGCTACGACGCAGCACTCCTGGCCGCGAGCCTCCTGCTCGCGCTCGCCGCGGCATATAGCTGGCCGGCTATCTTCTCGAGCGACGTGTATGCCTACGCCGCGTACGGCGATCTCGCCGTGCACGGCGCAAACGCATATGCCCATCAGCCGCTGACGCTCAACGATTCGATCGCGCAAGCCGCCGTCGTGCAGTGGGGGAATCCGCCGCCGGTCTGCGTCTATGGCCCGGCGTTCGTCGCGCTGATGGCGGCGATCGTCGCCGTCGCGCACGAAAACGTCACGACGACGCTCGCGCTTACGCGCATCGCCGCCTGCGCAGGGTTCGCCCTTTCGGTTTTCTTGCTCTGGTTCGTGCTCGACGCATTTCCAACACCGCGGCGGCTGCGCGCCGTCGCTGCATACGCGCTCAATCCGGTCGCTCTCTGGTGCGTCGCAGAGGGGCACAACGACGCACTGATGCTCTGCTTCGTCTTCGCCGGAATCGCGCTTGCGCGACGGGGCCGCGCGGCGGTCGGAACGTTCGTCATGGCGCTTGGGGGACTGCTCAAAGCGCCGGGGGTTGCCGCGGCCGTCTTCATGGCATTTCTCGGATCGTCACTCGGCATGCGCGAGAAGGCGGCACAGCGCTGGCTCGGGTGCGCACTCGGCTCTCTCACGGTTGCGCTCGTCGGCCTGCCGCTCGAGCGGGGTGTTCGCGCGACCATCGGCGTGCACGGCCGGTACACTCCGCAGTTCTCGCTTCAAGCCGTAGGCGCGTCGCTTGCGGGGACACCGGGAATATTCGTCGTCCTCCTGGCATGCGCTGCCGTCGGCTACGCCGGCGTCCGCGCCGCGCGCAGCGGAGAACGCGACGGGCTCGCGCTGCTGGCCACAGCTGTCTGGCTCGCGATTCCGAATCCGTATCCGTGGTATGCGCTTTGGATTCTGCCGATCGCGGTCGTTTGCGACGGCCCGGTGGCGTGGGCACTAGCGGGCGGAACGATTGCGGCCGTGGTACGTTACTTTCCCGATGCCGTCGGAACACTCGACCCGAATCTGCGCCTGGTGATTGCCCTCCTCGCGCTCTCACCGTTTGCCTTGCTCCTGCGCCGCACCGCGTTGAAGCGTCTGCTCGCACTCGCTTTGTTCGGTGCGCTGGCGGCGTGCGCGCCGCAACAGCGGCCCACTGCCTCTCCCTCGCCGACGCCGCCGGTCAGTGCAACGGCCACACCGACTACCGCCGCAACGGCACCCGCAACGACGTCTGGAACCTCCGTCCCGACGGTACCGCCGTCGCCTACCGTAGCGCCGTACAGTTACATCTACACGCCTGCCCCGGCCGCTACGAGCGCCAGCCCAGACCCAACGGCACCGCAGATCCTGGAGATCGATATGAACGCGCGCGTCCTCGATGCACCCGGACCAATTCGCGTGCGCATCCTCACCAGCAGTTCGGTCACCTCGGTCACCGCGCGCACGATGGGACACGAACTCGGCGTCCCGCAGCAGGCTCCCGGCATCTTCGGCGCCGACGACGAGATTCCCAATATTCCGTCGTGGTTACGTAATCGTACCTACGGCGTCGAATTCATCGCGGCGAGTGCCGACGGGCGCACGACCAGCGTGACGCTTCCGATTACGCTGCGCTAGCAGACTTGGGAGCGCGCATGAAAGCGACCGCGCCCTGGGGTGTCACCAAGGCGCGGCCGCGGGTTGCCCAAGGGCGGACGTGTTAGTTGTTGTACTTGACTTCGATCTTCTTCGGTTGCGATTTCGGGTGAACGTTGAGCGTGAGCGTCAGCAAGCCGTTCTCGACTTTCGCCTCGATGTTGTCGGTGTCGATCTCCTCGGGCAGCAAGAGCGCGCGCGTAAACTTACGCCGTTCGCTCTCACCCCGCACCGTCAGCGTCCGGTCGTCGACCGTAACGTTGATCTGGTCGGGCTTGAAACCCGGCACCGGAATCTCGACGGTATAGCCACGATCCGTGCGCTGCACGTCGATGCCGCCCGCCTGCTGCCAGGTTGGGGCGAAGTCGCGGAACGGATCAAATCCGAGCAAAGCACCAAATCCGCCGAGTCCGGGTGCTGCAGAGCCACGCGTTGCCAAATCAGCCATGTTCTAAACCACCTCCACGTGGGTAATGATACGCCTATATTCTACCGAGCACTAGCACTCTCGTCAATAGAGTGCTAGTGCTGCTAGCAGCCCTATCGATCCCTGGGCCGGGCGAAACCAACGGCCGTCCGGCCGAGTCCAAGGGCGGACGGTCATGGCGCCCTTAGCACCCTCTCTCATCCGCGCGCTCCCGAGTTCCAGCCGCCCCTTAGCCGGGTTGCTGGAGCGTCTGCGTACCCATACGGGTGCCTTCGCGCTGCACGAGACGACCAGCGCGGCGCGACCGTACGTGCTCGCGGGGATCGCGGCAGCTTTGCGACAGCCGATGCTGGTGATCGTCCCGACCGCTGATGTCGCAGAGCAGACGTTCGCCGACCTCAGTTACTACCTCGCCGGCGAGGGGAGCGCACCACGCCTCGCACTGGTGCGGCCGCGCGAAGAGAGCGTGGGCGTCCTCGAGAGCCCATCGGAACGCAGCGCGCGCATGACCTTGCTCGCCGACCTCCTCGGGGGTGAACCGCTCGTGGCGGTAGCGCCGGTGACCGCGCTTCGCCAGTTCGTCATCCCACGGCAGGTCTTCGCCGACTTGAGCCGGCGCCTTGCGCCCGGCGACGACGTCGGCTGGGAAGCCCTTCAGGCGCTCCTCTTCCGCCTCGGCTATCGCCGCGCCGACATCGTGGCCGCCGCCGGCGAATACGCCGTGCGCGGCGGCATCCTCGACGTCTTCACCGCATCGACCGAGACGCCGGTTCGCATCGAGTTCTTCGGCGACCAAATCGAGAGCATCCGCTCGTTCGACCTCACCACGCAACGCAGCACCACCGACCTCTCGGGGCTCACGATCGTCCCCTGGACAGAGATTCCGCGCGACGACGGCTACCGCGAGCGCGTCCTCGCGCGCCTCGGCGGCCTCCCCGCCGTCGTCTCGGCGGCGCGCGCGTACCTCGCCGGCGGCGACGACCTTCCCGAAGCGTGGCTCTCGCTGGCCTTCGACGAACGGGAGACGTTACTCGACTATCTCAGCCCGCAGGGGCTGCTCGTCCTCGAAGAGCCGGCGCTCTTGGAGACGGTCGAACGCGCTCTCGACGACGAACTCTCGCGCGAGCAGCAACTTCTGGTCGCCGCTGCCGAATCAGGTGAACTGAGTGTCGAGGCGGAGGCGGTCGGCGAGGCGCTCCTGGCGGAAGTGACGGCGCCGCGCCCGACCTTGGGATCGCTGCGCGAGTCGTTTGCGACCCGGCGCACGTTGATTATTCCCGGCGCAATCGAAGGTGCACCGCCCCCGTGGCTTCCGCCGACGCTCGAGTCGTACGCGCTCGAGACGCGGCCGGTCGAGCACTTCAACCGGCAGATCGCCATGTTCTTATCGTCGGTGAAGAGCTGGGTCGAGAGCGGAGATACCGTCGCCCTCGTTTCGAACGCGACGACGCGGCTCACCGAGATGGTGCGCGGCGCCGGCCTAAGCGTCGAACGTTCGCCCACCTTGCTGCATCTGCGCCAACAAGGGGCGCAGACGGCACGCGGGAGCCTCGTCTTCGTGGATCACGGCTCGATCGAAGCGGGGTTCGCCGTCCCCAGCCTGCGCCTGCATATCTTGGGCGATCGCGAGATCTTCGGGCAACCGCCCAAGCGCGTCAAATTGCGCGCCGTCAAAGAGGGCGTCCCGGTGACGCTCGCCGATCTCAAAGTCGGCGATTACGTCGTGCACGCAGTGCACGGCATCGGACAGTATCTAGGCTTGCGCACCGAGACGATCCTGGGTGCCACCAGCGACTATCTCGATCTCAAATACGCCGGCACCGATCGCATGCTCGTGCCGGTGCACCAGATGCACCAAGTCACCAAATACGGCGCAACCGAAGGCGCCGCTCCCCGCCTCTCCAAGATGGGCGGCGGCGACTGGGCGCGCACCAAAATGCGCGTCTCGGAGAATTTGGCGAAGATCGCCGACGGTCTGGTGGAGTTGTACGCCGAGCGCGAAGTCGCCGGCGGGCACGCCTTTGCCCCCGACACGCCGTGGCAAGCCGAACTGGAAGAGGCGTTTGCCTACGAGCCCACGCCCGATCAGCGCAAGGCGATCGACGAGACGAAAGCCGATATGGAGCGCCCACGCCCGATGGACCGTCTGGTCTGTGGCGACGTCGGCTACGGAAAGACCGAAGTCGCGGTGCGCGCCACCTTCAAGGCGATTGCCGATCACAAGCAAGTCGCCGTTCTCGTTCCGACGACGTTGCTGGCGTCGCAGCACGCGCGCACCTTCACTCAGCGTTTCGCTTCGTTCCCGGTGCGCGTCGAAGAGCTCTCGCGCTTCAAGACCAAGAAAGAACAACAAGCCGTCCTCGCCGAGGTTGCCTCAGGCGCCGTCGACGTCGTCGTCGGGACGCATCGTCTCCTTCAAAAGGACGTTACCTTCAAGAACCTCGGGCTCATCGTCGTCGACGAAGAGCAGCGCTTCGGCGTCATGCACAAGGAGCAGCTCAAAGCCCTGCGCGCCAGCGTCGACGTCCTCACGCTCTCGGCGACACCGATCCCGCGCACCCTGCAGATGTCGCTGCTCGGCGTGCGCGATCTCTCGCTCATTCAAACGCCGCCGAAGAACCGCATGGCGATCAAGACGGTCGTCGTCCCCGCCTCCGACGCGATCGTGCAGAAAGCAATCGTCGCCGAACTCGACCGCAGTGGGCAAGTCTACTATCTGCACAACCGTATCGAGTCGATCTACGGCGTCGCGCGTGCGCTCGAGCAACTCATTCCCAAGGCGCGCGTCGCCGTCGCGCACGGCCAGATGAAAGAGCACGAGCTCGAACCGATCATGTCGCGCTTCATCGAGGGAGAGATCGACGTCTTGGTCGCGACCACGATCATCGAAAACGGCCTCGACATCCCCAACGTGAACACGCTGATCGTCAACGACGCCGACAAGTTCGGCCTCGCGCAGCTCTATCAACTGCGCGGGCGCGTCGGCCGTTCGAACCATCAGGCGTACGCGTACCTCCTCTATCAAGCGCACAAGGCGCTCAGCGAAGAAGCTAAGGCGCGCCTCGAAGCGATTCGCGAGTTCACGCATCTCGGCAGCGGTCTGCAGATTGCGATGCGCGATCTCGAGATTCGTGGGGCCGGCAATCTGCTCGGAGCGGCGCAGTCGGGCTTCATCGGCGCGGTCGGCTTCGAGACCTACTGCGAATTGCTCGCGACCGCGATCGCCGAACGCAAAGGGAAGCTCGCCGAGATGGGCCCCAAGCGCGAGACCGTTATCGACGTAAAGATCTCCGCCTTCATCCCCAACGACTACATCCCGCAAGTCTCGCAGAAGATCGCCGTCTATCAGCAGCTCGCGGCCGCTCGCAGCCCCGCGGAGATCGACGAGATCGCAAACGGCCTGCGCGACCGGTTCGGACCGGCGCCCGAGCCGCTCGAAAACCTCATCGAAGTCTCCAAGCTGCGCACGATCGCGATCGAACGCAACGTGACCCGCGTCGTCATCGACGAGACGCGCCTGACCCTGGGCGTCGGCAGCGGCTTCGAACTGGAGCCCTCGTCGCTGCCCCGTCTCCAGTCCTTGACCAAGAACCGCTTCCGTTTCGCCGAGGGAAAGATCCTCGTGGACATTCCCAAAGGGAGCACCGGCAGCAAGGCCGCGTTCCCCCTGCTCCGCGCGCTGCTCGAGGCACTCTAAGAAGCGCGCTTCCAGCGATGTAACTTTTTGCCCCCGGTTCCGGTACGGCTCAGGAGGTTTTGTGAAGCCGGCCATGCGAACTGATGGCGGCTTGCGGCGTCCTCTGTTCGCCCGCTTGCAATGCCGTGCCATACCTTGGGAGTCGTGATGTCCAAACGCCATTTTCTGCGCGCCGCTGTCATGGGGTTCATCCTCGCAGCCATCGCCGGATGTTCCTCAGCCAGCAGCTCGACCGGCGGTAACGTCGCGTCGGTCAACGGGCAGGACATCACGCGTGATGCCTTCATCAGCAAGCTCGAAGGGACGCAGCAAGCGAAGAACGTGCTCAATCAGATGGTCCAAAGCACGTTGATCGACCAATACGCCAAAGACAACAATATCCAGATCCCCGATAGCGCCGTGCAGGCCGAAGAAGACAAGATCCGCGCGCGCTACCCGAACGGACAGTTCGAGATGCTCCTCAAGCAGCAGAACTTGACCGAGGACGACGTCAAGAACATCTTGCGCGAGCAACTCGTGCTCGAGAAGGCCGTCAGCGGTGACGTTCACGTCTCCGATGCCGACGTGAAGTCGTACATCGACAAGAACCATGCGACCCTCGACAAACCCGAGCAGGTCGACGCACGCCACATCCTCGTCGCCGATCTTCCGACCGCCCAGCAGGTGGAAGCCAAGCTCAAGGCCGGCGGCAATTTCGCCGATCTCGCCAAGCAATACTCGACCGATCCGTCCACCAAAGACAAGGGCGGCGAACTCGGATACTTCAGCCGCGGGCAGATGGTCCCGCAGTTTGAAGCAGCCGCCTTCTCGCAACCAATTGGCGTCGTCGGGCCGCCGGTGAAGTCGCCCTTCGGCTATCACATCATCGAAGTCGAAGGACGCAAGCCCGGCACCACGGCAACGTTCGCCAACTCCGCCGACACGGTGCGCGAGACATTGCGCCAGCAGCAGGAGCAGCAACTGATCCCGACGTTCCTCCAAGGGCTGCGCGCCAAGGCGAACATCCAGATATTCGACGCCGAGCTCCAAGGTGCGATTCCACCGGCGACTACGCCCGCGCCGACCGTACCCCCGGCAGCGACCGCTGCGCCCGCAGCTCCGACCAGCGCGTCGGCGCCGTCCACGGCACCCTCTCCCGCGCACACCTAAGGTCCGCGAGAGACGCCCGCCGGTTCCGACTGGAGCCGGCGGGCGTCTTGTCGTATCTGTAGCAGCGTGGGCCTGATCCGTATCGTCGGTCTGGGACCCGGCGACCCCGACTTGTTGACGCTGGGAAGCCGCGAAGCACTCCGAGCGGTTGGCCGCGCCGTCACCTTGCTGGCCCCCCCTGAGCTTGCGCTCTTCCTCGAGAGCGACGGCGTCACGCTCCTGCGCGACCGCGTCGCGCATCCCAGCCTCTTCGTGCGCGGCTCACAAGAAGAGATCGAGACGTTCGTCGCCGCTCTCGACGATCAGGATCTCGGCATTGGCGTCCTGGGCAATCCGCTCTCGGACTTCCCCGGTTTGCCGATGCTCCTGCGCGCGCTCGAACGCCGTGGCTTGACGGCTGAACTCGTCCCCGGGATGCCGCGCGCGACGCTCTCCGCGGCGATCGCCATGCCGCTCGTCCCGCTGCCGCCGGCCTCCGCCCACCATAGCTGGGACGATCTAGTCGAAGTGATGGCGCGGTTGCGGCGCTCCTGTCCGTGGGACCGGGAGCAGACGCACGAATCGCTCATCCCCTACTTGATCGAAGAGACCTTCGAGGTCGTCGATGCGATCGAAGAACGCAGCGACGGAAACCTCTGCGAAGAGCTCGGGGACCTCCTGCTGCAGATCGTCTTTCATGCACAGCTCGCGACCGAGCGTGGGAAATTCTCCATCGCCGACGTCGTCGACGCGCTGGCGAACAAGATGATCCGGCGTCATCCGCACGTTTTCGGCGATCAAGCAGTCTCCAGTGTCGACGAAGTCTGGGCGAACTGGGAACAACTCAAAGCACAAGAACCGGCCGCACGCACGCGCACGAGTCGTCTCGACGGAATCCCCAAAGGCCTGGGCTCACTGCAGCGCGCGCAGAAGATGCAGGAGAAGGCGGCGCGCGTGGGCTTCGACTGGCCTGAGATCGCCGGGATCCAAGCGAAGTTGGCCGAGGAGTTCGCCGAACTCGAACATGCCCGGCGCGACAACGACCGGCGCGCCATTCGCGAAGAACTCGGCGACGTGATCTTCACCTTCGTCAATTTCGCGCGAGCACTCGGAGTGGATGCCGAGGGCGCGCTGCGCGACGCGAACGAGAAATTCTACCGGCGCTTTGCGTTCATGGAACGTCGCGCGAGCGACAGCGGAAAGCCGCTGAGCGAGATGTCACTCGGAGAACTTGAGGAACTCTGGCTGCTCGCCAAGACGGCGGCTGCGTGAGCGAGAGCTCTCCCTGGGCGCTGATTCGGGTGCGCATGAGCGCTCACGACGCGCACTACGGCGGCAATCTCGTCGACGGCGCGCGCCTGTTGGCGCTCTTCGGCGACGTAGCGACTGAGCTGCTCATTCGTTCCGACGGTGACGAAGGGCTCTTCGCGTCGTACGACGAGGTACAGTTTCTGGCGCCGGTGCACGCCGGTGACTTCATCGAGGCGCGCGGGCGCGTGGTGCGGCGCGGAAATCGCTCGCGCAGCATGGAGTTCGAAGCATGGAAGGTGATCGCCGCGCGCAGCGAGATTTCGACGAGCGCAGCGAGCGTTGTCGAGCCGCCGCTGCTCGTCTGCCGCGCGCACGGAACGTGCGTCGCGCCCAAGCGCGCCGACGCTCCGTAATCGCTGCGCGCGACGATTCCTACTGAACCGTTAAGGTCACGACCACGGTGTGCGGGCCGGCGGTCGGCACCGGGGTCGAAGCCGGAGTCGGCGTGGGGCTCGGACTCGGAGTCGGGCTGGGGGTTGGGCTCGGATGCGGACTGGGGCTGGGGCTCGGAGTTGGACTGAGGCTCGGCGTCGGCTTCGCAGTCGGCTGCATTGTTGGAGACGGCGAAGGTGTCGGCGAGGGGGAACTCTTCTTACGCTCCGGAGCCGCACCGTCGTTCGAACCGGCCATCGATGCACCGTTGAGGGGCAATACGGAACCAGCGTCGCCCGATCCACCTCCGCTGCAACCAGCGATCACGAGCATCGCGGCTAGCCCGGCACTCCACGCGATGCGGCGTCGCCGAACGCTTGGACGCGTCAGTGCACCGAATGCGCTCAGGAGAAGCAGAGCTGCCAATAAGCTGTTCAGCGCACTGCCCGGCATACGCCAAGCCAGTGACGTGCCGCTTCCGGCGAGCCGATCGCCGCGCCCCGGCGGCACGACGGAGAGCGACGTCTGACTCGAACTCGTTCCCGTAATTCCGATCGTCGCGACGGCTTTCGCGGCCGACGCCGTGGTGCTGACGGTAAGCGTCGTCGTACCGGAGCCGGTGACCGAAGACGGTGAGAAGCTAGCGGTTGCGCCACTCGGAAGGCCCGTGGCAGCGAACGAAACCGTCCCGGAGAAACCGCCGATCGGATTCACGCTGACCGCAAAGGACGTCGCGTGGCCCGGGACGACGGTCGCGGACGCAGGCGTTACCGAGAGTGCGAAGTCGCCCGCAGTTCCATGCGTGTAGAAGTAGTGCATCTCGTCGAAGATGTAGGCGGCGCTCGACGAGTCCGAGACGGTACCGCCCGAGATGAGGGGATCCGCAAGGATGGTGTAGAGGCTGGGATTGTACGGGGAGAGCAACAGCCACGGTGCATACATGCAGCAACGTGTCGTTCCGCCCGAGCGGTTCACGTAGTCGTAGAACGCGTTGGAGCCGTTGTAGATCACGTACGCGGTTGTGTTGGCGAGTTCGTCGAGGATCGCGGGTGTGATCGCAGGCGCATATCCGGAGTCGTACGCGCGGATCGTGCCCCAGATGTCCCACGTTGCGTGACCGTTGATCTCTTCAGAACCCGAGAGCCCCGGACCGTACGCCCAATTGTAGACTTGATAACCATCGAACGTGTACGGCTGCAAGCCGGCGAGAAAGCTCCCGATATTGACGCTGACGATATTCTTGTATTCTTGAGCGAGTGACGGATTGTCGTTGAGGATATCGTGACACTGCGCCAGACGCTGAAAGCCGTTGATGAGGAGCATCTGACGGTTGTAGGCGGTCATCGTCTCGTCGAAGACGGTCCAGGCGGGCGAGGTCGGTGCCGTGATCTGGTAGGTCGACGGGTTGATGAAGTACTTGAACATGTACTGCATCAAACTGTCGTCGAGCATCGAGACGTAGGTCTGCGCGCGCTGCAAGTAGGTGACGCCGAAACCGTAGGGATTTCCATCGGGGACGACCGTTGCCCAGAGCGACGGTGTCTGCAGAATCTCGAGCGCCGCGAAGCCGATGTGCCCAATCACTTCGCCGATCTCGCTACCGGCGTATTGCGCGTTCGCGGAAGTCGGCGGGTTCGGAGGCCAGACCGGATCGACGTTGCCCGTCCACATCACCCGGTGCTCCCCCAGCGGCTGATCGTTCCGATTCGCAAGCCAAATGTCCGACCAAGCAATGGCCATGTTCAGCATCTCGAGATGCTCGGAGGCGAGCGCCGGGATCTGCGCGGTGATGCTGGCCATCTCGTCGAGCGCATCGAGATCGAGGCCCCCGGTTCCGGTCGCCATGATGTCGTAGCCCCCGGCCGCGGTCCAGTCGCGGGTGGGGATCGGCTCTTGTTGCATGAAGCTGTAGAAGCTGTCGGCGTCGCCCTGCGTCACGTCGCCTTGCAAGCTGCTGATGGCGATGGTGGCCGCTTGCGAGACGGTGGGCAACAGGAGGCCACAACAAAACGCTGCGGCAAAGAAAGCGCGCATCGGGTGCTTCACGTGACCGACCTTCTTTCGTGGTTGAGGCGACCTGACTCGCTATTTCACATGGCGGTGCCGCTTCTTCTTTTGCATGAACTAAGCCGGATCGATTAATGAATCATTAACCTCGGAGTCCGCGGTCGTCTCCAATGGACGTCGGGTAGAGCCAGCGGCGCGGGGGACCGCGACCAGGGGGCGCGTGCCGCCGCCGCCGAACCGGTGAGGTACGGCTCTCACGTGCGGATTGATAAGTATCTGAAGGTCTCCCGGCTCGCGAAGCGGCGCGGTGAGGCGCACGAGGCGCTGGTTGCGGGACGTATCACGCGCGGCGACGGGAAGGCGCTCAAGCCCGGCTACGAGGTGCGGGCGGGAGACGTTCTCATCTTGCACTACGCACGCAAGGTTTTGACGGTTCGCGTGCTCGTCGTCCCC
>DATJTD010000283.1:0-4919 GCA_035503775.1 Candidatus Acidiferrales bacterium
CCGCGATGTAACGATTCGAAAGCACGGCGGCCGCCACCAGCGCCGCATCCTTGATGCGCACACCGTGATGGACCTCGTAGCGCTCGCGCAAGCCGCGCAGGATCGAGATCGTGTCCTCGACCGACGGCTGGTCGACCATCACGGGCTGGAAGCGCCGTTCGAGCGCGGCGTCCTTCTCGATGTACTTGCGGTACTCGTCGAGCGTCGTCGCACCGATCATGTGCAGCTCGCCGCGCGCCAGCAGCGGCTTGAGCAGGTTGCCGGCGTCCATCGAGCCTTCGGCGCGGCCGGCACCGACGACGTTGTGCAACTCGTCGATGAAGAGCAGAACGCTCCCCTCCGAGTTTTGGACGTCTTTGAGCACGGCTTTGAGGCGCTCTTCGAATTCGCCGCGGTACTTGGCGCCGGCGATGAGCGCGCCCATGTCGAGCGCGATGATGCGCTTGTCTTTGAGGCCCTCGGGAACGTCGCCGCGCACGATGCGCTGAGCGAGGCCTTCCACGATGGCGGTCTTGCCGACGCCCGGCTCGCCGATGAGGACGGGGTTGTTCTTGGTGCGCCGCGAGAGCACTTGAACGACGCGGCGAATCTCCTCGTCGCGACCGATGACCGGATCGAGTTTTCCCTGCTCGGCTTGACGTGTCAGGTCTTGGCCGTAGCGTTCGAGCGACTGGTACGTCCCTTCCGGAGTCGGGGTGGTGACGCGCTGGTTGCCGCGCACCTCGCGTAGCGCCTGGAGCAACTTCTCGCGCGTGACGCCGGCGTCGCGGAAGATGCGGCCGACGGCGCCGGTATCCGCCGTCATCGCAAGCAAGAGATGTTCGACCGAGATGTAGTCGTCGTTGAGGGCCTTGGCTTCGTTCTCGGCCGCCGACAACAAGCGCGTCAGCTGCGGGGAGATCGTTACCTGGCTTTGCGCGGCGTTCGGGCCGGAGTAGCGCGGAAGCGCGGCGATGGCGCGCTCGACCGATGCGCTCAACTGGCCGATGTCGACGCCGGCGCGCGCGAGGAGCGGCGCGGCGATCCCATCGGTTCGCTCCAGCAAGGCAGCGAGGAGGTGCTCGGGGGTGGTCTGCGTTTGGCGCTCGTTGAGCGCCCGGGTGTAGGCGGCGTTCAGGGCTTCCTGAACGCGCTCGGTCATGCGATCGGCATTCATCTCTTCACCTTAGAACCCGGCGGGGGCGGCGTTGCGTTGCAGGAAACCCCTTCGCTATGGAATCCGCGACTGCTGCAGCTCGTGCCCCATCTTCCGCGCCAGGAACCCCGCCGTCGATTAAGAGCGGCGCCTTTCACGGGTACTTTTTGTACGACGTTGCCGACACCATCGATTTGGCACGGCTCGGAACGGTCGCTAGCGGGACGGCACGCGCTCCGTTGCAGCTCCGCCCCGAGGCGTCGTCGGGATTCATCGAATATCCGGTGCCGCCGGTGGTGGTACGTCGAGCGAGCACACCTTCGGGCACCGGCGTGCGGGCGAAAGTCTTCGATTACGGCGTGATCTCGATTCGGTTGACGCTGCCATTCAGCGGGACGTGGAACGAGTTCGCGGCCTTTACGCGCCGCTTGCGGCGCGACCCCGAACTCCCCGCGCTCGCGCAAGCGACGCTCAACACGCTCCTTGCGGACATGGCGGGAATGCTCGATGAACCGCACACGCCGGTCTGGGAAGATTACTTTATCTTTGAAGTCGACGCGTTCGAACTTCCGGCGCAGACGCCCGCGTTGCTCGGCAAGTACGTCTCCCAACTTGCGTGCCTGGTACTCTGCGAGGAGCGGCCACTCATGCCGGCCGAGCAAGAGGAGGCGGTTCGCGTCAACTTCACCTATTTCGACGACGATCTGATCGTCGTGCAATGGGACACAGCCTTCGTCTACGACCGCCGCGAAGGCGCCAACGCCGCTGAAGACATTCTCGAATTCGCCAACACACAGCTCGTGGAACTCCGCCAGCACGATGCGCTTCTCGATGCCGAACTCGACATGATCTACAAGATCGACGACAAACACGCCGGAAGGCGGTTCGGCCGGAAGGGCGCCCAGCAGGCTGCAGATCGGATTCGCTACCTGATCGTCGACGTGCTCGAACTGACGGATCGCAGTAGCAACGCGCTCAAGATCATCGGGGATGCTTACTACGCGCGCCTCTACCGCGGCGCAGCGCAACGCCTCGGCCTCAAGGATTGGCAGAAGCAACTCGATTCCAAGCTACAGAGCGTGGGAGAGATGTACCGCTTCTTCAACGACCGCGCACAGGCGGCGCGCGGCGAGTTTTTTGAAATCGTCATTATTTTATTGATCGCGCTGGAAATCGTCATAGGCGTGCTGACTCTGCGTCATTGAAAGCCACAATTTGCTTGATGTGCGACAGATTGGTAGACGGGCTCGACTTGAATGTTCCCTCCTAAATGCCTATTACACGACTGAGGAGGCAGAGACTGACTCCATTTTATCTTCACAAGTAGGATGCGGGGTCTCCGGCCACTTGCCGTTATCGCTACCGTTCTCAACACGGGTGGATGAGCAGTTGCTCAAGCACCTGTAGCCACGAATGTCCCGGTGCCTATCGATAATCAACTTTTGCGATCCACCAATGCGGAATGCTAAATGGATATCCAGAGTATGACGTTTGGGATCTCGCCGACGACCTAGTGAAAAAAGGCGATATACGGAGACCGCGCGAGCGTATTACCAGACCTTTCGTTGTGATCCCCCGGCCTCGTAGGGTAGAGGACGACCATCGTGGCTCTTGGCGAAGGTTTTTTTGCGTACCGACCGAGTCTGTGAGCATTTTTAACTACGGCTTCGGCTCGATCCGTCAAGGATCGAGAATCACACACGGCGACCTGCGCGCCGATCGGCAGTCTCCATCGCGAATGGTAAAGCCGATACGGTCGAACCACTCGAGGAGAGGGACGACGTGCTTTCGGGACATTCCAACGATATCGCGTATCTGCGCCACTGTGAGACGGTTCTCTCGCACGAGGGCGGCGCCCACATCGCGTTTTAGGCGTTCCATCTGTGTATCTCGGTAGAGATCGTCGCCGATTCGCACGATAGCACCCACCTCGGCGAGTGTATCAAAGGCTTGCGCAAGGCCTTCGATATGCGCGCATTTCATGGCACTCATAACGGTCGCAAAGCTCGCGGGAACATTTGTGGCGGGAGTCTCCGCGGGAAGATACTCTTCGAAAAAGCGGCGCTGATCGTCGGAGAGGTGCGGTGAGAACCCGGGCGTCGCATAGTAGCCACTACGATATGCGATCTGCCCCTCTTCTATGAATCTCTGCAGCAGCGGATGCAACTGTGTTTCAGGGACTCGCAAGCGTTTGGAAAGACCCAGCAGCGTAAGGCCAAGAGCCCATGGCGCTTCGTGCTCCTGGCGCACGAGCAGGGCGCGAACCGACTCCAACGTGGTTTGCGCGCTCGTGTCGTCCATCTGCGGTGACGTCACCGCGGTTGCACGCGCCTAGGCCGCCGCCAAGTGCTTCTCGATCATTGCGCTGATCGTTTTCTCTTGCACGAATCCGACGATACGGTCGACCGCCTGACCACCCTTGAAGAGAATCAAGCAGGGGATACCGGAGACGTGGTACTCGCCGGCGATCTGCGGGTTGAGATCGGTATTGAGTTTGAGGAACTTCACCCGGCCGCCGTGCGCCTGGGCGACTTTCTCGACAACCGGCGCGAGCATCTTACACGGACCGCACCACGGCGCCCAAAAATCAACCAGCACCGGCTGGTCGCTGGCCAATACATCTTGCTTGAATGTCTTCTCAGAAACGTCGGGGAGTGCGCTCATGGTGTCCTCTACCTCCGGTTCTTAGGACCAGGATGGGTTGCACACGGTTGCGCGCCAGCGGCAGCGTGCTCCTGGTTCCCGCGGAGCCTACAACCCTGCGGAGGCAAGCCAGGCGTGCAAGAACGGCTCCGCATAGGCCTGCAGAACTGGCGCGTACTGTGCGCTCTCCAGTTGCAGGCGTTCGAGCGAGATACCCTGGGTCACCAATTCCTCCATGCGAGCCGCATACCAGGCCGCAAGCTCGCGTGCTCTCACCTCGGGGTGGAATTGGAGACCCAGCACTGTCTCACCGCAACTGAAGGCTTGGTTAGTGCACGCCAGCGTCGACGCCAGCGGCGTTGCTCCCGGCGGGAGATCGAAGGTGTCACTGTGCCAATGGAAGACCTCCATGTGCGTTCCGTCCAAATAGCGTAGTGCGGACCGTCGTCCTTCCGAGGTGAGGATCAGCGGACTCCAACCGATTTCGCGAGTCGCACCAGCATACGCACGTGCACCGATCGCCTGTGCGAGGAGCTGACATCCGTCTCCAATGCCGAGCGTAGGTTTACCAGCATCCAGACGCCGTTCGATCATTGCGAGTCCATTTTCGATAAAGGAGCGGTAACGTCGTTGACAGTTTCCTCCCGCCGCACCGAGAATGACGAGCAACTCAGGCTCAAATAGATCGCTTTCCGCAAAAATCGCCGTCGAAATATCTGCGTAACGAATAAAAAAATTGGCGTTGCACAACAGCGATTCGAAAGACCCCAAATTCGCACTCTCGTGACAGATCGCCAGGAGTTGCCTAGGCCTCATAAGATCGGCAGGTGTAGCGTTGTGGTCATTCTACGTTTAGGTCCGGCAGCCGGTTCTATCAATCAGATTCCAATCACAAAACGGCGAAGGCGCGCCCGCGCAAATGGCCGTTAGCCAGCCAGTATATGTCGACCTTTATCCGCTCTGGTCGTAGTTACATCAGCCGTTGCGAGGCACTTTTACGCTGTGGAGTTGACCCGGTTCCGTGGAGAGCTGCGAATTGGACATCAGGCGGCTTGACTCATCCGCCGTTCGTAGTTGCTGGGTGAAAGGTAGCCGAGGGCTGAATGCCGGCGATGCGGGTTGTACCAGCCTTCGATGAAAT
>DATJTD010000284.1:0-5192 GCA_035503775.1 Candidatus Acidiferrales bacterium
GAACTGGTCATCCTCGTAATCCTATCCTGGGAGGACGAGGTACATATGCTGACCGATTGGCCCGTAACCGCACAGCCGTCCCCTACTTCGTCGCGGCTGCCGTCCTCGCAGCTGAAGGGTCTCCTAAGGCATTTCCGCGTCCGAATCGATCCCGATTTGGAGAGTCTCGGTCCACACCAGCGGTCGCCGGCGAGACGCGGGAAGCGCGTGTCGCAGGAAGAGGTGGCCGAAGGAATCGGCGTCAGTCGGACGTGGTATGGGCTGCTGGAATCCGAGAGGCCCGCGCGTGTATCCGTTTACCTCCTCGATCGCCTAGCCGCGCTATTGATGCTCTCGCCCGGCGAACGAGCAACGCTCTTCGCCCTGGCACTTCCGGAGTTGGATTTCATCAACGAAAGGCGTTTGACGAGTTTCAATTATTGACACGACGTCGGCCAAGCGGCGGAGTCAGGACTGGAGAGCTTCAAACCCGCTGGTCGACCTGATCCCCTGTTGCGTCTCGTGGCGGAATCGGACGCGCGAGCCTCGTCACCGGCGTTATCTGGTCGCCTTGAGGATTGAATGGCGGGTAGACCACCGGCGCCGCCAGAGCGACGATTAGTGCTGCACCATAGAGGTTGGAAATGAGCAACGAGTCGGCCCGGAGTTTCGCCGGCGCTTGTTCGGGCACGTTGAGGGGTGGTGGCGTTAGCGAGGGTGCTCTTGGGGCGACGGCTGATTTGACTGCGGCGGCCCTGACTGTCGCGTAAACCGAGGGGCCTGGGCTCGGTGCGATGGCGTGTATCACAAATACTATACGCTTGAGCGCGCGGAACGGACGAGTTTATCCTCAATCAGCGTCCGATCGCTTGGCTGGGCTCTGCCGATGCGACGAGGGGTCCGCGCGTCGTCGACGTTCTTATAGGCGCATGTCGCGGCGCGCCTGGGCCCAGGTGACAGGAAGCGCAGTGATCACGCCGTTTGCCGGCGCTTGGCTCAGCAGCGCTAATGACTCCCGAATTATGCGAAGTTGAAGTTCGCGGTGATGCGGTACGCCGAAGGGATGACCCATCATGAACGGGACGAAGATCGCGCGCGGCACGAGGCAACGTTCCGTTATGTCGCGCGCGACCGTGACGCTCACCGTAGGAATCCCACGTTTTTCTAATGCGCGCTGCACGAGCGCGACGCCTTGATGGCAGATCGGTCAAGCGGGTGCAAGGAGGACTGCATCGGGCCTTTCCGCAGATACTGCGTCGGCCAGGTTCTCCGCGAACTCTCCCTCGACGCGGGCCGGATCCATGTTGTACCCAATGAACGAAAAGAAGTTTTCGGTCAAGGCGCCGAGCTCCCCCGACCTGACCAACTCAGCAAGACGCTCGATCGGAAAGACGACGTTGATGTCTTCCATGGCGCCGTGCGTCGGGTATTTCAACTGGTGAATTGCGAGCTCGGACGGCGCCGCGGCGGAAGGCACCGCCCGGTACGTGAAATCCCCAATCGGATGCACCACGTCGAAAGGCATGGAGCCGCGCAGCTGAACGCCTGAGGATGTGACGAAGCACAGGCGAGCGCCCGATAAGCCAAGCCGCAGCTTTGCCGCCGGCACGGGGTCGTGCTTCGTAATCATGGAACCCGGATAGCGCTGGTTCACCGTTTCCCAGAGACCGGGGCGAAGCTGCTTGAGGTTTTCAGAGACTTCCGTCATGGATCCACTCTCCGCTTGCGGCGACGAAATAAAAATGTAGGCGGAAGAACAGATGAGCCAACGTTGCCGCATCCTGTGTGGCGATGGCATCCTCGATGAATTCGCGGTTCGTAGGCGGCGTTTCGATCAGAAGCGTCAAGGCTTGCACCCAGGCCTTCTCGATCTCCTTGGCTCCAACCGATTCGTTGCCGTCGCCGAGGTGGAGACGAACATACCGAATCAGAGGTTCGTGTTCTCCGCGGGCCAGCGCGCTCCTTAGATAATCGATCGACATCGCTGCCGCATAACCTCCGCTTCAGCTCCCATAACCAAGCCCTATATCGCCGCCAAATAGTACGGCCCACAAATAACTTGTGTCAAGGATCATCCGCTGCCACCCGGCGGGCGTTTTCTTATCCGAGCCGTGCAGATCACCACGCCCATTTCGAGAGGACTCCACATGAAATCGTTCGCCCCTGCGGCAATCGCACTCGTCCTGCTTACTACCGTTCCCGCGCTCGCCGATGGGATGGCCTCCCCCTCCCCGAAGCCGACTTCGTCGGCGAACGCGATGTCCGGTCACATGTCCTCAGACCACATGTCGTCGAGCCATATGTCGGGGCACATGGCGGCCTCACCGAAGCCGACGTCGTCGGCGAACGCGATGTCCGGTCACATGTCGTCAAACCACATGTCATCAAGCCATATGTCGGGGCATATGATGGCGTCGCCGAAGCCCTCAGCGTCGGCAGACCACATGATGAATAGCGACCATATGATGGGGCATCCGTCGCCGCGACCTTCAGCTTCACCGAAGCGGTAGGTCGTACTTTCGCGCCGACGCAGCAAAGGTCGTTAGGGGGCCATCGCTCATGCGATCGGCAAGTTCGTCAGGGCCCTAGTAGCGAGAGGCTAATGCCAAGTGAAGGATCTCGGCGATGAGAGATACCAGCGCTACCGTGTGTTCCGAATACGGTTCCCCCGACGATTGAAAGTGCCCGATGGCACAGTCAACGACTCCTGCGTGTAGCCCCTTGCTGATGAATCTCCCTGCACCAAGCGCCTTCGCCCGCGGTCCGAAGATGAGGTGATGCTTTGACGCCAAGTCATTGTCGATGCAGAGATCGGCTTCCTCAAGGACCTTGTTCGCGTCGAAAACCGATGCAAATTCGTAGGTCGTGGTTGGGGCCGGCTCGGAATGCGGCCCAACACGCTGATCCAGGAAGTAGAACGTCCTCTCCGCGAGGTCGGCCTTGACGAAGTAGGCGTTTTCGATCGGGCGCTCGAGATCGAAGAGAATATCCACGGTCAGATCGGCGAGCTCCTTGAGGCTCGACGCCGCGCGCGTCCGCCGGACGAAGTCCATTAATGCGGCGTATTCCCGTCCCTGGGCGCCCATCGCCGCTGGAGTCCCGCGCGGGACCGTCGGCAACTCGTCGATAGCGAGCGAAAAAAGTTGAAGCTTGTCCTCCTCGCTCAAGTGGAAGACGGAAGCGAGTCGGTCTAAAAGCCTCGGTGACACGCGGATATCTTGAGCCGTTTCCAAGCGTGTGTACCACGCGAGGCTGATGCCGGCCAGCTCGGCGACTTCTTCGCGCCGCAGCCCTGGTACGCGACGCCGTCGGCTTACGGCGAGCCCGAATTTCTCAGGAGCCGCGCGTGCCCGGCACTCTTTCAAGAACGAGCGAAGCGCTTCTCGTCTGGTTTTGCTATCCATGCGCCGAGTCACCGGATCCCGTCCGCTCGACGATCGCCTTCGTTCCGCGCAGCCTCGCGTCCGGATATGCATACGTCAGCACGACGCACGTGACGGCGGCGAACGCCACGAGCGGAAACCTCAACGACAGGAGCATCGCCCCTATGAAGATGCCGACGGTGATCGTCGAGCGGATCAGCGCGGCGCGGCGTCTGGTTGGATCCTCGTCACTCGGAACGACCGCGTGAGCGAACCCGTGGTACGCGATATTTACGAAGACGATGGTGGCTGCGTACACGAATACCGGAACAGATGCCATGTTCGTCCCGGATACCCACGCGGTAGCGAAGGGCACGAGCGACGCCGCGAACATGTGCACGAAATTCCAGAAAATGTAGCGAGGCGTTGGTTCCTTCGCAAAGCTCCAGAGGTAATGGTGATTGATCCACATGATCACGATGAGGAAGTAGCTCACCAGGTAGCTTGCCATCGTGGGCCACGTCGCGAGCAGTTGGTCGAACGTCGGTTGTTGAGGCATTCTGAGCTGGAGCACCATGATGGTGATGATGACCGCGAATATGCCGTCCGAGAAGGCCGAAAGACGCTCTTTGGTAACGCCTCTCATGACGCGAGCGCTGCGTCTTTCCTGGAACGGCGGCGCGCTTTTTGCTTCGATCGGTTGCCGCAAACCGACATGCTGCACCATCTGCGGCCGTGCACGCGCGTGCGGTCGACATAGAACAGCGTGCAGCGCGAACCTTCGCACGCCTTGACGTAAGCGAAGTTCTCGTCGCAAACGAGATCCGCCAGGGCCGCGGCGATTGGCTGCAGCAGGGTCTCGGGGGAAGACCACGATCGCATCCGCACTCGGCGCAACGGCAAGCCTCCAGCCGATTCCGTTCCCTTTCGCACGATTCTCGAGAATTCATGATCGCGGGAAAGCAGTTGATTGAGCGGCTCGAGCTCCACGAGCGCTGCATCGTCCAGCGCCTTTCCTCGATGGTCGCGGACGAACGACCGGAACCACTCGCGCAGAGACCGAGCCTGGGCGGCGACCCCGTCGATCTCCCCCGGAAGTGCCGCCTCGCGGACGGCAGCCGCGGTGTCGGGTTCCAGCAAGCCAGCTGACTGGAGCCAATTCAGTAGATCCCCGCCGGAGGCCAGCCAATCAACCGGTTCATTCAGCGGCGTGGCCAGGGAGTTCAGGAAATCCAGGCCTGCGGAGCCGGCGATAAAGAAGGGACTCGGCCTCGCGGCCGTGCTTTCTTGGATAACCTCCTGGGAAGCCATAATGCAGTTATTTTGCATCAGTAGCCCAGTTGTGTCAACACCCGCTTAGCAGCACTTGACAGGTTATGCATGTATGGCATACCCTGTTAAAGCCGCTCTGGGCGGTTACCCCTAAAACAGAAAGGCCGCAGCACAATGTCCAGGACCACATACGAGACCGCTGACGTCGACGGCGTCAAGATATTCTATCGGAGCGCCGGGTCGCCGGAATCGGAGGCGATTCTTCTTCTCCACGGCTTTCCGACATCGGGCCACATGTTCCGGAATCTGATTCCGCTCCTGAGCGAGCGTTATTACGTGGTGGCTCCCGACCTGCCGGGCTTCGGTCAGTCGGACATGCCCGCGCGGGATCGCTTCGCCTATACCTTCGACAATATAGCGAACGTCATGACGCGCTTCACTGAAGTCGTCGGCCTCGAACGTTTCGCGATGTACATTTTCGATTACGGCGCTCCGGTCGGGCTACGGATGGCGGTGCGGAACCCCGAGCGCGTCACCGCGATCGTCTCGCAGAACGGCAATGCCTACGAAGAAGGGCTC
>DATJTD010000285.1:0-8753 GCA_035503775.1 Candidatus Acidiferrales bacterium
TTCGAGAGCGTTGAGGAGCATCGAGCGCAGGTGCTCGGGCATCTCCTTCTCGACTTCCAGACGCACCGGCTCGCCGAAGCGCCGCTTGCGCAATTCCGACTCGATCGCCAGCAGCAAGTCGTCGGCTTCGTCTTCTTGCAAGTCCAAGTCGGCGTCGCGCGTCACGCGGAAGAGGTACGAGTCGCGGATCTCCATGCCGGGGAAGAGGACACTCAAGTTGTGCGCGATGAGATCTTCGAGGAGCACGTAGTGCGCCTCGCCGGATGGGGCATCGATCGAGACCAGCCGCGGCAGACTCGCCGGCACCTTCACTCGTGCAAAGTGGAGTTCGGGCCCGTCGGGACTCTCTTCGTACATCTCGACGCCAAGCGAGAGCGAGAGATTGGAGATGTACGGAAATGGATGCCCTTGATCGACCGCCAGCGGCGTAAGCACCGGGAAGACGCGCTCGTCGAACATGCGGTCGAGCGTCTCGCGTGTCGGCGCATCGACTTCGTCGTAGCGCAAGATGCGAATGCCGCACCGGTCCAACTCGGGGAAGATGTGCTCGCGCAGCACTTGGATCTGCCGCTCGAGCGAAGGCCGCAAGCGCGCGGAGATCGCAACGAGCTGCTCGTACGGCAAGCGCCCGTCGTTGCTGCGCTTGATGACTTCGGCGGCGATCTGTTGTTTGAGCGCCGCGACGCGAATCATGAAATACTCGTCGAGATTCGTGCCGAAGATGGCGATGAACTTGAGCCGCTCGAGCAACGGATTGCGCTCGTCGAGCGCCTCTTCGAGCACGCGATCGTTGAACGCGAGCCACGAGAGCTCGCGGCTATAGTAGAGCGCCGGGTCGTCGAGGCGCGGAGGCTGCGCGGCCTGACGATCGACTGCGGCCGGCTGTATCTCGGCGCCCTCGGCTTGCACTATCATCGCAAGCAATGGTTCGCTGCCCTCCGGCGAATCTCCAGGTACGATGACTGATCTTTTTTCCCACATCGGGGATCATCTGTTCTTAACAATTTGCGCCCTTGCGGCGGCGCTCGTGCTCGGTCTGCCGCTCGGCGTCCTCATCGCGCGCCTGCCCCAGCTACGCTCCGTTACCCTCGGCGCAATCGGCATCGCGCGCGTCGTACCCTCACTCGCAGTCCTCGCCCTGATGATTCCGCTGGTCGGCGTCGGCTTCGTGCCGTCGGTGATCGCACTCACGCTCTTGGCCATACCGCCGATTGCCATCAACACGCAGCTCGGACTCAGTCACGTCGCCGCCGAGATCGTCGAAGCGGCGCGTGGTCTGGGCATGTCGGACCGCCAGGTGCAGCGGCGCGTCGTCTGGCCGCTCGCTCTTCCCATCGTCTTTGCCGGAATTCGCACGGCTGCCGTGGAGGTGATCGCCAGCGCAACCCTTGCCGCCTTCATTGGCGGCGGCGGCCTCGGCGAATTCATCGTCGACGGCTTGGCAAACAACGATCAAGCAACCCTGCTCGAAGGAGCCGTGAGCGTCTCGCTGTTGGCGCTCGGTGCGCAAGCGCTCCTCGGCTTTATCGAACGCCGGCTCACCGCACGCACGCAAGGGTTGCCCGCCTGACGGCGGAAGGGCGCACCATGACCCGGCTTTCGCGCAAAGCAGCACTCGGGCTATTGGCGATCGGACCTCCGCTGGCCGGGTGCTCGAAAAAGACGGACGTCGCCGTCGGCTCCAAAAACTTCACCGAAGAGCTGATCCTGGGTGAGATGTATGCGCAGCTCCTCGAAGGGGCGGGGCTCACCGTCGCGCGCAAACTCAATTTGGGTGGGACACAGGTCGCGATGGAGGCACTCCAGCGCGGCGACATCGATCTCTATCCGGAATACACGGGAACCGCACTGCTCGCCGTCTTGCACCTGACGCCACCCAAAACAGCCGAGGCGACGTACGAGATCGTCCGGAGCACCTATGCGCAACGGTACGACCTGACCTGGCTGCACCCCGCGCCGTTCAACGATACGCAGGCGCTGGCAACGACGGAGGCGCTTGCGCAACGCTACCACATCTCCACCCTCTCCGAACTGAGCCGCGCTGCGCCCGAACTGCGCCTCGGCGCGATCCCCGAATTTCTGCAACGGCAAGACGGGCTGCCGGGGCTGCGCCGCGCGTACGGCGGTTTCGATTTCAAAAGCATCAAGCTCTTCGACATCGGACTCAAGTACGAGGCACTGCTCACGGGCAACGTCGACGTCGTCGTCGCTTTCGGGACCGACGGCGCCATTGGCGCCGATCACCTGATGGTCTTTACCGACGACCGGCATTTTTGGCCGGCGTATCAAGTCGCGCCGGTCGTACGCGCGCAGACGCTCGCATCGTATCCGCACATCGCGCCGGTCCTCAACAAATTGAGCCCACGGCTCACCGATACGGTCATGCGCAACCTCAACGAGCAAGTCGATGGGGAGGGGCAAGAGCCCGGGGACGTTGCCCACGCGTTCTTACAAAAATCCGGCCTTGTCTAGCGCACCCCTCGCCGGCGCGCGCGTGCAGCTCGAGCACGTCTGCGTCCGCTACGAGGGAGCCGACCGAAATGCCGTCGACGACGTCACGCTCGACGTCCCGCCTGGGCAGTTCGTAGTCTTCCTTGGCCCATCGGGAAGCGGGAAGAGCACGCTCTTACGCACCATCAACCGCCTGGCGCCGATCACCTCCGGCACGATCTTTCTCGGCGAGCGCAACGTGCTCGACGAAGATCTCGTGCGGTTGCGGCGCGGCATCGGCTACGTAATCCAAGCCGTCGGTCTCTTTCCACATCTCACCGTCGCACAGAATATCGCCGTCGTGCCTCAACTGCTGGGCTGGGAGCGCATGAGAACGCAGCGGCGCGTCGACGAACTTCTGGAGATGATTCGGCTCGAGCCCGCGCGCTATCGCGATCGTCTGCCGCGCCAGCTCTCCGGCGGAGAGGCGCAGCGCGTTGGGGTGGCGCGCGCGCTGGCGGCGCAACCACCCGTGCTCTTGATGGACGAGCCCTTTGGCGCCGTCGATCCAATCGTTCGTTTGGCGCTCGGCGACGAGTTGCTCGAGATCCACCGTGCGCTGCGAACGACGATCTTCTTCGTGACTCACGACGTCGACGAGGCGTTACGCATCGCCGACCGGATCGTCGTCCTGCGCAACGGAAACATCGAACAAGACGACACACCGCTGCGGACGTTGGCCCATCCCGCGACTCCCTACGTCGCCAACCTGGTGGATGCGCGCAACACCGTGAGGCGCCTCGTCCTACTCGGCGTCCGTGACGCCATGCGGCCCACGGCCGCAGATGCGCCACCCGCTCCGGCGCGGATTGCGGCGGATCGTTCGCTGCAAGAAGCGTTGAGCGCGCTCTTGAGCGGCGGTGACGACCTCGACGTCTATGACGGTGAAGCGAGGGTCGGCCGGCTCGACTTCCAAGACATTCGCCGTGCGCTCGCCGCGAGCGCCGCGTGAATTTTCTCGCCTCGCACGCCGGGGAGATCGCGCTACTCTTCGGGCAGCATCTGCTCCTGACGCTCTCGGCCCTCGCCGTCGCCGCCATGGTCGCCCTCCCGCTCGGCATCTTCGTGCGAAGCCACGACCGCAGCGGTGCGATCGTGCTGGGCATCCTCAACGTGATGTATACGATTCCGAGCTTGGCGCTCTACGCGTTTCTGATCACCTATCTCGGCCTCGGCTTCGGGACGGCGCTCGTGGCGCTGGTGGCCTACGCGCAGATGATCTTGGTGCGCAACGTCCTCGCTGGGCTCAAGAGCGTCCCGCCGGCCTCGATTGAAGCCGCGCGCGGCCTCGGAATGTCTCCACTCCAATCACTGGTGCACGTCGAGTTGCCACAGGCGCTTCCGGTGATCTTGGGCGGGGTGCGCATTGCGACGATCGCCATCATCGCGATGGCGACCCTCGGCGCCTGGATCGATGCGGGCGGCCTCGGGGTGTTGATCTTCTACGGCCTCCAGCACAACGATCCCGAACGCGTCGTCGTCGGGAGCCTCGCGTGTGCGTTGCTCGCGCTTGCAGCCGACGCGGCGCTACGCGCGATCGAGCGCCGCGCCGCGCGCCGCCTCACGGGCTGAGACGGTGACCAGCGCCTCGAAGAGCCGCAGCGACGGCGGATCGTGCGGCATCAGCTCCTCCGGATGCCACTGCACGCAATAGAAAAACGGATGTTCGAAGCGCGCGTCGAGCGCCTCGATCACGTTGTCGTTCGTCCAGGCGACGGCCCGCAGATCGGCCGCCGGCTCGCGAACCGCCTGATGGTGCAAGGAGTTCGTGGGGAAGCGCGTCGTCCCGAGCAGGTGCGCAAGCGCGCTCGAGGGTTCGACCTGCACGTCGTGATCGATGCCGTACTCGGTGCGCTCCTGGCCGTTGTCTTTGGTCTGCCGGTGCTTGATGAGATACTGCTCGTCGCCGAACTCGGTGCGAAGGTCTTCGATGAGCGTGCCGCCGAAGGCCACGTTGGCCAGCTGCAGACCGCGGCAGATGCAGAGCGTGGGAATCGCGCGCGCACGCGCCTCACGTACGAGCGTCAGTTCGAAGGCATCACGCGCCGGATTGGTCTTCTCGATGAGCTCGGCTCGGCCGCCGTAGAGTTCCGCCGCCACGTCCGCGCCGCCGGAGAAGAGCAAGCCGTCGACCTGGCCGAGATAGGCTTCGATCTGCTCGCGATCGTTGCGCAGAGCGAGCGGTTCGCCGCCGGCTTCGCGCACGGAGAGCATATACGGCCAGAGCGCCTCGAAGTCGGCGGGAGCGACGTCGTTGGGAATCGACGAGGTGATGCCGATGACGGGAGGCATCAGGCGATGACGAGCAGGTTCACGCTAAAGCGGTCCTCCTCATCGGTCCAGCTGCGGATGAGGCGAAAGCCGCCGCGCAACGCGAGTTCGGCGACGTCCGTCTTGGAGAACTTGTGCGACGACTCGGTGTGCACGCGTTCGCCGGCGGCAAAGGCGACCTCGACCCCGAGATCGCCGATCGTGACGCTTTGCGGCGAACGCGCTTCGAGAAAAGAATCGACACTCCCACGCCGCTCGTCGTAGACCGCGACGTGGGAAAACGCCGCGAGGTCGAAGGTGCCGTGCAACTCGCGGTTGATGCGCGAGAGCAAGTTCTTGTTGAAAGCTTGTGTCACTCCGGTCGGATCGTCATACGCGAGTTCCAGGACGTGCGCGTCTTTCTTGAGATCGGCGCCGAGCAGCAGCGCATCGCCGAGTTTGAACGAGCGCGACATCGCGCGCAGCAGCTCCACGGCTTCGGCGGGCTCGTAGTTTCCGATGTTCGATCCCAAAAAGAGCGCCAGCACGCGCTGCGACGTGCGCAGCCGCGCCGACGCCAAGACTTCGAAGTAGTCGCTCGCGTACGCGGTGACGTGCAGGCGGTCGTGGGTCGCGATGAGATCGGTCGCCGAAGCGAGCAACGCGCCCGGCGAGATATCGATTGGATGGTAATCGAGCCGCGCTTGCCGGCGTAATGCCGCGTCGATGAGCATGCGTGTCTTGCGCGCACTCCCGCTCCCGAATTCCACGAGTTCCACGGGGCTGTCGAGCATCGCCATGATCTCGTCGGCGCGCCGCTCCAATATCTCGGTCTCACTGCGCGTGAGATAGTACTCGGGTAAGAAGGTGATCGCTTCGAAAAGCGCCGAGCCCAAGTCGTCGTAAAAATAGCGCGGCGAGAGGCGCTTGGGAGTCGCGCGCAACCCGTTGCGCACGTCGCTTGCAAACGAGGTCTCGTGAGCGGGCACCGGCGCACGATAGAGGTTAAGCCGTTCGTGCATATGCACGAGACCGTCGCGCTGAGGCTGGAGCATCTTCATAGCCGCGACTTACCCCGTTGGGCCGGAAACCGAACCGCGAGGCGCCATCGTCCTACAGCGGCTACGCTTTGTCAACGTCAGAACGCGATTTCCACGCCCAGCTGCCACGCAAAAAAACTCCACCGGTCGGCGAGTTCCTCCGCCTGCTTGGAGCGTGGCTTGCCCGCACCGTGCCCCGCGTGCTGCTCGATGTGCACCAAGATGGGGCCATCGCCGCCGGTTGCAGCCTGCACCCGGGCCCCCATCTTACGCGCGTGCAGCGGGTCGACCCGGCTATCCGATTCCGCGGTCAGAAAGAGCATGGCGGGGTATGCGACCCCGTCCTCCACGTGATGGTACGGCGAATAGGCATAGATGAACGGAAAATCAGCTGCGCTTTCGGGGTCGCCGTACTCGGAAACCCACAGCCGGGCGATCAGAAAGTACGGAAAGCGAACCATATCGCAGAGCGGCACGGCACAGACGACGGCCCGGAAGAGGTCCGGCCGCTGAACCGTCGCCGCCGCGACGAGCAAGCCGCCGTTGCTTCCGCCGATACACCCGATGCGCGCCGGATCGGCGTAGCCGTGCGCCCCCAAGAATTCGGCTGCGGCGATGAAGTCGTCGAAGACGTGTTGTTTGAGCGCGCGCATCCCGGCGCGATGCCACGGCGCGCCGAACTCGCCGCCTCCCCGCAAGTTGGCAACCGCATAGACGCCCCCGGCATCGAGCCACGGAACGATGCTTGCAAAATATGCGGGAAGGTACGCGACGTTGAAGCCGCCGTAGCCGGTGAGCACCGCCGGCGCGCGGCCATCACGCGCCGTCTCGCGACGGCGCAACACATACATTGGGATACGTGTCCGGTCGCGGCTCTCGTACCAGACTTGCTCGACCTCGTACGGCGACGCGTCGATCGGCGACTCGATCGCGCTCCACACGGCGGCGCTCGCTGTTCCCGTATCGACCCGGTAGACCGTCGACGGCACCGTAAACGATACGAATTGCACGAACGCCTCAGACGACGACTCCTGCGCGCTGAGGGCACTCACCGTGCCGAAATCCGGCAACGCCACCTCCGCCATCGTTCCGCTCGCATCGATACAGACCAATCGCGCGTGCGCGTCATGCAAATATGAAGCGACGATCCGGTCGGCACTCACGGCAAACGCATCGAGAACGTCGTCCTGCTGCGCAACGAGTTCGCGCCAGTGCTCGCGCTGCGGCGACGCTGCAGCGGCCGTGAAGAGCGCAAAACGCGGCGCGCCATCGTTGCTGCGAATGAAGAGCTCGTCACCCCGGCAGCGCACCTCGGTGATCGCATCGACGCCTTCGATGACCGCGACGAACGGGGCATGTGGATCGCGCAGATCGCGCAGATAGACGTCGGTCGCCGTCCAGCCGCGTTGCGCCGTGACGATGAGCCAACTGCCGTCTCTGGAGAGCTGGACCCCGAGCCAATCTTCAGGCGCACGGCCCTCGCCGAAGACGAGCCCGTCCTCGTTCCAATCCGCACCGAGCGTATGCACGCAGAGCCGCATCTCGTAATTTCCGCCGCCGGGGAAGCACGTGTAGTAGAAGCCGCTCTCGTCGGGGAGCCACGCGACGACCGAGGCGCGCGTGTGCGGTATGGCTTCAGATCTGCGCTGCGCCGTGGCGACGTCGAGGACGTACAGTGTGCTTCGCTCATCGCCGCTACGCGAGAGCCCGAAGGCGACATACGTGCCCTGGGGGCTCGGATACCACCAATCGAGTGCCGTGAGCCCCGAGGGATCGAGCGCCGCCGGCGCAACCAGGACGCGATCGACCCCGCCTTCACGAACGTACAGCACGGCTTGGTCGAGGTCGCCCCGGCGTGCGGTGAAAAAGTAACGGGCACCCGCTTCCACCGGTGCGCCGGTCCACCCGATGCGCAGCAGGTCGTCGAAGCGCCGCAGCAGTGGTGCACGTGACGGCAGCGCATCGAGTGTCGCACGCGTCAAACGATTTTGCTCCGCAGTCCACGCGACCGTCTGCGCATCGGCGGCATCTTCGAGGTAGCGGTACGGATCGTGCACGGGCGTTCCGAAGATCAGATCGACGATGTCGTCGACGCGAACGCCGTTCCGGTCGACGCGGTGCTCGGATTGCGAAGAGGTCATCGTAACGGCTTAGTGCCTCGCCTTCCCCAACCCCGTCGCATCACGTAAGATTCGTGACCAGCGGTCGTAGATGTCGCCGATGTACTCCTGCGTCTCGGGATAGGGCGGGACGCCGTGATAGTACGCGACGGCGCCGGGCCCAGCGTTGTAGGCGGCCAGCGCCATCGCATACGGATCGCCGTAGACGCCGGTGTTCGCACGCACGTAGTCGGCCAGGAGGCTCGCCGAACCGTGCATCGCATCGCGCCAATCGAACGGATCGACGTCATATGCGTCAGCCGTGTCGATGGTGAACTGCGCGATTCCGATGGCACCGGCGCTTGAAATCGCCTCGGGATCGAACGCAGACTCCTGCAACAGCGTCGCACAAAAGAAGCCATAGGGAAGCCCCGCATCGTCTGCGAGCCTGACGGCATGCGTCGCCAAGACGAGCGCGTCGAACGGTTGCAAGCGCGGGTTGGCGCGTACGATCGAGCGCGTGACCGCGACCGTGCGGCCGGCGGGAATCGGCCCGTCGAAGAGGAGGCGAGCGCCGCGCGGCGTCTCGGGGGTTCGATCGCTGTGCCATGCGGTAACGAGGTCGGAGAGTGTCGTAAGCGTGACGGAGATGGGTATAGGGGTCGCAGTCGCAGGCGCAGGCGTCGGACCGGGCCCGCACGATATGACGGCCCAGGCACCAATGCATGCGAGCGCGATCCGACTCTTTCGTGGAAGGGGAGTTCGTTTGGTCAGCCCAAATCCGAATTCAGCGTGTTGGGTGTGAGGTCGGTGGCGTGATTGAGTATGTAGTGGCGCTGGGCATCGTGCTTGTCCTAGGCGATGCCGCTTCGAC
>DATJTD010000286.1:0-7512 GCA_035503775.1 Candidatus Acidiferrales bacterium
TCGGCGCGCGGCGCCATCGGATTGGTGGTGGGATACCCCCCACGCCCGCGCTCACCGCTCGGCTCGCTCTCCATGGCTGAGCCTGGGTCGCGCGCCGGCCGCAGCGCGGCCTCGGCGCGCGGCGCCATCGGATCGGTGGCAGCGCATGGTTGGGAACGCGGCGGTTGCGTAGTTGCGAGCGTCATGGGAGTTTGAAGATTTGGGCGGCTTTTTCTAGGGCGGCGATGAGGGCGTCGATGTCTTGTTCGGTGGTGTAGAGGTAGAAGGAGGCTCTGGCGGTTGCGGGCCAGCCCATTTTTTCCATGAGGGGCATGGTGCAGTGGTGGCCGGCTCGGATGCAGACGCCCTCGAGGTCGAGGATCGAGGCGAGATCGTGGGCGTGGATATCGGCGAAGTTGAACGAGATGACGCCGGAGCGGTGGGCTTGGTCGGCGGGGCCGTAGATGGCGAGGCCGCGCGGTTCGAGGGCGCGTAGGCGGCTGAGCGCATAGGCGGTGATGCGGCGCTCGTGGTCGTGGATCCAGTCCATGCCGATCGTGGTCAGGTAATCGATGGCGGCAGCGAGGCCGACAGCGTCGGCGACGTTGCTCGTGCCGGCTTCGAACTTCCAAGGGAGTTCGTTGTAGGTCGTCTTCTCGTAGCCGACTTCCTTGATCATGTCGCCGCCGGTGAGGAACGGTGGCATCGCTTCGAGCAGCGCGCGTTTGCCGTAGAGGAATCCGATCCCCATCGGGGCGCACATTTTGTGGCCGCTGGCGCAGAAGAAGTCGGCGTCGAGGGCGCGGACGTCGACGGGAAAGTGAGGAGCCGACTGCGCGCCATCGATCAAGACGACGGCGCCCGCGGCGTGAGCTTTCGGGATGATCGTTTCGAGTGGCGCGATCGTGCCGAGCGTGTTGCTCACGTGTGCGAGCGCGACGAGCTTGGTGCCGCGCAGCTTGGCGTCGAGATCGTCGAGGCGGTGCAGGCCGTCTTCGCCGACGGTGAGGAAGCGCAGTTGCGCACCCGTCTTTGCCGCGAGGAGCTGCCACGGGACGAGGTTCGAGTGGTGCTCGAGCTGCGAGAGCAAGATGCCGTCGCCCGCTTTGAGGTTGGCGAGGCCCCAGGTGAAGCTGACGAGGTTGATCGCTTCGGTGGTGTTGCGCACGAAGATGATCTCGGCGTCGTGCGCGGCGTTGACGAAGCGGGCCACGGTGTGGCGCGCGCCCTCGTAATCGTTGGTGGAGCGCTCGGCCAGCTCGTAAACGCCGCGGTGCACGTTGGCGTTGTCGTTTTCGTAATAGTGCACCAGCGCGTCGAGCACGGCTTGCGGCTTCTGCGAGCTTGCCGCCGAGTCGAGATAGACCAGACGCTTGCCGCGCGACGTCGGCTTGGCGAGGATGGGGAAGTCGCGCGCGATAGTCGCCGCGCGATCGGCCGTGATCATTCCAGCTTGCTCTCGAGTGCCGCGCGAATGCGCGCGCGAAGCGCCTCGCCGGGGAAGCGTTCGAGCGCCGGTTCGAAGAAGCCCAGCGCGATCATGCGTTCGGCCTCGCCGCGCGCGATGCCGCGGCTGGTGACGTAGAAGAGCTCCTCTTCGTCGATCGAGCCGACGGTCGCGCCGTGAAAGGCTTTCACGTCGTTCGAGGCGATCTCGAGCGCGGGGATCGAGTCGATGTGGGCCTCTTTGCTCAGCAGCAGTGCGTCGTCGCGCAAGGAGGCCTCCGCACCGTGTGCTCCGGGGCGGATGGCGATGTTGCCGAGATAGCGGCCCTGCCCGCGCCCGGTAGCGACGCTCTTCACGACGGTCTGCGAATGGGTTGGTCCGATCAGATGGTCGACGCCGGACGTGAGATCGATATGCTGATCGCCGGTGTTGAAGAAGAGCGAGGTGATCTCGACGTTCGCGTCGGGCTGCGCGAGCGCAGCGTGCAGCGTCGTGTAGGTGAGCGCCGAACCGAGTTCGGCGAGCGCGACGTGCAAGGACGAGCCGGCACCGCACCGCGTGCGGCGGGTGAAGAAGACGTGCGACTGCGACGAGCTCTGCTGCACGCCCGCGTAGTGTAAGGATGCGCGCGCGTCGAGCACGATCTCGGTGATGCCGCAGATGACGCCCTGCGAAGGGCCGGTGAATTCCTCGACGACCGTCGCCCGCGCGCCCTCACCGAGGCTGACCAGCGTGTACGGAAATGCGTCTCCTTCGGCGACCTCGTAGCGGACGACGATTGGATCGTCGACGACGCTCCCCGCAGCGACGTGAATGAACGTGCCCGTGTTTTGGAAAGCGAATGCAAGCGCGGCGAACCGGGTGTCCAACGGTCCGAACACGGTGCGAAAGGCGTTCGCAAAGGCCTCGCCGCCTTGGGCCGCGGCATTCGAAAATGGCACGGCGGTAACACCACGTTGCGTCTCGCCGCGAAGGGCGACGGACGGAACGCTGGGCTTCAGCTGCGCAAAGTCGAGTTTGGCGTAATCATAGCGCCAGAAGCGCCCCTGCGGCGCGCGCGGCGGCGCAAGCGAGGCGAATTCTTCGAGTGCGGCATAACGGGCAGCGCGCGAGATCGCGCCCTCGCCGCTTCGTGCGAGCGTTGCATCGAGGGTCTCGCGCGAAGCACCGATCGGTAACGTCGGACTAACCGACGCCACCAAGGACCTCCTCGCGAATTTTGTCGTAGCCTTCGCGCTCGATCTCGTTGGCGAGCTCGGGGCCGCCGGATTTGACGATGCGCCCCTCCATCATGACGTGCACCACGTCAGCTGGAACGTGCTGCAAAATGCGCGGATAGTGGGTGATGATCAGAAAGCCGGTGTTCTTCCCGTCGTCGCTCTCGCGCAGCGCGCGCAGCGAGGTGCCGACGGCCGCGAGCGCGTCGACGTCGAGGCCGGAATCGGTCTCGTCCAAGACGGCATACTTCGGAGCGAGGATCGCGAGCTGCAGCATCTCGAGGCGTTTTTTCTCACCGCCCGAGAAACCGTCGTTCACATAGCGCCCCAAGAACGCCGTATCCATGTTGAGCAAGTCGAGCTTTTCGAAGACGAGCTGGCGGAATTTTGCCGGCGTGAGATCGCCGCCGCGTACGCTCTGGCGCGCCGAGCGCAAGAAGTTCGCGACCGTCACGCCCGGAATCGCTGCCGGGTACTGAAAGGAGAGGAAGAGGCCGGCCTTGGCGCGCTTGTCAGGCGAGAGTCCGAGGAGTTCCTCGCCGTCGAGGGTGACCGACCCGCCGGTCACCGTATAATTCGGATGGCCCGTCATCGCAAAGGCGAGGGTGGACTTGCCGCTCCCGTTGGGCCCCATGAGCGCATGGACGCGCCCGCGCTCCACGGTAAGGTCGATACCCCGCAAAATCTCGGTCTCGGCGACGCTCACCCGGAGGTCGTCAATCTGTAAACCCGTCTGACTCACCAGGCTATGGTAGGGGGTCTCCCCAGGAAAGTCAAGGAAACGCTGGACTATCTTCGATTTTCATGCTAATGTCGCATGAGATGCAGGACGCGCGTTTTTTCGAGTCCACACGCGGCAAGATCGTCTCGGCGCTGCGGCGCCGCCATGCGGCCTCGGCGGTCGATTTAGCGTCCGAATTCGGCCTCTCGACCAACGCCGTGCGCCAGCAGCTGCTCTTCTTGGAGCGCGACGGGTACGTCGTCGAGCGCTCGGTGCGCCGCGGTCCCACCAAGCCGACCTTGGAGTACTCGCTGACGGCGCGCGCCGACGCTCTCTTTCCTCAACACTACGACCGCATGCTCAACGCGGTCTTGCGTGAGGTGCGTGCGTCTTTTGGCAACGACGGCGTCAAGACCGTCTTCGAGAAGCTTGGGAAGCGCGCGGCTGCCAAGATGCAGCGGCGCCTGCAGGGCCGCGAGGGGCGCGCGCGGGTGGAAGAGCTGGCGGCCAGTCTCCGTGAGAACGGCGTCGACGCCGACGTCGTGGAGCGCGACGGCCGGGTTGAACTTCGCGAGCACAACTGTCCGTACGCCAGTACCGTCGGCGAACACCCGGAGGTGTGCTCGGTGATCCACCACGTGCTCGAGCAGACGATCCCCGGCTCGGCATCGCAAGTCGAGTCGCTTGCAACCGGTGGCGACGCTTGCCGGTTCGAGATCACGAAATGAATTTTGCCAAGTTCCAGCAGCTCGTCGAAGAGCGCTCCGGCTTCCGTACGATGGAGAACCCGATGGCGACGGGTGAATATTTCAGCGACTCGTGCGGCGACCTCTACACCTACTACTTGCAAGTGGGTCCCGGCGACGTGATCGAGGATATCTCGTACTTCACCACCGGCTGCGGCTTCGGTACGGCGACGTGTTCGCTGCTCGTTGGCCTCGCGCGCGGGAAGACGATCGATCAGGCCTACGCGATCTCCGACCAAGACATCGAAAACGAGCTCGACGGCTACCCGGAGAAGAAGAAAGACTATCCCGAACGTTCGATTGCGGCGTTGCGCGCCGCCATCGACGACTACCGCGCCAAGCGCGCAGCCGGGAAGATCAGCGATGAGATGCTCGCCCGAGCGCACGCCGCAGCTGCCGTCTCCACCGCAGCAACGCTTCCCGGCAACGGCACGACCTCACAGGACGAGGCGGCTGAACCGGTCGTGGCCGCAGAGCCCGAAGGGATTCTGATCAAGCTCCACTAGCGCGTCCCCGCGGCGCGCGGGCGTGCTATTTTTGGACGATGCCCTCGGCTTCGAGATTGAGCGTCACCTCAAAGGCGGCGATCAATTGTCCGCCGGGCGTCGTTTTGCCCCAGTTCAAATTGAAGTCACGACGGTCGATCGTCGTGGTTGCCGTGTAGCCGACGTGCCGATTGCCTTTGGCGTCGATGACGGATCCGAGCACTTGCCCTTGCAAGGTGACGGATTTGGTGACGCCGTGCATCGTCAGGTCACCGACCGCGGTGAAGCTGTCGTTCGGCCCGAGGGTAATCTTTGTGCTCGTGAAGGTGATCGTTGGATAGGTCGCCACGTCGAACCAGTCGGGGCCGCGCAGGTCCTTGTCGCGATCGGCATCTCCGGTGTTGACGCCGGTTGCGTCGAGGGTTGCCGTAAAACTTTGCGGGACATAGGCGCTATCGGTCACCGCCTGCCACGACGTAACCGGGATCGTGCCGTGTACCTGGCTTATCGTGAGGTGGGTGACGACGAACTCGGCGCTCGTGTGCGCGACATCGCCGGTGATCGTCGCAGCTGCGGCGGTGCCGACGAGCGCGAGACCGCCGGAAAGCCCGAGCGTGAGACCGAGAAGATGAGCAAAGAAGCGGGGCATAGAGCCTTCTTTCGTGGGTGCTACGCGACTAAGAACGGGTTCGATCTCCGCTCGGTTCCGATGGTCGTGGCGGCGCCGTGGCCGGGGATGACGACCGTCGAGTCGGAGAACGGGAGCAAGTGCTCGCGGATGCTCTGCACGATGTCGGCTAGCGAGGTCCCGCCGAGATCCCATCGGCCTACGCTCCCGGCAAAGAGCGTGTCGCCGGTGAGCAGCATCGTGCGTTCGCCGGCAGCGACGGCGAAAGAGACGCTTCCGGGCGTGTGACCGGGGGTGTGCAAGACGTCGAGGGAGGCGGCACCGACGGCGATGCGATCGCCGTGCGCCAGTTCGCCGTCGAGTTCCACCACGTGCGGCGGCGCGCATCCCAGCCAGCGGGCTTGCTCGCGCAACGTCGCGTACAGCGGAAGATCGGCTGGATGCAGCAGACCGCGTGCGTTCGTGAGCTCGCGCAGGTCACTCAGCGCGCCGATGTGATCGATGTGCGCATGTGTGTGCAGTAGGTACGTCGCACGCACGCCGAGCGCCTCGAGCCGCGCGGCGATGCGCGGCGCTTCGTCACCGCCGTCGACGACGACGGCCTGACCGCTCTGGGTGTCGGCGACGATCGTACACGTGCAGGCCAACGGCCCAACCGTGAGATGCTCGACGTGAGTCATGCGGGAGGAAGGTGCAAGTCGCGGTAGCCGCCGCCGTAATAGCCCAGCGGCGATCCGGGCCCCGAGCCGCAGGCGACGACGGTGCCGAGGAAGATCGTGTGCGTTCCAACCGTGTGCTCCTCGGTCAGCTCACAGTCGAAGAAGGCCAGCGATTCTTCGAAGACGGGTGAGCCCGTGGCTTCGCGGCGGTACGCCACGTCGACGAACGGGTCGCCGTTCCGCGTCGAGAAAGCGACGGCGAGCGGCTGTTGCGGCACGGCCAACACGTTCACGCAGAAGTGTCCGGCGGCCGCGATGATAGGATGGCTGCGCGCGCTGCGATTCACACAGATGAGCACCATCGGGGGTTCCGCCGAGACGCTGGAGAACGCGGTCGCGGTGAAGCCCTTGGGCTTGCCGTCGAGTATGGTCGTGACGATCGTGACGCCGGAGGCGAAGTGGCGCATCGCGTCCTTGAAGGCCGCGGCGTCGACGGCGGCGCCCGGAGTCATTCGATGCGCGCGCCGATGCCCGTGCCGTCGCCCAGCGGGATGATCGTGGCGTCGAGCTGCGGGTGGTTCAGGAAGTACTTGTTGAACTCGCGGATCGCCTTGGTCGTGCTCAAATCCTTGCTGGTAGCCTTTTGCGCTGCACGGCCCTGCCAGAGGAGATTGTCCACGATCACCAGACCCGAGAGCTTGAGGAGCGGTATGCAGAGGTCGAGGTAGTCTTCGTATTCCTCTTTGGTCGCATCGATGAAGATGATGTCGAAGTTGCGCTGCGAGAACGCCCGCAAGAGCTCCAGCGCCGGCTGGTTAACGAACTCGACTTCCTTCTCTTTGCCTGCGCGCGCAATGAAGTCGCGCGCGATCTCGGTCCGCGCGCGGTCAGGGTCGATCGTCCAGATGCGGCCCCCGATGGGGAGCGCCAGCGCCATCCACAGGGTGGAGTAGCCATAGGCGGTTCCGATCTCGAGGATGCGGCTGGCCTGCATGGCGTGTACCAGGGTTGAGAGCAGGCGCCCCGTCTCCCGCGAGACCAGGGGCACCTCGTCGTAGTGCCCGCGCTGTTCGAGTTCGAGCAGGAGGGGCGCCGGTGGCTTGTGGAGGCGATTGAGATACGAGACATCGAGATTTTCTTGCACGGTGAGCATCCGACTCAATTCTGTGTGAGAAATTTCCGGCGAACCTTCGCCTCCGAAAGCAGTCTTCATGGACGAGCACCCGTCTCCTCGACTGCTCGCGAGCCGCGGGATGCGGGGGGTGCTGAGACGAAGCGTGGCGAGCCCATGAAGCCCAAGTCGGCGCGTCTACGGCTCTTTCCCTTGAACTCGGTGCTCTTTCCCGGAGCCACTCTTAACCTGCACGTCTTCGAGCCGCGCTACAAGCAGATGATCTCGGAGTGTCTGGAGCAAGGGGAGACGTTCGGCGTCGCGCTCATCCGTGAAGGTGATGAGGCCGGCGACCCGCAGATCATGCCGCACGAAGTCGGCACGACCGCGGAGATCTGCGACGTGACGCCGCTCGACAACGGGCGCTACTACATCTCCACGACCGGGCGGCGCCGCTTCCGCATCGACCACGTCGTCTCGCGCGAGCCGTATTTGCTGGCGGAGGTTACTTATTTGGGC
>DATJTD010000287.1:0-9276 GCA_035503775.1 Candidatus Acidiferrales bacterium
CGTTCGCTTCCTTCCCTGCAGCAGCGAGCGTTCGCGCAGCATCCGCGAGCCGGTTCCACGCCGACGCCTCGTCGCTCTTTTGCGGCGCCCGGCTCAACAGGAGCGGAGCCCCGAGGCGCACCGCGATGCCGACTCCCCCCCGCGCCGCAGCGATGTTGCCGGCGCAGACCGCAGCGATCGTCATGCCGAGGTCGACGCAGAGTTTTTTGAGTTGCGCGAGATAGTCGTCGTCGGTGCGCGGGAAGTGGCGCAGATCGAAGACGACGCCGTCCAAAGCAAATTCCCTGGCGCAGATGTCGAGCCACTCGAGCTGCGTGAGTTCCCCCGCCTGCAGACGCCGGTCGAAACTCGCGCTGGACGAGGCGATCTTCATGCCGCGTCCTTCGTGGAGCCGGAAGGTGGCCCTGTGCGCTGCTTGCGCAGCGGTGGCCCGCACGGCGTAGGGGCAGAACGAGCGTTTGGTTCGAATACGGCGGGATGATCGATGTCTCGGTAGTCGTGCACCCCGCGGTCGCCGACCGCCTCGCGCTGATCCGCGACTCTACGACGCCGTCCGCACTCTTCCGGCGGACCGTTGAAGAGATCGGCGGCTTCTTGGCATACGAAGCAACCTCGTTGCTGCGCACCAGCGAAAGCGAGGTGCAGACGCCCGTCGGACTCGCTCGCGTCGCGCGTTTGACGAGCCGTCCCGTCGTCGCGCCGATCCTGCGCGCGGGGCTCGGATTGCTTCCCGGTTTTCTGAGCGTTATCGACGATGCGGTCGTCGCCCATCTCGGGTTCTATCGCGATCCGCAGACGCTCGCCGCGGTTCCCTATTACGCCAATGTTCCCGACGATCTCTCGCAGCGCGATGTCTTCGTCCTCGACCCGATGCTGGCGACCGGCCACTCGGGCTCAGCCGCGTTACGGGCGCTCGCTTCACGTGGCGCGGCCGGGATGACCTTCGTCTGTCTCATCGCGGCCCCGGAAGGCATCACGTTTCTGCGCAAGGGTCATCCCAGTGTGCGCATCGTGACGGCGGCGATCGACGAGCGGCTCAACGAGCACGGGTATATCGTTCCGGGACTGGGAGACGCAGGTGACCGCATGTTCGGGAGCACGAGTTCGGTGCCGGTGGCATTACCTTCCTGAGAAACCGCACAGAGTGCGCCGCCGGGACGTGGAAGGCTCGCAGCGAATCCACCGGCCAATGCGACCGGGCTGGGACGAGTATTTCATGGAAGTTGCGCGGACCGTGGCGACGCGCGCCACCTGCCCGCGCGCGAGCGTCGGCGCCCTGATCGTGCGTGATCACCGGATTCTCACCACGGGCTACAACGGGGCACCGCGCCACGTGGCACATTGCACCGAGGTCGGCTGTATGATGCAAAACGGCCACTGCGTACGCACCACCCACGCCGAGGCCAACGCGATCGTGCAAGGCGCGCTGCACGGTGTGGGCCTGGCGGGTTCGACCGTCTACTGCACCCATCAGCCGTGCTTGAGCTGCTCGAAGCTGCTCATTAGCGCGGGCATCGTGCGCATCGTCTACGAGCAGGCCTATCCCGATCCACAAGCCGTCGAGTTGCTTGCCGAGGCCGGTGTGGCGCTCGTGCACTTCGCGTCGCTCGAAAGCGCGCGCGTGGGGAGCGCTGTATGAACAAATACGTCCTCGACGTCGCGGCCTTCGCCGTCGCTGCGCTCACGGCGCTCTACACGACGCCGCAGGTGCGCCGGCTGGCGCTGCACATCGGATTGCTCGACGTGACCGACGAGCGGCGCATGCATGAAGAGCCCAAACCGCGGATCGGCGGGATTGCGGTCTACCTCGGGTTTGCCTTCGCCCTCTTCACGACCGTGGGCTTTGCGCTTCGCGCGACCACGCTCTTTCATTCCTCCGAAGATATTCACAACTTCCTCGGCTTGCTCTTCGGCGGAACGCTGATCATGATCTTCGGTGTCTGGGACGACGTCATGGGGATGCGGCCGCGCAGCAAATTCATCGCACAGGTCGCCGTCGCATGTATCTCGATGATCTACGGCTTCATCATCCCGGGCTTCGAACTTCCGTTCACGCATCACTACGTGAACATCCATCCGCTGGTCGGTGTCCCGCTGACCTTGGTCTGGTACCTGGGCATGATGAACGCGATCAATTTTCTCGACGGGCTCGACGGGCTGCTCGCCGGCGTGACCTCGATCTCGGGGTTCTTCCTCATCATCATCGCGCTCGGACATGGCCATCTGGTTGCAGCGCTGGTGCTCAGCGCGCTGGTTGGGGCCGCGATCGGCTTCTTGCCCCACAACTTCAATCCGGCGAAGATCATCTTGGGCGATACCGGCTCGCTCTTTATCGGCTACGTCTTTGCGACCGTCTCGATCATCATCACCGCGAAAGTCGCCGTCACGGTGAGCCTGCTCATTCCCCTCATCGCGCTCGCGCTGCCCGTCATCGATACGGCCGCTGTGATCTTTCGCCGGGCGCGCTCCGGGCGGCGCATCAGCGAAGGCGACCGCGGCCACTTCCATCACCTGCTGGTCTTCAATTTCGGTTTGAACGTGCGCCAGGCCGTGCTCTTGATCTACGGCGTCTGTTTCCTGCTCGGTGCGATCGCCTACGTGATTTCGGGCGGATTCACCCAGCAGTTCCTCACCGCGGGCGTGTAGGACGATGAAGCCGCTCAAGGTGATGACCGTCTTTGGAACACGTCCGGACACCATCAAGATGGCGCCGGTCGTGCACGCGCTGGCCGAGGCGCACCCGGCGGTGCAGACGATCGTCTGCGTGACCGCGCAACACCGCCAGATGCTCGACGATCTGCTCGGGCTCTTCGCGATCGCGCCCGACTACGATCTCGACATCATGCGCGCGGATCAGACGCTCACGGAGATCACGACGCGCGTGCTCACCGGGATGGAGCCGGTGCTCAAGACCGTCAGGCCCGACGTCGTGCTCGTCCACGGCGACACCTCGACCAGCACCGCTGCCGCCTTGGCGGCCTTTTACCAGCAGATTCCCGTCGGCCACGTCGAGGCGGGTCTGCGCACGCAGACGCGCTGGGAGCCGTTCCCCGAAGAGATGAACCGCCGGCTCACCGGGCGAATTGCTTCCTACCACTTCGCTCCCACCGAGCGATCGCGCCGCAACCTGCTCGACGAAGGCATCGGCCCGGCGGACATCTTCGTCACCGGAAATACCGTCATCGACGCGTTCTCGGCGACCGCGCAGCGCCGCTACGCGGAGCCGCCGGCCGAATGGGAGGGCCTCGACGCGGCGCGCCCGCTGATCTTCGTGACGGCACACCGCCGTGAAAACCATGACCGCATGGCGCAGGTGTGTGCCGCGTTAGCGGAGATCGTGCAACGTCCCGAGCGGCCGGAGATCCTCTTCCCCGTTCATCCGTCGCCGCGCGTGGAGCCGGTCGTCCGCACATTGCTCGGCGGCGTGCCGGGAGTGCATCTCGTCCGGCCGATGACCTACGACGCCACGGTGCGCTCCATCGCGCGCTGCCGCTTCGTGCTGACCGACAGCGGCGGTCTTCAAGAGGAGGCGCCGTGTCTGGGAAAGCCCGTCCTGGTCATGCGCGACGAGACCGAGCGGCCGGAGGGGCTCGAGGCAGGGACGCTCTTGCTCGTCGGGGCTGACCGCGCGCGCATCACGGAGTCGGCGGCGCTGTTGCTCACCGATGAACTGGCGTACGCGCGGATGGCGCATGCCTCCAACCCCTACGGCGACGGACGAGCAGCCAAGCGCATCACGGCGTGGCTCCTCGCGCGTCTGCGCGAAGGGGAGGCGCCCGAAGAGTTCGGCGTGCGCGTCGCGTAGCGTTCGCGCCAGTGCATGGAAGCTCGGCATGAACGGGCTTCGTCGACCGGGTAGACAGAACGGCCGGGCGGAGCTGACTTCACTCCTCGAATCGGCCGTCGGAGTCGTGCATGAATCTTCAGGAGGGTTCGGTTACCGCGAACCTTAATCCGAGAAGCGCCATTTCAGAGGCCGCATTGCGTGCGTATTCCCTTCGCAAGCGGTCCATGGTGGTGGAATCGATCGTCCTTGCTGCCGTGGCGGCCTGCGTCATCGCGATGAGGTCGCACATCGCAGCGGTTGCTTTGGCGACGGGCGCCCTCTGCGGCATCGCCAACGCCCTGCTCTCGATGCGCGGCAACGAACGGCTCCTCGACCACCGGAGCGTCGCCTCGTTCGTCTTTGGTAGTGTTCTGCGGATCGGCGTCTTCGGTATAGTACCGGTGGAGTTCGGGCTCCATGCTCCGGCGTGGGCGATGGGAATATACTTCGTCGGTTTCTTTATGCCCCTGGCCCTGTATGCCGTGAACTTCGCGCGTACGCTCCGAACGGACTGAAGACTTTTGCAAGAACAAATCGGCGCTCACACCTTGTGGACGCTCCCGGTAGTCGGGACGGTCCACGCCGACACGGTGCTCACGACCTGGCTCGCCATGGCCGTCGCACTCGTCTTTTTGGCTTGGGTGGGCAGCAGTTATCGTTCGCCGCGCGTCGGGAAGTCACAGACGGTCTTCGAAGGCATCATTACTTATATCGCAGACCTGGTATACGGCTCGCTCGGCGTGGACGGCGAGCCGTTCGTCCCGTTTTTCGTCGCACTCTTCATCTTCTTGTTTTTCCTCAACCAATTCGGCGTCTTTCCGTTCGAAGCGTTTGGCTTGCCCTTCGGCGGGTCGCCGACGGCCGATTTGAACACCACGGTGCCGTGCGCCCTGATCGTCTTCTTCCTGACGTACGTCGTAGCGATTCGCAAGAAGGGCTTGCGCGCGTTCGCTCACTTCCTCCAGCCGTTCCCGGTCCTCTTGCCACTCAACATCCTCGAAGAGGCGATGCGGCCGGTGACCCTCGCCGCGCGGCTCTTCTTCAACATCTTCGTCGGTGAGCTGCTCTTCATCATCATCGCTTCGATCATCGAGGCGCGGGTGAGCGTCGGGCCTTTCAACCTCTCATTTGCGGTCAGCATTTTGCCGTTCTTCATCCAGTTTTTCAACTTCTTCGTCGGCACCGTCCAAGCGTTCGTCTTCACCCTGCTCGGCATCGTCTATCTCTCGCTAGCGCTTGCCGAGGATCACTAGACCCCGTCAGAAAGGTACCATCTTGAGTTCTGAAAGCTTAGTCGCCGCGGCGACGATACTGGCATTCGGCCTGATCGTCCTCGGTGTCGCCTTCGGATCGGCTGTTGGTGACGGCATCGTCGCCTCCAAGGCGGTCGAGTCCATCGCCCGTCAGCCCGAAGCCCGGCCTAACATCTTTACGTTTCTCTTTCTCGGTGTCGGCGTGCTCGAAGCGTTTCCGATCATCGCCCTGGGTCTGGCGTTCTACTTGCTGCTGGTCGTGGTGAACGTTCCGGCGCTGCTGAGTCATCTCTCCAAGTAAGCCATGTTTCTTTCGCTCGACGGAACGTTCTGGATCCAGCTGCTCAACTTCGCGATCTTCTTCGCGATCTTGAACGTGGTCTTTTTACGTCCCGTCGGCAGAGCGATCAGCGAGCGCCGCGCCTACATCGACAGCGTGCGCGCCGACTACGACCGTCACGTTCGGGAGGCCGCCGATCTGCGAAAGCAGGCCGAGGCCGACCGGGCCGCAGCGCGTCAAGCCGCGGCCGAAACCTTTCATACCGCGCGCAACGAAGCAATCGCACAGGCCGAGCATATTGCGGCCGAGTACGCCGGCAAAGCCGGCGAAATCGTCCGCCAGGCCAGGGCCACCGTCGCCTCCGAACTCGAGCAAGCGCATCGCAAAGAAGCGGAGCTCGCGCGCACCCTCGCAGATGCGATGCTCGAGCGTGCCATCAGCGAGGTGCTCCGGTGAGCGGCGGCGCCGGCTTGTACGAGCAGATCGCGCTTTGGAGCCAGGTCTTCGGCTCGGTCGCGTTCATCGTCGTCTTGGTCTATCTCTTCAGGCGTTTCGTGGCCCCCGCCGTACTCGCGGCGCAAGAGCGCAAAAATGCCGAACTCGTGGCGGCCGAACACCGCCGGGACGCCGCCAAAGAAGACGTCGAGAAGGCCAAGCGTGAGCTCGAGGTTGCGCGCAACGCCGTCCTCGGGATCCGGTCGCGAGCGGCCGAGGACGCCACCCGCGAGCGCGAGCGCTTGATCGCGCAAGCGAAGGCCGAGGGCGAGCAACTCGTACGAAACGCGGAAGGCGAACTCGAGCGCGCCCGTGCCGCCGCGCGGGTCGCGTTTCGCGACGACCTCTTGCGGGAGGCGCTCCGGATTGCACGTGAATCGGGCGCTACGCGTATCGATGAAGCGAAGGATCGCGAACTCGTCGGCGGCGTTCTAGCCGCCGTTGCGCCGGAGGAGGCTCGATCCGCATGAGCCTCCAGACGATCTCGCGCCGCTACGCCGTCGCGATCTTCGACCTCGCCGAAGAGGCCGGAAAGATCGATGAAACGGGGGCCGACTTGCGCACCATTCGGGACGCGGTCGGGAACGATCCCGAGGTGCGCCGCTTCTTTCTTTCACCGGTCGTCGATCGGCGCGGGAAGGAGTCGCTCTTACGCAATAGCTTGCACGACCGAGTCGGAAGCCTCGCTCTCGACGCGCTCTCGGTACTGATCCGTAAACGGCGCGAGGCGCTGCTCGCGCCAATCGCCGACGAGTATCACAAGCTGCAGCTCGCGCAGCAGCAGCGCGAGCCGCTGACGATCCGCAGCGCTCATCCCCTGGACAGAGGCGAACTCGACGCGATCGTCGGGCGCCTTGGGGACGTCTACGGGAAGCAATTCGAAGTCTCGACCTCCGTCGAACCCGCACTCTTGGGCGGCGTGCAGATCCAGGCGGGTGATCGTTACATCGACGGCTCGGTCGCCGGCCGTCTCGAAGAACTCGCTCGCGAACTCTACGCCAAGCAACAAGCGTAACACTAGGACAGGAAGCGCAACGATGATTAACGCCGACGAAATCGCCGGGATCCTCAAAAAACAGATATCCGACTATCAGAGCGACGTTCACGAAGACCAAGTCGGAACCGTGATCGCGGTCGGTTCGTCCATCGCGCGCATCTACGGGCTCGATGCCGTGCAGCAGTCCGAGCTCGTCGAGTTTCCCAATGGCTTACAAGGCATCGTGCTCAACCTGGAAGAGGACAACGTCGGTGTCGTCATCCTCGGGCCCGATACCGAGATCAAAGAGGGGATGCAGGTTCGCCGCACGGGCCGCATCGTCTCGGTCCCAGTCGGTGAGGCGCTCCTCGGGCGCGTCGTCGATCCGCTCGGTCAAGCCATCGACGGCAAAGGCGCCATCGAGACGCGCAAGTACCGCACGATCGAAAACACGGCGCCCTCGGTCGTCGAGCGGCAGCCGGTCAAACAACCGCTGCAGACCGGTATTCGTGCGATCGACGCGCTCATCCCGATCGGCAAAGGGCAGCGCGAGCTCATCATCGGCGATCGCCAGACCGGCAAGACCGCGATCGCTATCGACACGATCCTCAACCAAAAGGGGAAGAACGTCTTCTGCATCTACGTCGCGATCGGTCAGAAGACGTCGACGGTGGCGGCGCTCGCGCAGACACTCGAACACCGCGGTGCGCTCGACTACACGACGATCGTCGCGGTCGGGCCGGCCGAGTCGCCCGCGCTCAAGTACATCGCCCCGTACGCCGGTTGCGCGATGGCTGAAGAGCTCATGTACGCCGGCAAAGACGTCCTGATCGTCTACGACGATCTCACCAAGCACGCCATCGCCTACCGCGAAGTCTCGCTGTTGCTGCGCCGGCCGCCCGGCCGTGAAGCCTATCCCGGCGATATCTTCTTCCTGCACTCGCGTCTCCTCGAGCGCGCCGCAAAACTCTCCGACGAGAAGGGCGGCGGTTCGCTCACCGCGCTCCCGGTCATCGAGACACAAGCCGGCGACGTCTCCGCGTACATTCCAACGAATTTGATCTCGATCACCGACGGCCAGATCTACCTCACGAGCAGCCTCTTCTTCCAAGGCGTGCGGCCGGCGGTGGACGTCGGCATCTCGGTGAGCCGCGTCGGCGGCTCGGCGCAGATCAAGGCGATGCGCTCGGTTGCAGGTCAGCTCAAACTCGATCTCGCGCAGTACCGCGAGCTCGCCGCCTTCGCCAAGCTCTCTTCCGACCTCGACAAAACGACACAAGCGACCTTGAGCCGCGGTGAGAAGATCACCGAGATCCTCAAGCAGCCGCAGTACCAGCCGCAACGCGTCGAGGATCAAGTCGCGCTCATCTTTGCCGCGACCAAGGGGTATCTCGCCAACATAACGACGCCGCGTCTGCAGGAGTGGGCCAACCGCTTCTTGCCGTTCTTGCACGAGAAGTATGCGCAGGTGCCCAAGGCGATCGTCGAGTCGGGGCAGCTCTCCGAGGAGACCTCCAAGGCCCTCGTCCAAGCCATCGAAGAATTCAACAAGAGCTTCTGATCGCCCGATGCCGTCCGTACGAGATCTTCGCGACCGCATCCGGTCGCTGAAGAACACCCAGCAGATCACCAAGGCGATGAAGCAAGTCGCCGCAGCGAAGATTCGCCGTGCCGACGCGGTCTGCAAACAGTCGCGCCCCTACGCCGATGCGCTGGGCGAGATGTTGCGCGATCTCATCGCCAGCGTCGGCGTGATCGATCATCCGTTCATGCGGCCAGGCCATGCGGGTGCGCCCAAAGGCGTCATCGTGATGACTGCCGACAAAGGGCTTGCAGGCGCGTTTAACGGCAATCTCGTGCGCGCGGCCTTCCTCTTGCAGCGAGACGACCACAACGTCGTCTGGTACGCGGTCGGGAACAAGGGGCGCAACGGCGTGAGGCGCTTCCCGCAGCAGACGATTGCGAACTGGGCGCTCTCGCAGGGCAGCAAACTCGATACGGCACGCGCTGTCGCCGCAAAAGTCAGCGAGGATTTCGTCGCGGGCCGGATCAGCGAGATCGTGCTGATCGCGCCGCGCTTGATTTCGACGATGGTGCAGCGGCCGGAGACGCGTTCGATCATTCCGCTGGTTCCCGAGAAACAAGAGAAGCCCGCGGACGGCCCGCGTGCGGTGGTCGAGTTTGCTCCGTCGCCGGAGGCGGTGCTGACCCGGCTGCTTCCGAAGTATCTGGAGTTCACGCTCTTTTCGGCGATGCTCGAGACCGATGCGGCGTTCTTTTCGGCGCAGTTGATTGCGATGAACAACGCGACCGAGAACGCCGGGAAGATGATCGACGAGCTGACGATCGTGATGAATAAGGCTCGTCAGGCGGCGATTACGAAAGAGATGTTGGAAATCGTTGGTGGTGCGGAGGCGTTGGCCGGGTGAGGTTTTGTGTCGGGGGG
>DATJTD010000288.1:0-2672 GCA_035503775.1 Candidatus Acidiferrales bacterium
GCGTCGGTGAACGGCTGTGTCTCACTCGTGCCGTTGTAACCGACGGCAGAGGCCGAGACGTAGGCGCGCGGAGGCACCCGGAGCGTCCCGAACATCTCGATGAGCTGACGCGGTGCATCCACGCGGCTCGAGCGAATCTTCTCTTTGACCGCGTGTGTCCAGCGCTGCGCGATGTTCTCGCCGGCGAGATTGACGACGGCGTCAACGCCGTCGCATTCGCGCCACGCCGTGGTGGGATTGCGCAGCGAGACACCGACAACGGTATCGCCGCGCGCGCGCAGCGCAGCACCGAGATGGCGTCCGATGAAACCGGACGAGCCGAGGATCGTGACCTTCACGAATCAGGCGCTCGTCAGCGCGTCGGCGCCGACGAGCGCCTCCACATCGGCGATCGTCTTCGGAATGCCGGCCGAGAGAATGTCGGGACCGCCGGTGGTGCAGAGCACGTCGTCTTCGATACGCACCCCGATGCCGCGGAAGCGCTCGTCGGCGTCGCTGTCGGGCTGAATGTAGAGGCCGGGTTCTACCGTGAGCACCATCCCCGCTTCCAGGGTGCGGTACGTATCGTCGAGGTTTTTATACCGCCCCGCATCGTGGACGTCGAGGCCGATCCAGTGACCGGCGCGATGCGGGTAGAATGCATCGATCGCTTTGCTCTCGATGCAGCCGTCGATCGAGCCGCTCAGTAAGCCCAAGTCGATGAGCCCTTCGGTCAGCACGCGCTTGGCGACGTTGTGGTAGGCGTCGAACGGCTCGCCGGGCCGCACGTGCCCGATCGCCGTCTCTTGCGCGCGCAGGACGATCTCGTAGATCGCGCGCTGTTCGGGCGTGAAACGGCCGTTGACGGGCCACGTGCGCGTGACGTCGCTCGCGTAACTGTCGACTTCGCACCCGCTGTCGACGAGCAGGAGCGTCCCATCGCGCAGCTCGTCGCGATTGCTGTTGTAGTGCAGAATACACGCGTTCTCGCCCGAGGCGACGATCGACGGATAGGCGACGTCTTGTGCGCCGTGCAGACGGTATTGAAACTCGATGATCGCCTCGAGCTCGTATTCGTACAGACCAGGTCGCGTAGCGCTCATTGCAGCGACGTGGCCGATCCGCGTGATCTGCGCCGCGCGGCGCATCGTCTCGATCTCAGCCGCACTCTTGTGCAAGCGAAGTTCGTGCACGAGCGTCGCCGGTTCGATGAACGTGCTTGGCGCCGTGCCGCCGCGCCGGACGCGATAGCGCGCCTCGGTGAGAGCTGCGTGCACGCGCCGGTCGAACGCTTCATCGCGGCCAAACGCATAGTAGAGCGTCGGCGCGCCGACCAGAAAATCGGCGAGCCGGCGATCGAATTCGTCGATCGGATACGCTGCGTCGAGGCCGAGCGTCGCCGCCGCCGCCTCGACACCGAGGCGCCGCCCCGTCCATATCTCCTGATCCCGCTTGCGTGGGCGCAAAAAGAGGGTGACCGCTTCGCCTGCGCGCTGCGGCGCGATGACCAGCACGGCCTCGGGCTCCGAGAATCCCGTCAGGTAGAAAAAGTCGGAATCCTGACGGTACTCGTACTCGGTGTCGGCGTTGCGTAGCGCGTGTTGGGCCGCCGGAACGACCAGAACCGCCTCGCCGAGGCGTCTCCGTAGGGCGCTCCGGCGCTCCTGATAGACGTTCATACGCAGAGGTTGGATTGAGCGAAAGGTCCGCCCTTGTGCCGGCCCGCTCGCCTACACCGGATGCCGGACGAAGATGCCGGCCGCAACGGTTGGCAAAATGTGCGAGTTCAGCATGGTGTGGCCCCTTCCGTCAGGAATTGGTAAGACGGGGCGACAGCGCCTAGCGAACGGTGGAGCGAAATCCGATTATGGTAATTGAGAGACCAATGGATTTTATATTTCTGCTCCTGTTCTATTTTGGCGTCGGCTACCTCTTCGCACCGCGTGCGATGATGCGCCGCTCGACGCGACGCGTGCTCGGCATCCTCCTCGGGCTGCTCTTTGGAGCGGTTACCTCCGTCCCTGGATTCGTCCACGACATCTGCATGGTCGGCACCGTGATCGCCAACGTCGTCTTCGTGGCGTTCGGGCTGCTCGATTGCATCTGGCTGCGGGTCGAGGGCGCCCGGCTCGTCACGGCTTAGAGGCCGCCGGCAAGGCGCCCCGGCGCCAAATGCGCGCCGGGGTCGAACCGCCGTTTGAGCTCCCGCAGAGAGGCGATCGCGGCCGGCGGTTTCCCCCACGCATCGAGTTCACCGCGCAGGCGTTCGGGGGCGTTCAGGAGCGTCACGCGCTCGCTCTGCTGGCGCACCGCGTCGTCCAAAGGGACGGCCGCCGTCTCGAAGTCCTCGGCCGTCGACGCGCTGATCCGCGCGATGATGTCGCCGGTGCGCAGATCGGCGATCGTCTCGTTGCGCAATCCGGCCCCGTGCGCGAGGCGCGCTAGAATGTTTGCCCGCTCCACCAAGGTCGTCACGTCTCCGGTTGAACGATAGGTCAGCGAGCGACCAGAGAGCGGCGCGACGTAGGCGTCGACGGCGCGCTGGAGGGTTTCCGCGGCGCCCCGGTCGATGAGGCGGGTCGCCGGAACGCCGGCGGCGCCAAGCTGCGCGCGGCACTCGCGGGTCGCGCGCTCGATCAGCCGCGGCGAGCCTTCAAAGAGGAGGAGCAGACGTCCGTCGACGCCGTCGGCGC
>DATJTD010000289.1:0-36376 GCA_035503775.1 Candidatus Acidiferrales bacterium
CCACTTTCGCCTTGAATGCCGGTGAGTGGTTCCGGCGGGAACGTCGTGCCACGATCTGCTCCTATTCTGAAGGTTCTTTCGCCTTCGGTGGAGCGGAGTCACCACTTAAGCCCTCGTCCGACTACCCGGGGCCACCTCTCCTGGAACGAACGCCCCTTACCAGGGTTAAGGCGATTATCGCTCGGCACTGTCAATCAGTCTCCTTACCCATGCTTTTCTCGCCACCGAAGCACCTAACTCGCGCCTCAAGTGTTCGAATTATTGCCGACGTTCCAGGTCAAGCCTGTCTCGGCCAAAGCCAGCCCTTTAATGCACTTCGCAAGCACCTCTGCTATTCCGGTTCGCGAAAACTCCAGCCGAAAGCTCAAATTCGGATGATTAAACTCCAAATCCGAATATCGCTGAATCGATATCTGTCGGTTGTTGGCGAAGCGGCGGTCTGGACCGCCGCTCTTGTTGACGTATTGCCACGTCGTGCCAACATTCGTTGAATCCGAAGGTACGGGGCCGCTCTCTCGAAAGTTTGTCGAAGATGCCGAAACGCTTACGTCCTTATACCTAAGCGCGGTCACTCCGCGCGGCCCAAAGAAAAGCATCCTATCGGGTAATAGAGCAAGCTTTCCGCCTGCCACCGACAAGCACGTTACGGGTACGCTGGCAATTATCGGTAAATCATTGAAGGTGATTCGCGTCAGGCTTCGCTCGACCAAGTTTTCTGCGCCCGCAGTATACTTCGAATCGCGGCTCGCACTCTGTGTGGTAATCCGCCAAATAGCCGAACACTTAGCTGCCTCTTGAAACGACTCCACAAAGAGGTTGAAGAATTTCGTGAACGTCTCCGGTAGGTCGTTATAGTTTAGCTCTATCCGGCGCTCCTTAGCCTCGCGATTCGCCACGATTGCGCTTGCGACTATGAGCCCGATGAATAGGACCCCGGCAAAGAGGTAGAGTCGCTGCATCGCGACATACAATGGCACCGTGAAGGCCGCGATACCAACTACGCGACTCCAACGAAATGCACTGAGGCGCTCGTTAATCGCCGCCGCAACTTCATCATCGGTCGCCTGAATCGTCTCGTACTCCACCACTTCGCCGTCTGATTGCAGGGACGGCGTACCCAGGTGCTGCGGAGTGCCCAGTTGACGTCTCGGGGTCTTCGCGTTCAGAGACTGCCGGAAATACAATCCATCGCGCCCACCTTGGAGATATGTCCCCTTCGGCCCGATGCCGACGCGCAGTCGTTTTACGCCAACAGAAGCGCCGAGGCCACTCTTCGATAGGTTTAAGCGAAACGGCCCACGAGTGAAGCTCTTTCGAATATACCAAGGCATCAGTATTGTCTCCCGGCTGCCGTGCCATACGGCTCATAAGAACGCGCTACCGAACAACTGCATTTCTTTGGCGACCACTCAATGCCACCTCTTACGTCCCAAGTCTTACATTCTGAGTTGCGCGGTAGCTCCTAAGAACAAGAAGGCCCAGCCGAATCGACTGGGCATCCTCGTTGGCCTCTTTGCACATGCGGTTATCCCACATGTCGGGTGTGGGCGAAGAGGCACATCCCTTACGGTTCTTGGCCATCAAAGAACACCGAGCCCTTAGGGTCAACAGCGATAATCTCGTCAGCAATCTTCGGCGGGAAACCGCAACGCTCGACCAAGAAACTTCTGAAAACGCTCTTAGGCGCAACGCCCTTGGGATAACCCGCGCCGGCGGGATGTTGATGGATGGCGGCCACGCATGGTCGGCGCGCTGCTCAAAGACGCGAACGCAGGCAGACTGCACTGCTTTCGGATCGAGCTGACCGAGCATGTCGATAAAAACGACGTCAAGGATGTCTCTTGCGCGGTTCTCGCCTTCGACGACTCGCGGATTTGTGCTCGCGTGGAGCTTCTGCGCGATCTGAATATCGAGCGTAATACAGCGGACTGGCGATGTAACCGGAATGCCGAGTTCAGCAACGCCTCTGATCGTCGGCGCAACAAGATCTACCGTCGGTTCATCTGCGGGACCGAGGTCAATCTGTATTGTTTGGAATCCGCGGCCGCGGTAGGCTATTGCGACATCAACGCGCACGGTATCGACTAGTTCTAGGTCGCGCGGCACTTTCACACGGAACGTGAATTCATCGAATCCCAGCGCAGCTGCGCGCTCTAGGGCCGCAAACCGATCACGGCGGGTATTGCCGGGCAAGCCAACGTCCATGTCCTTCGTAGTACGGGCCCGGTCTGCGAATCGCAGCTCAAGCGCTGCACCGCCCTTGAGATGGTAGTCTGCAATGACTCCTTCGTCGATCGCTCGTTGGAGCACACCACAGAGCGCGAGAAACGAGACCCAACGGCGCAGCCTGAGCTCGTCGACGTCGGTCTCTCTCGCAACGCGGAATAGAGCCTTATCAAGTCGCTCACGTGCCATGTAGTTTTTTCAATTCCTTGGTTAGCCGGCGACTTTCGATTTCAGTAATAAAGCCCTCGCGGCGTGCTTGTACAACGGCATCGGCCGCAAAACGCAGGTTGCCGCTTCGCGCAAGATCGAGAACCGTCCGTGGAACGGATGTGACGGGCAGACCTTCGTACTCGATAACATCGCTGCTGTCGAGACTTGCCCGATGGATCGCGATCCGCGCAGGAGCACTGCGACGCAGCCGAGCATGCGGCGGAACCGTGAGCTGGATCGTCGACGGGTTGGCGTCGGTAAGGCCAAGGACCGCAAGGGCCGTCTCATGGGAAAGAGCCACGCGGGGGCCGCGATGCGATTGGGCCCAGAGAATCGCTTCACGATACGGAGAAAGCGGATCGCGATGCGAATGGACGAGTCGATAGACGCCACGCGAAAGGCGCTCCAGCCGGCCGCGTTCGACCATACCGGCGAGGGTTCGCCGGCTGATCCCCGCTTCGGCCGCAGACCGAGTGGTCACGAGGCCTTCATTCTCGGCTGCGAGCTCTAAGAGGGCGTCGAGGTGGCTTTGGGGCACGGTCAAAATGTTACCATAACAGTGACATTCTGACAAGCGATCGCCGACCCGTCAGACCCCGCTCGGCGCCGACAAGCGGACGTCTCGCATGGCAACTACGCCACCACTCCAAATGATCGCACGCGGCCCGTCGCACAGAATGACCCGCGAGAACGGATCGATTGGTGGGCAACTCCTCGACAACAGATCGACGCTCGCATCCCAGACGCCACGAAGGTCGGTGACGCTCAGAACTAACCAAATGGGTCGAACGCCGTAGCTTAAGGCAGTGCGGCGCTTCCGCTCCAGACGACGATAGGCAACCGGCGCGAGCGCCAGCGGGGAGAACGCATGCGTAGCCGATTGGATGCCAAGAATGTAAGGGCTTCCATCTTCATAATGAGCCCAGTCAGCGCGAAACAACGACGTTCCCATCCGTCGCAACATTGGTTCACAAAGAGACGTCAGCGTCCGCTCCGGAACAGCGGCATGGCTTCCCGATCGAAGAAATGCTACCAACTCTTCCCGAACGGCACGCACTTCGGATTTCGTAGGGCACTCCGCAAGACGAAACTCAAGGTGATGCCCTCGAACCGCTGCGCTAGCCGTTGCATCGGCGTCAACATCGTCTTTGACGTCACGGCTAAGGTCGTGCATCATGTTCGTATACCGAGCTGATGGCGCGTCGACCACTTCGGCGAACTCTACCCACACGTCGCCGTCATCGAAGCTCACAAGGGAATCCGGTGCGTCGCCAACCCCGATGCGCCGCGGTACGAAGCCGGCGGTGATCAATGCTGTCGCGAGACCGCGCAATTCGGATTCGGTCTTTCCGTACCTGACCTCGTACGGACTGTTCGAGGCCATGCGCGGCGCCTGCGCTCCAAACCGGATCTCAGGTCTCGGATCGTTGAGCACGGACACTCGCACGTTGGCGGCCAGATCGTAGATCGGACGCTGCCATTCCGCAAACCAACCAAACGCGAGGAGCCGATCGATCGTACGATGATCATTCGGGTCTTCACGCAGGGTCAGGTCAGCAACGCGCATGGTCGGAAATAAGCCCTCACCGGACCTATTACCCCGAACTGGCGTTCGATTCCCGTTTCTCTTAGCCAGCGAGGGCAGCCGGACGTCCACCCGCACGGCGGGGCGATGGCACGACTAGGACCGGGATCGCTCTCGCGATGATGTCCCCCAACGCCCCCGGACCCCAATAGCGGGAGTCCCAGCTCCGAGAGTTGCCGGCGTAGAGCCACACCTGACCCCAGCCCAGGTGGTCGTCGCTGCGGGGCCAGGGCGATAGCCGGCGGCCGGCGCGGTCCAGCGCGATCGGCCGGCTATCCGGCAACGGGCATCCGTTGACGGCGACTCCATCGGGCGAAACGGCGACGTGGTCGCCGGGGACACCCGCGACGACCTTAAGCAGCTGCTCGGTGTCGTGAGGGCACGGTCCGCTGGAAAGATAGCCGCGGCGCCGGCCAAGATCGGCGGCCGCGTCCGGCGCGCACACCGCAACGACCATGCCGCGCGCGACACCACTGGTTGGTAGCGGCTTCAGCCGGTAGATCCCTAACGGCATACTCGGAGTGAAATTGACGCGCAGCTTACTTCCGAAACTCGCGAGGGCGCAAGCGCCTACCATCGCGGCAGCAACAGCGAGGGCAACGGCGCGAGTCTCCCCATCTCCACCATTTGAAAACGCTTGATTCCTATTGGAAACCGAGCGTTTTTTGTTTGCGACGGTCGATCGCCTCGGAAATCGATTTGACTCCCAACTGACTCCCTAACTCGAGTGATTCCCAATCTCGGAGATCGGGAAGAGCTCTTGGTCTTCTCCACACCCGCGTGCGGCGAGCCCCGAACAGGCCCGTCATCGACACTCTGCGAGGCTGCCGACCGTTCGTCGACGAGGAGGAGGGAGCGGCAGTTGCTCCAGCGCTCCTACCATGCGAACTACGGGCGGACGCGGCATATCGCTCTCCTAGCTTCGCGCCTTGCGGGCATTCCGCATCATGACAAACGTCCCAAACGCAACGACAAGACAGGCTAGTAGCCCCCTGGCAAACCGCGTGGTTGACGCGGACGGCCTCCCTATGGCAGAATTGCCATAGGTTGAGTGACCAGCACCAGAAGCCAATGGCGTGGGTCGGATCCTCGAAACGAGACCTGAAGGCCATGCCGGAGGAGGTCCAAGACGACATCGGCTACGCTCTGGACCTTGCGCAGCATGGCGAGCAAGCCGACTACGCGCGGCGGATGCATGACGGCCTTCGCGACGTGATCGAGATAAGAGCGCACAACGTGCGTGGAGACAGCACCTTTCGCTGCGCGTACACCGTGGATTTTGGAGATACCGTTTACGTGCTGCACGCCTTTCAGAAGAAATCAAAGAGCGGCATTTCCACACCAAAGCCGGACCTTGACCTCATCCGTCAACGCCTGAAGCAAGCGCGAGGACATTATGAGCAAGAAAAGCACCGAACCAGAAATTGAAATCGAAACTGGGAACGTCTTCGAACAGCTTGGCCTTCCCAATCCTGAAGAGCGGCTGCGCAAAGCGCGGCTGATGAACCTTATCAATGCTGCGATGAAGCGCAGAGGGTTTTCACAAAAAGATGCGGCGGAAGCTGCTGGTCTCGACCAATCCGACATTTCTAGAATTCAGCATGGCCGTGGTTCGCGCTACTCGACCGATAGACTGTTGAACATTCTTGGCCGCCTTGGAATCGATGTAGAAATCGTTCAGCGCCATGGCAAACAGGGCGAGATCGTCATTGAGGTGCGCGAACTATCCCATGCCTGAGCACTACTGGTGTACGCAACCGTAAGAGCGTCGCGGTCCGCGATCGTGTAGCCTTTGCTGGGCCCGCTGTCGGCAGGGAGGCAAAACGGCTACACTGGCCCGGCTGCAAAGGGGCGCTTGATTTTTGCTGCCCGTGTCGGGTTCTTCTCGCCGTTCTACGCACCGTACTCCCAGCGAATCCGCGGGGGTTCGAGCTTGCACTGCGCTCCGTGCCTATGGCACTCGTTACATTCATCGACCCAGTCGTGCAGGAATCGCTTGTGCCCACAGCGCGTACAGGGTGCGGATTCCCTCGCGCGATGCAGCCCTTTTCGTTCTCGAACCTGCGCGCGCACGTTTTCGAGTCGAGTAATTTGGCTTGTGCTAAGTTTCGCGCGCCTGAGCGCGCGCAAGAACGCTTTGAAATGGTATTGGCTACGAAAATAGTACGGCCGCACTTCGAGGTAAGTCAGCGCAAGATCAATACTTGCTTCATCGTTCTCAGCTACGCCTGCGAAGCAGCGAGCTAGTCCTCCCGGCATCGCCAGCCGATCGTGGTTGGAATGAAATTCATACAGGGCCGCTCGACGGTCCCCGTGCCCCCGGTATGCCAAATGATGGTCCGCGTGCAGCTTTCGAAGGGCCTTGGCGCCCGCACATATAGCCGCCCGAAGTTGCTCATTCATGAGCAACTCTCCGCGCTCTTCGGCACACAGAAATTGCCAATGCATGCTTCTTCTTCATGTACTTTGTCGCGCTACCCTAACACATTCGACAACATGCCATCAATATAACCGAGATCCCAATGCAACGTTGCTCGATTTACGTCGGAAGGGGAGCGATCATCCTTGTGCTGAGGCCGACGTTAGGCGATCGTTTTCGGGCAACGGAAGAAAGCGCTCGAGCATTGCGCGAAGTTCCAGCAACTGGACGGGCTTGGAGAGATAGTCGTCCATGCCGGCCGCGAGGCAGACGTTGCGTTCGCCTTCTAACGCGTTGGCCGTCATCGCGACGATCGGGATGTGCGCGCCGGTGTGAAGCTCCGCTCTGCGAATCGCACGCGTCGCTTCGAATCCGTCGAGCTCGGGCATCTGGCAATCCATGAGGATGATGTCGTAGGTTCCCTGAGCGGCAGCCGCGACCGCCTCGGCGCCATTTTCGACCGTATGGGCGCGAAAGCCGAGTTTGCGCAGTTGGTGCAGTGCGACTTTGCGGTTCACCGGATTGTCTTCAGCAACCAAGATTAGCGCATCTTCATGGACCTGCCGTTCGGGATGAGCCGGGGCACTTGGCGTGGCAATTGCTTCAGCCGGATGAACGGCATTGGCGAGCGCATCGAAGAGCGTCGACTGCCGCAACGGCTTGCGCAGATACGCGGAGAAACCACGGCGTATCGCCTCGGCCCCGCGCCCCGGTTCATCGTGCGCCGTATACAGAATGAGCGGCGTTGCTGTCAGCGCAGGCTCGGCGCGCACGCGCTCTGCAAGCTCGTAGGCATCCTCGCCGGGAAGAACGTGATCGACGAGTACCGCATCGAACGCCGCCCCACGGGCGTGCGCCGCCTTCATGAGCGCAAGCGCGTGCGCCGGATTGTCGGTACTGGTCGTGTCGATGCCCCACGTGTGCGCGTAGTCTTCCACGATCGCAAGCGAGGTCAGGTCCTCGTCGAAGATGAGGATGCGCGCGTCGGTGAGCATGCGCATCGCCTGAGTCCCCTCGGCCTCGGTGATCTCGAACGGCATCGTGAACGAGAAGACCGACCCGACGCCGAGCTTCGATTCGATCGAGAGTGCCCCGCCCATCATCTCGATCAGGCGTTTTGAAATCGAGAGTCCCAGGCCCGTCCCGCCGTGCCGCGAACGCGTCGTCGCATCGCCACGGTGGAAGGCTTCGCACAGCTTGGTTACCTGTTCGGGCGAAATGCCCGGCCCGGAATCCTCGACGGCGATGCGCACGTTGACGCGGCCGGCGTCGAGCGGCTCGGCGCTCGCACGGACCACGACAAAGCCCTTGTCGGTGAACTTCGCCGCATTTCCGATGAGGTTGAGCAAGATCTGGCGCACGCGCGCGCCGTCGCCCATGACGGCCGCGGGAATCTCCGGCGCAACGTAGGTTGCGATCGAAAGCCCCTTCTCGCGGGCTTTGCCCGCGCAGATGTCGGCGGCCCCTTCGATAACGGCCGTTAGCGAGAACGGCCGCAGGTCGATCTCCATCTTGCCCGCTTCGATCTTGGAGAAATCGAGGATGTCGTTGATGACAGCCAGTAGGGAATCGGCCGAATCGCGAACCGTACGCGCATAGTCCTGCGCCTCTTCGGTGAGCTCGCACTGGAGCATGAGTTCCGACATACCGACGACGGCGTTGATCGGGGTGCGAATCTCGTGGCTCATCGTGGCGAGAAAACGCGCCTTCGCATTGGCCATCTCGATGGCGCGATCGCGGGCTTCCCGAATCGCGGCCTCCGCGCGCTTGCGTTGCGTCACGTCACGCACGATGACGATCCATTCGCGGCTGCTCGGCTGCTGGCCAACTTCCATCTCGATGGGAAACGAATACCCTGCGGCATTGCGCGCCTCGGTCTCTACTTCGTCGCCTCGCATGCGTTGCAGCCACGCCTCGTTGAAGTGGGGAATGAGGTCGACGATTACCCGTTGGTACACGTCATCTATGCGGTATCCGAAGAGGCGCTCGGCGGCGGGATTGAACGAGGTGATCCGTTCGTGGTGGTCAACCGAGATCAGCGCATCGGCGACGCCTTCCACGATGGAGCGCATGCGCCGCTCTCCGAGCGCAACGGTCTGCATCAAGCGATCCGTCTCGGTCAACAAGACGAAGAGTACGAGGCTCCCGGCAAAGAGCGTATCGAGTTTGGAGACGTACCATCCCAAGCTCAAGCGTAGGCTACCCGGAATCGATGCCACGATCTCCAGAAGCGTTGCGACGAGCGTCACTTGAAGCCAGAGATCGAGAAGCGTCCCTGATCGGCGCTGCCACAATTGTAAGAGCGCCCACATCGTTATGACCAGGAGCAGCGGAATGACGACGTGGAGTGCGATTGGCTGGTAGACGCCATACAGATTGAGCGGCGGTAAATAGGGCGCCATCACCCAGACGACGCCGCCCACCCAGAGCGCTGCGGTAGGGGCGCCGATCGCCAGCAGCCGGACACTGCTGAAATTGCGAACGTCGCGGCGTTCGAGCACGTCGTAGGCGATCACGGCGAGCGGCATCCCGATGTGCCAGATGCGCCACAGCCAGTTGATCATCTGCGCCGCCAGCGGCGCCCGCGCCTCACCGGGGTAGAGAACCCCCATGTCCGCCAGCATGTAGATGAACGTCGTCACCGCCACAAATGAGAAACCGGCGCTCAGCGTCGCAAGCGATGCCCGGTTGCAGCGGTAGGCATGACGCCAAAGCAGGACGGCCGTCACACCGTTGACTGCGATGAGCGCGCTACAGAACGCCTCGACGAAGCCGTTGAAGCCGCCCAACCGCATCGGACCCGCTACGAACGTCAGCACGGCAATAAACATCAAGAGGACGGTCGTATAGGTCGCCGCCCTGAGCTGCCTGCGCGAGGCAGGTACGGTCGTTATATCCGAATCGTGTTGAACCACTGGGCCGTCGTTGGGCTTCCCTCGGGCATCCCTGCTCCTCTGGAACCGCGTCTGCAGAGGCGGTCTCCCTAGGTTATCGGACCGACCGCTCCGTTTTCGTTATCACGAGCCGAACCGGGCTCGTCACTGAGCCGCATCCGGCCACATCGCTTCGACACCTCGAGCGAGCCAAGCCACCCTCGTCTCAGCGGTATTTACCCGGCAGAACTCAATAGTTCACCTTTACGATAGATCCCGTGTTTGCGTAACCGACATTATAGTCCTGAACCAGATAATACAACGCGCCGTCGGGGCCGAGGACGGACGGCACGCTTGCCGTTATTGCGGAGCTCCCTTCGGCCGGGAGGCTGAAGATTTGCTGGGTCGCGCCAGTCGATAGCGACGCCAGGACGAGACCTTGCGTGGCGCTGAACCAAATGTTGCCGTAAGAGTCGCACGCAAAAGCCCCTGTCGCCAGGCCGTACTGCGCCGGGATCGGATACGTCGTCATCGCGCCACCGGTCGTCGCCTTGATGAGAACACTGTTCGACTCCGTGCCCAAAGGCCCATTATGTTGCGCACCGGTCATCCAGATATTTCCATCTGGACAGCTGATGATATTGGTCGGTTCCGTTCCAGGAATGTTGTACGGCGTGATGGTTCCTGAAGTCGTCCCCTTGTAGAGAACCCCGCCCGTCCCGGCGCCCATCTGAGACCACCAGATGTTTTGATCCGACCCAAGCGTCGCATTGTATGCACCGCATGATGGAGCGCCGCTCGTGACCGGATAGCCAAAGGTATTGACGCGGCCTTCAGCCACAACCTCTTGCAATAGCGCACACTGCGCCGCGCCGGTCGTTTCGTCACTATATTCGAGGCCCGGTAGGTAGACGTTCCCGTCCGCGCCAGTGACGATGGCGCCGTCGCCATAGTCGGCTTTCAGTTGGTCCGTATCCGGGTAATTGAACGGATTCGAAGGTGACGAATAGATGGCAACACCGCCTGTCAGTGACGGATTTATGGCCAAAATATATCCGCCCTCACCGTATGTGGACATCCAAAAGCGGCCATCACCTCCCAGCGTGATCTGCATGCCGTCAAGAGTAGTGTCAAGGTCTTGTTCTACGAACGTTCCACTTGCCGTGAGGACTCCCATAACGAGGGTTCCCCCCTGACCATCTTCATTGACATACAGGTTGCCATCAGGTCCGACGATCATCCCCTCGGGTTCCCACGTGGTATTGGTTATAAGAAACGCCGGCGTAATCACCGCTCGCACCGACGCGCTCGTCAAGCCAGTGGCCGATACGGTGATCGTCGGGTAGCGCCCAAACGGGCGATCACCGTTGTAGTTGAGGGTAATTGCGGAGGACGGCGCAGTAACGGTCCCTGACGAAAGCGCGGTCGTTTCCGAGGGATCGCTGTCAGCGACGGCGATCCCCAAGGGGCTTCCGTTCGCATCGACATACGACCCCGGACCGACGATTGCGTTCCCGTCGGCGTCGTACGCGGTCACGACGATCGGCTGCTGCGACGCCGTTCCCACGAGAAGCGCGTCGTTCGGAACGGAGACGCCGATCGAACTCACGACCCCGTTGAGCGTCACGTTTACCGTCGTCGCGGTGCCGGCGGCAATCGTTTGCGACGTGGTTCCCGTGGAGAGCAGATTTCCGGACGGAGATCCTGCCGGATCGAGCGGCTGGTCGTAGGTCGAGAACGTGAAGCTATCGGTGCCGATCGGCGCATCTACCGTTGCCGTACACGTCGTGCCGGATGCGCTTGCGGTACAGTTGGGATTCGCCGTCGCACTGGTGTCGAAGTCCACCACGTCGTTCCCAGGCTGTACGACGACTGCGACGGACTCGGTGCTCGCCGAAACGTACTTCGGAGATCGCTCGCTCGACGTCGCCGCCGCCGGTCCCGGGATGTGCAGGGATATGGTAACGTTCTTCTGCTGGGCGTGTAGCGGGCTCGGTTGAGCTATCGCCGGACTTTTCGGTACCGATGAGGAGTTACCGCCGCACGCGCTAACCAGGCTCGCGCCAACCGCGATCGATACGATGAAGCGACTCGTTTTCATCTCCCCCTCCTCGCTACTGCCCGACGACCGTCGTCACGGAGACCGCGACGAAGACCATGGCGCTCGCGCCGTTCGCATCGGTAACCGTGATCTTTGCAGTGCCGGGACCGATCGACGTCACAGTGAACGCCCCGCCCGAACCGCCTGCTACGCTCGCAACCGCCGTATTGCTCGAAATCGCCGTAAACGTGCCGTTATATCCGGACTCCGTGACCACGATCGTCTGGGACTCCCCCGTACCGGTGAACGTCAGACTCGTTGGGGACGCTACAGGCGTCGGTATCGCCGTTGGCGTCGGCGCGGACGTCGGTATCGCCGTTGGCGTCGGCGCGGACGTCGGTGTCGCAGTCGGCGCGGACGTCGGCGTCGCAGTCGGCGCGGACGTCGGCGTCGCAGTCGCCGCGGACGTCGGCGTCGCAGTCGGCGTCGGCGTTGGCGTTGGCGGGGGTACGTGCGTCGGTGTCACGGTTGGCGTCGGCGTGGAGCCTGCGGCTGGTGTCGTCGTAGGCACGGGCGTGCTCGAGCCGGTCGGTACGATGCCCCAACCGCCACTGCATGCGGTGAACGCCAGGGCCAATGTGAAGACGCAGAGACGTATTCTCAAACGCATAACCCCTCCGGCGCAAGGCGTACCCCTTTCGCGTGACATCCAACCGGAGTCGGGCCGCGCAGTTCGCAGCCGTTAACGACCCCCATGGAATGTATACCGGACGGAGGCACCCGTTGTTGGAGCGCCGGCGCCGGAATGGTGCACGTGCCAAATTCGACCACTGAGTCACCCGGCGGGGCTCGTCCGGGAGCGGAGAGTGGGCGAGTTCTCGCCGCTAACGGTATCAACTGGGAACTACAGGCGCTCCGGCTCGGCTCCTTGCGCCCGGATAGCTAAGGCCTCGATATGCGCCCGCGTTAGCTGCCGGCTCTGGTCGAGCCACGTTGGATCGTCGAGCAGTATTGCGAGGTGCGCCGCGTTTTGATAGGCGACGAGCTTCCAAACCGTTTCGCGAGCGTTGGTCTCCAGCCGTATCTCGCCGTTTTGAAGACCGGTGCGCACCTGCGCGCCCAGCGTGCGCTTCCAGAGATCGAAATACGAGAGGACACGATCACGGATTTTTCCCGGCCGGGCGCGATATTCATGAGCGGTCGCGTAGATGAAACACCCACCCGGAAAGATCTTACTTTCGAGATAGGTGTACCATCCGTCGCACAACGCACGAAGACAGCCAAGCGCGCTCTGCTCGACATGCGCGGGCGTCACCACGATCTCGACGAAACGTTGGGCCGCGGCATCGACCACCGCCAGTTGCAGCGCCTCCTTGTCGCCGAAGAGCACACCGAGATTGCTCTTACTCGAACCCAGATCGCCGGCGAGCCGGCCCATGGTCAGACCCTCAAGACCGTTGGTGGAAGCGATTTCGATGGCGCGCTGCAGAATCGCCGCACGTGTGCGATCGCCGCGCGCACGGCGCCCGTCGAGCTTCGTACCGGAGAAAGCGACCGCGATCATCGTTCGATCGAACGAGCGCGCTCTTCAAAGGTCGGAGCGCTAGGAAGCGGCAAAACGGCGCGCCGGAAAAGCTGCATGAGCTCATCGTTGTGTTCGGCGGGGGCACCCGTACTCAGGTCGATCACCCGAAAGGTACACCAAACCAGCGCGCAAAGCCGCTCTTCCGAGCCATACACGCGGCCCTCCACGTGCAGACGATGCTCGTCATACGACGTGAGACGGGTCACCACGCGCAGTAACGCACCGATCTTGGCAGGCTCATAAAAACGCACCTGATTCATGGTAACGAACCAGCTCAAGCCGGTGCGGTGCCCGAACTCCAGCAAATCGAGGCCGTAAGTACGGAGCTGATCGTCCCGCGCGTCGAGCACATAGTCGACATACCGCGTGTTGTGCAGGTGCCCGTGCACGTCGCAATCGCGCATGCGCACCCGCAGCTCGCTGACCAACTCACGCTCGAGGGCGCCTACGTCGCTCACACACCGCCTCCGCGCAACAATATGTACGCTCGTACGTATATATTCCTGGCGCGCGATCGCCTACCGCCCCCGTGCCGCGTAGACGAACGAGCCCGGATTCCACTCGCAGAGGCTTCCGTCGCGCATGACGAACGACTCGCAGCCGTCGACCTCGGGATTGAAGCCTTCATTGCGCGCCTTGGTGGCCGGCCAATCCACGTTGCCGTCCTGGCGCGCCGCGGCACGCGCCTTCGTGTAGGAAAACTGCGGCCCTTTTGCCAGCGCGTTGAGGGCGCGCGCGAGTGTCTGTGCTTGCGTCATAACGACGAGTATAGCAACTGCGCCGCCGTAGTGTCGTCCGGGAAAACCTTCTCCCGAGCGGCCACGCTCGGGCTCTTCGCGTTGTTTGCGCCGAGGGTAGGAAGCACCGCGAAAACATGGTACACTCTGACGCCCAGGGTCTCTTCGTAAGAGGCTCGTGGTACCTCACCTTCACGACCATATCTTGCGCCCATCGGGCATTTTGTGCCGAGCGATACGAACAACATCTCCGTCATTTTCTCGCCACCCTGGAACTGAATTTGATCGAAGTGCCCGAAGCAAGCCGCGAAGCAGCCTACAGTTCGCTATTCGAAAGTATTCGCGATCACGCCATCTACTTGGTGAACCCGAGTGGATTCATCTCCCTTTGGAATGCCGGCGCGTCGAGGCTCTTCGGCTATGAGGAGCACGAGATTCTCGGCCAGCACCACAGTGTTCTGTACGCCGAAGAAGACCGGGCCGCCGACCGCGCCGGGATGCAACTGCGGGAAGCGCGCAGCTGCGGCAATCACGTCGATGAGCATTGGCACCGGCGTAAGGATGGCACGCGCTTCTATGCGATCGTCAGTACGACGGCGCTCCTCGATTTACCCGATCCGAATGGAGCGCCACGCGGCTTCGTACGGGTCGCACACGACATCACGCAACGCAAAGAGACCGAAGAGTCGATGCGCCACGAGGCGTTCCACGACAAGCTCACCGGGCTGCCCAATCGCAGCCTCTTCTTGGAACACTTGCAGCGCGCGATCTCACACGCAAAGCGGCGCGCCGACACCGAGTTCGCCGTCTTCTTCCTCGACATCGACAACTTCAAGACCATCAACCACACGATGGGCCACGCGGTTGCCGATCGCGTGCTCGTCGAGGTTGCGCACCGGCTCGCGCGCGTCTTGCGTCCGGAAGACGTCATCGCGCGATTGGGCGGCGACGAGTTCGTCATCCTCGTCGGCGACTTGCACGACCGCGAAGCGGCGGCGCTGGTGGCGCAGCGCGTGCACGAGGCCGTCGCCGAGCCCTATGCAATCGCCGAACGCCGGATTTCGACGAGCGTGAGCATCGGCGTCGCCTTGGGATTGCCGACCTACGAACAGCCGGACCAAGTCTTGCGCGACGCCGACATCGCGATGTACGCCGCGAAGACCAAGGGCCGTGCGCGTTTCATGTTTTTCGACGCACCGATGCGAGAGCGAGCTCTCGCTCGTGGGCGCCTAGAGAGCGACCTCCAACAGGCGCTGGAGCGCGACGAATTCCGGATCGTCTATCAACCAATCATCGAGCTCCGTGGCGGCTCGCTCATCGGGTTCGAGGCGTTGCTGCGCTGGGAGCACCCGGCCCGCGGTCTGCTGCTTCCTTCCGACTTCATCGGAACGGCCGAGGAGATGGGCCTCATGGTGCGGATCGACCGTTGGGTCCTCAAGAACGCGTGCCGCTGCCTGAGCGCTTGGCAACGTGAGGCCGCTGGGGCTCCTCCGATTTTGAGCGTCAACCTCTCGAGCAAAGAGCTCGGGCGCATCGACCTCGGCAACGAGATCGCCGAGATCGTGCGCGAGACGGGGATCGACGCGAGCTGCCTCAGGCTGGAGATTACCGAACGCGCCCTCATGGACAACGTCGCTGCAGCCCGCAAGGCGTTTGCGGGCTTGGAGCCGTTGGGCGTCGCGCTCTACATCGACGATTTCGGAACGGGTTACTCCTCGCTGAGCTATCTGCGACACCTCCCGGTCAGCGCCCTCAAGGTCGATCGTTCGTTTGTAGCCACGATGACCACCGATCCCGAAAGCGCGGCGATCGTGCGCTCGATCATCGCATTCGCGCACAGCCTCAAACTCCACGCGATGGCCGAAGGGATCGAGACGTCCGAGCAGCGCGCGGCGCTGGCGGCGCTGCACTGCGAATTCGGGCAGGGTCATCTCTTCTCACGCGAACTCGACGGGAACGCCGTGACGACGTTGCGCGGCCGCTTCTCCGGGGGAGAAGGGAGCTATGCGCCGGCCGGTTTTGACGCGGAAACTTTCGGGTAGATAGCGAGGACCAACGATCCAAGGGAGGGCTTTTTCCGTGTTCCGACCTGCCAAACTCGCTATTGGTTGGCGCTCCGAGCGGAGCTCGATCTTCTCGGCCTCGGGGGTCTCGCGCCTACGCGACGACCGTAGCGCTCACCTCGATTCCCCGGCGCTCGATGCCGAGGACGATCTTCCATCGCGTATCTCCTCCGCCAAGAGCCCGGTCTCTCCACACGTGCATTCCCTGCGCCCGCGGGCTTCTTAGCGCCGGCTCTGCGTGACGCGCTCGAACCCGTAGAGCGCCGCCGGATTTTCACGGAGAATCTTCCGTTGGACTGCTGGATCGGGCGCCCAGTCCTGAAGGATGTCCAGGAGCATCGCATCGTCGGGTGGGTTCGTCCGCACCGACGTGTGCGGCCAATTACTGGCCCAAACGAGGCGATCGGGGGCCGCGCGCACGAGCGCTTTGGCGAGCGCTCCCGTGTCGGAGTAAAGTGGCGGCCCCATCTTCGAGGTCTCGTAGGGCGCGGCCAGCTTCACCCAGCAGCGCCCGCCTGCGAGGAGATCGAGGATGACGCGGAAGCCGGGATGCTCGGTCGTCACGGGTTCGAGAAACTTACCGACGTGGTCGATCACCAGCGTCCCGGAGAGGCGTTTGAGTACCGCCGCGTGATCGGGCAAGAGCCGTCCGTCGCATTGCATTTGAATGTGCCAGCCGAACTCTTGAACGCGCGAGGCGACGGTCTCGAGCCACTCCCAGCGCGTCGAGCCGCCGGGGAGCATGAAAAATCGTGCGCCGCGCACACCGGCGTCCGTAAGCCGCTGCAGCTCGTCGTCGGTGGTGTCGGGCCCGACGGTTGCCACGCCGCGCGCCACATCGCCCAGTGACCGGAGCGCCTCGAGCAGACAACTGTTGTCGAATCCGTAGGCGCTCGGCTGCACGAGAATCACCCGCTCGAGGCCGAGCCGCGCCATGACGTTGCGATAGGCCGAAACCGGCGCCTCCTCGCGGGGAGCAATACCGCCCGGGACGACAGGAAATCGCGATTCGTAAATGTGGATGTGCGTATCGCATGCACCCGGCGGCACACGAAGCTGGGGTCTACTCTCGCTCACGTTACCTTCTACCGTAAGAGCACAAACATCATAGCTAGCTCTGAGAGAAGTCGCGCTTCACGGTTGCGACGCCTCCCCGCCGCGCGGGACGTCACGGCGAAAAACTACGGCGTCGTTGCGCTCGGAGGCGCGACCGGCGGCGCCGCCGTCACCGTCTCGACCGGCTCGAGTTTATCCGAGGCAGGCGGTGGTGCCGTGATCGTGCTGACCGGCATGAGCGCGCGTGGAACGGGCGGATGCGTCGGAAGCGGCGGCGGCATCGTCGGAAGGCTCGGGACCGGTGTCGGCCGCGGTTGTTCGCGCAGTGCGATGACCCGCCGCGTCTCGGCGACGCGAGATGCCGGCCGGCGCGGAACGCTCGTATGCAGAGCAACGGGAACTGCCCGGTGCGCAGGCGTCTCCACGGCTGCCGCGCGGACGGCCGGCACGACAGGAATGACGGGCGGCGGTGGGGGAGCCGGGGTGGCGACGACCGGCGGCGTGGTCGGAACGTACGGCACCGGTGTTGGAGCCTGCACCGCGGGCATCTGGGCGACGGGAACGACAACCGGCGTCGGCGCCGGGGCAACTGAGGCCGCAACGTGCGCCGACGAGGCATGTGAGGCATGTCCTGGCGTCATGGCGATGCCGATCTGCGCGGCGCCGTAGACGGGCGACGACCGCGGCTCTTTGTGGAAGTCGTCGATAGCGTCGACTTCATCGCCCCGAGCGAGCTCGAGCAATGCGAGATTGTAGTGGAGCATCGGTGCGTGGGGGTTGCGCACGATACCGAAGCGCAGCGGCGCCTCGGCCGCGCGCGGTTTCCCTTCACGAATGAGGATGTCGCTCAGCGCTACGTACGTCGTGGAATCGCGCGGAGCCGCAATCTCCGCCAAGGTGAGGTCCTGCTGCGCTGCGGCGAGATCGCCGGCGTCACGCGCGATCTGTCCGGCGCGCTCGGCTATCGATGCGTCGAGCGGGGCCAGATTGACGGCGGCTTGCGCCTGCGCGAGCGCACCTTTGCGATCTCCCCGCTGCAGCGCGGCGTCGGCGGCCGCAATGGTGATCGCGGCCGGTCCGACGGTTGCCGCGGGTGCCGCCACCGTCTGGTTATGGGGGAACGTCCCCTTCGCAAAGTAGAGCGCTCCGCAGACGAGCGCAACCACCGCAATGACGCCGCTGAGCAGCGGCCACAGGAACGAGCGGGAGACATCCATTTCGCCATCATACGCCGGATCGGACCGCGGCGCCGCTAGCTAACCCGCTGCGCACCCGTGTAAAACGGCCTAAGCCGATGGGGTATCTCGGAGGGGTTAGGCGGCGAAGTGCTGCGGCTTACCTAGCAGATTCGCCAGGCGGCTCTCCAACTCACGCCGGCGCGCGGCCAGGCGTTGCTCCTCGAGCTCTTTGGCGGCGATGGTCTCTTCGAGTTCGGCGATCTCTTGCACGGGTGGCCTCCTTGCCTGGTGGTGCCTGGTACGAATATCGTCCACCGGTGCAAGCTCCCGACCGGCCACCGGGGTGATTCTGTAAACTTTACGCAAGCAAAACGTAAAGAACGGCCGAAGCGCGCGGCATGCATGCCGAGGCCATCCGACTCATCGAGGAACTCCAACTCCACGTGCATCCCGAGGGCGGCTACTACCGCGAAGTCTTTCGGAGTTCAAGTTACGTCATCAGCGCAGCGGGTGCACAGCGCAGCGCGATGACGAGCATTTACTATCTGCTCGACGGCGGCTCGTTTTCGAATTGGCATCGTCTGGATGCAGATGAGACGTGGCACTTCTACTGCGGCTCGCCGCTAACGCTCACCATTATCGATCCGGCGGGCAATCTCTCCACGCGAACGCTGAGTGCACACGGACCGTGGCAGACGACGATTGCGCTGAACGCTCACTTCGCCGCGCACGTTGCAGATGAAAGCGGCTATGCGCTGGTGGGCTGCAACGTCGCGCCGGGATTCGAATTCGCCGACTTCCATCTCGCGACGCGCGCGATCCTCACCGCGGCGTACCCGCAGCACGCCGCGGTCATCGCGCGCTACGCGCGCACGTAGATATCACCGCCGAGGTCGGCGAACTCTTTGGATTTTTCTTCCATGCCGCGTTCGGCGAACTCGCGCACCTCTTGCGTGATCTTCATCGAGCAGAAGTGCGGTCCGCACATCGAGCAGAAGTGCGCGACCTTCGCACCCTGAGCGGGTAAGGTCTCGTCGTGGAAGCTGCGCGCGGTCTGCGGATCGAGCGCGAGCTTGAATTGATCTTCCCAGCGGAACTCGAAGCGCGCTTTGGAGAGCACGTCGTCCCAGTGGCGAGCGTGGGGATGGCCCTTGGCGACATCGGCCGCGTGCGCGGCGATCTTGTAGGCGATCACACCGTCTTTGACGTCCTGCTTGTCGGGCAATCCGAGATGTTCTTTCGGTGTCACGTAGCAGAGCATCGCCGTGCCGTACCAGCCGATCATCGCCGCGCCGATGGCGCTGGTGATGTGGTCGTAACCGGGCGCGATGTCGGTCGTGAGCGGCCCCAGCGTATAAAACGGGGCCTCTTTGCAGACCTCGAGCTGGCGGTCCATGTTTTCCTTGATCAGGTGCATCGGCACGTGGCCGGGGCCTTCGATCATCGTCTGGACGTCGTGCTTCCATGCGACCTGCGTGAGTTCTCCCAAGGTCGCGAGTTCGCCGAACTGCGCCTCGTCGTTGGCGTCGGCGAGGCAGCCGGGGCGCAGCCCGTCGCCGAGTGAGAACGAGATGTCGTACGCCTTCATGATCTCGCAGATCTCTTCGAAGTGCGTATAGAGGAAGTTCTCGCGGTGGTGCGCGAGGCACCATTTGGCCAAAATCGAGCCGCCGCGCGAGACGATGCCCGTCACCCGGCGTGCCGTCAACGGAATGTAGCGTAGCAGGACGCCGGCGTGAATCGTAAAGTAGTCGACGCCTTGTTCTGCCTGCTCGATCAGCGTGTCGCGGTAGATCTCCCAGGTCAGCTCTTCCGCCTTCCCGTCGACCTTTTCGAGAGCTTGGTAGATCGGCACCGTTCCGATCGGAACGGGGGCATTGCGCAAGATCCACTCACGCGTCTCGTGGATGTTGGCTCCGGTGGAGAGATCCATCACGGTGTCGGCTCCCCACCGGATCGACCACACCATCTTCTCCACCTCTTCTTCGATCGACGAGGCGACGGCGGAGTTGCCGATGTTGGCGTTGATCTTCACCAGGAAGTTGCGCCCGATGATGACGGGTTCGAGCTCGGGGTGGTTGACGTTGGCCGGGATGATCGCTCGCCCGCGCGCGACCTCATCGCGCACGAACTCCGGCCGCACGCCCTCACGAATCGCCACGAATTCCATTTCGGCCGTGATCTCACCGCGGCGCGCGTAGTGCATCTGCGTGACGTTTGCGCCGGGCTTCGCGGTACGCGTCTTGCGCGTCGGGCGAAAGCGGATGGCGTCGAGTTCGGGCATCGCCTCGCGGCCAAGACGGTACAGCGACGAAGCGCGGGCGAGTTCGATCGTATCCGCGCGCGCGGCGATCCACGGTGTACGCGGCGCCGCGATTCCCGCGCGCACGTCGAGCGCGATGTCGAGATCGGTGTAGGGGCCGCTCGTATCGTAGACCGTATGCGTCTCGCCGGTCGAGAGCGTGATCGCCCGCATCGGCACACGGATGCTCGGATCGTCGCCCGAGACGTAAATCTTCGACGACCCCGGGAACGGATCGCGGCTGATCGTGTCGTTACTTGGAATCGTCGAGTTCGCCATGTCGCACTCACTTTGCGGTATGCGTCGGCGAAGCGTCCCTCCGCCGGCATTACCCGGATCAGGTGTACGGTCGGCGCGGTTGCCTGTGCACATCGTGCGCTCCGGCTGTAGCGGCCCTCTCAGCCCCGTTCCCGAGGCTCCCGTCGTCCGACCGGGCTTCAAGACCCCTGCGGCTCATTCCGCCCTCGCGACCGGCCCGGGCGTCAGAGGCTATCGCGCAGCCGGGAGATGCCGGGCGGGACGGGGCTTCCGTCGGTCAGGATGTGCGGTACGACGATGATGTACAAGTTGTCGGAGGCCGACTGATCGTGGCGCACGCGAAAGAGGCCGCCGATCAATGGGAGATCGCCGATACCCGGCACCTTTGCCAAGTTGCGCAGATCGTTCTGTTGCAAGAGGCCGCCGATGACGAACGCCTCGCCATCCTTGACCGTCGCCGCCGTCGTCGCTTCGCGCTGGCTCAAGGTCGGGTATCCCTGCTGGTAGCCGGTCACGCTGGAGACTTCTGAGAAGATGTGCGAGGTGACGTAGCCGTCGGAACTGATGCGCGGCGCGATCTGCAGGCTCACGCCGACGTTGACGTACTGCACCTGCTGCGAGACGGCGTTGACGCCGGAGACGGCGATCGACGTTACGATCGGAAGGGCGTCGCCCGTGACGATCTGTGCGGTGCCTCCGCTCTGCGCCACCACGCGCGGCCGGGCGATGACTTCGCCTTCGCCTTTTTGGATCTCGGCATAGACCGCAGCTTGCAGGCTGACCGATCCTTGCCCGGTGGCGAGGCTCTTGATCGAATAGGTCGCCGAGATCGAGGGGCCGCCGTTGTTGGTGAAATCGAGGCCGATATCGTGTGCAGCGGAGTCGGTCAGTTCCACCACCTGCGTCTCGAGCACGACGCTGGGCAGCGGGATGTCGATCTTGGCGATCTTCTCCTCGAGGGAGGCGATGACGTCGGGCGTGCCGGTGAGGATGATGGCGTTGAGACGCCGATCGATGCCGATGTTTTCGTTGATCTCCTGGCCGAGTGAGGAGCCGCTACCAGTGCCGCCAACGCCCGGCGCGAAGGCGCCGCTTGCGCCGGAGAGCGGTTGATTGATACCTCCGATTCCGCCGAAACCGCCCGAGCCGAGGCCGCCGGTGCCGAAGCTTTGGACTTGCGGGGTGAAGGTGTCGTTCGACGGGATCTGCTGGCCCGGCACGAGGAGGCCGACGACTTCACTTACGTCGGCATACTTGAGTGGCACGACCACCATATCGCCGGAGGCGACAGGCGCGGGCGTCGCCTCGCCGCCGCCCAAGGTGACCGGGACGGCGCCGAACGCCGGCGGGGTCGGTTGCGCGCTCGCAACGATCGTGGCAACCAGGCTCTGGCCACTTCCCAGTGCCGTGGTGACCTTCGCCGGACCTGACTCGTGAAACGTAACTTCGACGTTATCGCCCACCGCCTCGACGGAGATGCTCTTGAGCGAATCGCTGCCGGAGATCGAGGTTGCCAAATTCGGCGGACGGCTCGTATCGACGAGCAGCAACGAGACATCGCTGGTTCCGTTGCCGTACACGCGATATTCGGGCACGCCGCTGTCGAAGGTGAGCTGCGCGTGCGCGGCACGACCGTCGGCGATATCGGCGTGCACGTTGAGCAACACCGCCGCGCTCGCAGCGATGGTCGCACTGATCACGAACAGCCCTACCAGGATCCCGCTCATGATGGTCGAGCCGGCAGCTCGGAATCGTGTCATACCGCTCCCACTTTGCGAACTCGAGAAGAAACTTCGGCAAAAAGACTCCCGAGGCGTGACGTTCGGTCACGCCTCGGGAGTCTGCCGCCACGGCTACACGGCGTATACCGGATTAGTCGTTGTCGGGTGTGGATTTCGCTTTACTGACGGCATCGGGCATCGGGACGTCACCTTTGATACCGAGCCACAACAAGCGATTGAAGGCGGCGGGGTCGATCTTATCGGGGACGCTGAAATCGTACCCGAGCGTGTGCTGCGCCCACCAGCGGCCGTCGTGTTTTTGGTGAACCAAGGCAGAGACCGGGCCCGTCGTGCAGGCGCTGCCGACGAGATCGGGTGCGACCGGCGCTGCGCAGAGGACGCCCGGCACGATCGGCGTGTAAGCCGTCAAGTTGGGCGTCGTCGTGAAGAGATCGTCCATCGTGGCAGCGTTCGCGTCGTGGAAGCTCGTCGGCGCAATTCCGAGCAAGACCTCGATCGTCCGTAGGACGTTCTCGGTGGTGTAGGGAGTATGAATCGCCGTGTTGCGCTTGTTGTAGGCCGAGATCACGAAGGCCGTCGAGCGATGCGAGTCCACGTGATCGGGGCCGTTTTGCGAGTCGTCTTCGACGATGAAGATCGCCGTGTCGGCCCAATCTTTGGATTGCGTGACGGTCTGCACGAGTTCGCCCAGCGCGTAGTCGTTGTCCGCGAACTGGAGCGTCGGCGTGTTGAGGCCTTCAATTGCCGTGCTGAAGTCGCCGAAATGGTCGTGCGGGACGGTCAACATCTCGAGGGTCGGGAGGTTCCCGTTCTGCTCGTAGAGGTTGTACTCGCGCTGCCACTCTTCGATACGGAACTTGTCCGGATAGCGCTGGTCGAAGCCGCGATAGTAGATGTCGGAGTTGCCGTGCAGTGCCGCATCTTCGGGAGGCGACTGCGGGACGTGATTTTGGTAGGGATACCGGATCAGCGCGGGATCGTACGGCAACCCCGAGCCGTAGGCGGTCTGGTCGGTCTGCCATCCGTAGTTGCGAATGGTACCGCCGGCACGCAGCACGGAGTCAAAGATGTAGCCGCCGATAGCTCCGGGACTCTCGTTGTTCGCGCCATACGGCGCACCGACGTCCTTCGGCCCCGGGAGAATGTTCGAGCTCCCCGTCGGATCGAGCAGCGTCGTCAGACGTTCGCTGAAGAAGCTCGGCATCGCGCTGTATTCCGGAAGCGAGACATCGAGGTTCCGGTTGGTGCCTTGGTAATCGTAGGTGAGACCTTCGTTGCCGCCGTTCCCGTAGTCGACGGATTGATGGCGCTCGACGAAGTCGGTGTCGTAGCCTTCCATCGACCAATTCCAACCCACGCCGCTCGACTCGCCGGGATCGAAGTAGTTGTCGAGGATGCCAAAGGTGGAGGCGAACGCGTGATGGTTGGGACCGACGGCCTGCGGAAAGAGGTTGAGCAGCGGTGAGCCGTTTCCGCCGGCGAGATCGCCCAGCACCTGATCGTACGTGCGGTTCTCGTTGACGATGTAGATCACGTGCTTGATCTTGGTGTGTAGAAACGCCATCAACGGCGAGATTCCATGCGGCACGAAGCCGTTGTTGAGGTCGACTTGGTGCGAGAGCGCACTGAGCACGTAGCCGGGAATGGGAAGCGGAATCGTGAGCAGACCCGCTTTCTCGAGCGCCCAGCCGTACTCGTTCTCGTAGGTCGTGTTGGTCGCCAGACCACCGGCGGTGTTCTGTCCGTCGGCGTTGCCGGGATTCGGGCCGGCGTTGGCTTTGCCGTTGACGACGTAGAGATACTGACCGTTGGCCGAGACGGTCACCGAATTGGGATCCCAGCCGGTGGGAATACGACCGCGCACGGCGCCGGTCGTCGTGTCGACGACGGCAACGGCGTTTTCGCCGCCGAGGGTCACGTAGAGTGTCCGGCCATCGGGGCTCAGCGCAAGCGAGTTCGGGTTCGCGCCGAGATACGGATAGCCGGGACGGTTGAGGTTGATGGTGCCGACCACTTGATCGGTGGCAACGTTGATCAAGCTCAAGGTCGCCGTGTTGCCGTTGCTGACCCACAGCCTGCTCTGATCGGGCGTGAGCAGCATGTGGTTCGGTCCGCCGCCGACGGGGATCACCGCTTGGCGGCCGTTGGGATAGACGGCGACGACTTGATCGTCGCGCTGGCTGGTCACGTAGACCTTCGCCGCCTTACCGTGGGGACCGCTGACGACGGCGACGTCGTACGGATACTCCCCGACGGCGCGATTTGCGCCCGGGACGTTGAAGTGCGTGTCGCCAATGAGCGTGCGCGTCACCGTGCTCGCATACGAGAGCGAATCGTCTTCGAGATTGGCCGCGAAGATCTGCGTGCCGTCCTTGCTCAACGCGATATTGGCAACGACCGCACCGGTCGCCAGCGCACCACCCGCAGCAGCATTTGCAGCCGTGTTCTTGAGCAGACCGCCGTCGTGATTCGGAAAGGGCGCCGTCTGGTTGCTGTTGTGATCGAGTAAGATGAAAGGAGCGTCGGGGACGTACTGATCGTTCGAAAGCTTGAACGCGTAGATTCGGTCGTCGCCGCCGCCGGAGACGTAGAAACGTCCGCCGTTGGGATCCCATGCCAGACCATCGTAGGTGTCGGGAATGTTGATCTGCTGAAGCTTCTGCGGAATGCCCTTCGTGACGTCGAAGACGAAGACCCATTCAGCCTTCGGCGTCGTCGTGGTCGTCGGCAGACCCGTCGTCGGATCGAGCACCGGATAGATGATCGGCGTCCCGGTCTCGGTATAAAAATTTTCGTTATATCCGCTGGTCAAGACCAAAAGACGGGTTCCGTCGGGGCTGAGGGCCGTCGTGACGGCTTCAGCAGCATTCGCCGTGCCGTCGGCACGAAGGCCGGTGCTCAGCGGTTGAAAGACCGAACCGGGCGTAACGGTCGCGGTGATGAACTGGCCGTCCGGCACGAACGCCGGCCCTTGTGGCGGCCCGCCGACGGTGTATGAGAACGCGGGCGACACCATGCCCGAAACAATCGACAGCGCCATCGCGACGGACGCGACAGCAGATTGCGGTGACATGCGCAAAACGATACCCTCCTACAGGTACCGCCTCAGCATACGGGCGCAGCGTTAAATTCGTGTTAGGTACGACGTAACACGCATTAATTTCTGAGTGAGAAAACGAGCGTGAACAATCGCTTGCGTGAGCCGCCTGTTAATGTTTCGTTCATCTCCGGCGTGTATGCTCTACCCTGGGTCAGACCGTGCGCGCAACGGCCAGCGCGTTCTCGGCAGTCCTACCAACCGAGCTGCTGGAAGCTATTTGTCTCGCAACTGGCGCAGGACGTATTGCAAAATTCCGCCATGGCGGAAGTATTCGGCCTCGTCGGGCGTGTCGATGCGGACGGTCACCGTGAACGTCTTCTGGGCCCGTGAGGCCGGGTCGGAGGCTTGCACCTGCAGCGTGCTACGTGGCGTGATGCGCTCGTTCAAGCCGACGATGTCGTAGATCTCTTCGCCGCACAGACCGAGGGTTGAGCGGTTCTCGCCGTGCGTGTATTCCAGCGGCAAAATCCCCATGCCGATGAGGTTGCTGCGATGGATGCGCTCGAACGATTCGGCGATGACGGCGCGAATGCCGAGCAGCATCGGTCCCTTCGCCGCCCAATCGCGCGACGAACCCGAGCCATATTCTTTGCCGGCCAAAATGATGAGCGGCGTCTTATCCGCCTTGTACCGCTCGGCCGCCTCGAAGATCGACATCTGCAGACCCTCGGGCAGATAGCGTGTCACGCCACCTTCCACGCCGGGGACCAGCGCGTTGCGCAGCCGGACGTTGGCGAACGTTCCGCGCACCATTACTTCGTGATTGCCGCGCCGTGCGCCGTAGGAATTGAAGTCCTGCGGCTTCACGCCGTGCTCGATCAGGTATTTGGCGGCGGGGCTGTTCTTGGAGATCGAGCCGGCAGGTGAGATGTGGTCGGTCGTCACGCTGTCGCCGAGCACCGCAAGAACGCGCGCCTCGGTGATGTCGGTCGGCGCGATCGGATCCTTCGGCATGCCGTCGAAATACGGCGGCCGCTTCACGTATTCGGAGGACGGGTCCCAAGCGTAGCGCTCGCCTGTGGGAACCGGCATCGCTTGCCATGCCTCGTCGCCGGAGAAGACGTCGCCGTAGCGCAGGCGGAACATCGATTCGTTCACTGCCTCGCCGATCACGGTGGCAATCTCTTGGTTCGAAGGCCAGATCTCGCGCAGATACACCGGCGCACCGGCGGTATCGTAACAGAGCGGATCGCGGGTGAGGTCGATATCCATCCGCCCCGCAAGCGCGTATGCTACGACCAGCGGCGGCGAGGCGAGATAGTTCGCACGCACCTGCGGATGGATGCGGCCTTCGAAGTTGCGATTGCCGGAGAGGACGGCGGCAACGATCATGTCGTGTTCGGCGACGGCGCGCTCAACGTCTTCGGGGAGTGGGCCGCTATTGCCGATGCAGGTCGTGCAGCCGTAGCCGACCAGATTGAATCCGAGTTGATCGAGATACGGCGTGAGCCCAGCCTTTTCGAGATAATCGGTCACGACTTTGGAACCCGGCGCAAGGCTGGTCTTCACCCACGGGCGCGTCCGCAGGCCGCGTTCCACCGCTTTGCGTGCCAACAGGCCCGCACCGATCATCACGGCGGGATTGGAGGTATTCGTACACGACGTGATCGCCGCAATGACGACTGCACCGTCACTGAGTTTGGTCTCCGGCCGCGCCGCAACCGCCGTTCCTCCGCCGCCTTCGTTTTCGAGCCGGCCGACGGCGTAGCTTGCGCTGCCGTTGCTGTCGCGCGCGGCCTGCCACTCGTGGAGCGCCGTCTCGAAAGCCGGCTTCACGTGCGAGAGGGTCACGCGATCTTGCGGCCGCCGCGGGCCGGCAAGTGTCGGTTCCACCGAACCAAGATCGATCTCAAGGACATCACTGAAGATGGGATCCGGCGATGCATCGGTGCGGAAAAGCCCTTGGGCCTTTGCATAGGCCTCCACCAGATCGATCTGCTCTTTGCTGCGGCCGGTGAGGCGCAGGTAGTCGAGGGTCTGCGCGTCGATCGGAAAGATCGCGATCGTCGAGCCGTATTCCGGTGACATATTCCCGATCGTCGTGCGGTCGGCAACGCCGAGCGTGGAGAGGCCGCTACCGAAGAACTCCACGAAGGCACCGACGACGCCGCGCTTGCGCAGCATCTCGGTGATGGTGAGGACGAGATCGGTCGAGGTCACGCCTTCGTTCAGACGGCCACTCACGCGCACGCCGACGACGCTCGGAATGAGCATCGTCACCGGCTGCCCGAGCATCGCCGCCTCCGCCTCGATTCCGCCCACGCCCCAAGCCAAAACGCCCAAGCCGTTGACCATCGTGGTGTGCGAGTCGGTCCCGACGACCGAATCCGGATACGCGACGCCCGCTGCGTCCGCGGTGACGCCGGCTCCGCCGGCGCCGAAGACGACGCGCGCGAGAAATTCGATGTTGACTTGATGGACGATCCCGGTGTCGGGCGGAACGGCCCGAAAGTTGTCGAGCGCCCCTTGGCCCCACTTCAGAAACGCATACCGCTCGCTGTTGCGCTCGAATTCGAGTTGAGCGTTGATGCGAAAGGCATCGGGCGTGGCGAACCGGTCGACCTGCACTGAGTGGTCGATCACCAGTTCCACCGGCTGCAACGGGTTGATCCGCTTGGGGTCGCCGCCCATCTCCGCCATCGCATCGCGCATCGCTGCGAGATCGACGACCGCCGGAACGCCGGTGAAATCTTGGAGAAGGACGCGAGCCGGCCGAAACGCGATCTCGCGATCCGCCGACGAATCGCCCTTCCACCCGGCAAGCGCCGCGATGTCGTCCTTGCGCACGCTCCGCGCGTCCTCGAATCGCAGCAGGTTCTCCAGCAGAATCTTCAGCGAGAACGGCAGACGAGCCACCCCCGAAAATCCCGCTCGTTCGAGCGCATCGAGCTGGAAGATCGTGTACGAACGGCCACCGACATCGAGCGTGGCGCGTGCTGAGAAGCTATCGGGGTGCGTCATGGCCCCGGAGCCTTCTCTCCCGCGCCCGCGCGCCCATGCGGACAGCTATGGTTCGGTTTTCGCGTGCGCCTTTGAGTTGGGGTGAAGGTCCACGCGGCGAACGCGCGGGGTGCCCGCCCGGGCACCGCTGATTGCGAGTGCGACGTCGCCACGGAGCAACTCGGCGAGGGGCTCTGCGACCAGGTGTGCGCGCCATGGGCTGGCTTCCAAGACGCGCGCGACTTCCTCCGCCGATTCCGGGAGCTCGCGGGCGAGACGTTCGAGCGCGGCGCGTGGCGAGAGCATCGACGGCGGGATATCGTGTTCGGTCGCGATCGCGTTGACCAGGACGTTCAAGCAGGAGACGATCGCCTCGCGATCAGCGCCCGGTGGACGCGACGGTTTGGCGGGGAGGCTGTTCTCGTCGAGCGCGACGCCGGCGGCGACTGCCTCCACGATGCGCTCGCCGAACGCCTTACGCAGACCGGCGTCGAGGCGGCGCAACTGACTGAGTTCGTCTTTGGTACGAGGGCGGATGTGCACGATGCCGCTCATCACGTCGTCGGGAATGATGTACTTGGGGGGAACGTCACGTTCGCGCGCGAGCTCGTCGCGCAGTTGCGCGAGTTCACGCAATATCCCGAGCTCACGGCGCGTCATGCGCAGCGCCCCGGGGATGCGCATGTAGACACGTTCGGGGTCGGGGCGGTAGCGCGCGAGATCGACGAGCGGGCGGGCCTCCTCTTCGAACCATTCGAGGCGCCCGAGCGCGACGAGCTTGGCACGCAGTTGATCTTCGAGCGTGAAGAGATGGCGCACGTCGTCCACCAGGTATTCGATCTGTTGGTCGGTGAACGGCCGGGTGCTCCAATCGCTGACCGTCTGGGATTTGCGCAGACGCACGTGCACGAGGTCGTGCACCAGATCGGCCAGCGAGATCGCCACACCGTAACCGCAGAATGCCGCTGCCAACTGCGTATCGAACGCTGCGCGCGGCAAAACATCGAAGCGATCGGCGAAGATGCGCAGGTCACTTTGAAGCGCGTGGCCCACGATCGTACGCGAAGCCAGCGCCTGCGCCAGCGGAGCTAAGTCGCGCAGCTTGAGCGGGTCGACGATAAAGACGTCTTCCCCTACGACCAGCTGCAAGACCATGAGCCGCGCGGCGTAGGAACGCTCGGCGTGGAACTCCGTGTCGAGCGCGATCCGCTCTGCCCGCTCCACGGCGGCGATCAACGCTCCCTGTTGCTCGGAGGTCTCAACGATCGCGACGTTCACGGCGTGGGCTCATCGGGGCTGGGCGAATGGCGGAAAAAATGAAGCAGGCGCTCGGGGATATGAACGTGCATGTGGGGCATGCGCATGTGCACGTGCGGGCGGTGCGCACGGTAATACGCCTCATAGTAATCGTGCACCGCCGCCGAGGCGCGGTCGCCGAAGATGGCGAGGATGGTGCAGACCGGGATCGCGACCACGCACATCGTCCACACATGCACGAACAGCGGCACGCGAAAAGCCGCCGCAGACTGGGTCGCCAGTGTTCCCCCCAGCCCGGGGATCACACGTACCGAGAGTAAGAACGCGGGAGAGCCGACGCGGAACCGCCTTATCCAGGAGGGTAGGCGCTCGATCTGCTTATCGAGATCGAGCAGATGTGCCGTACGTTTCGCCAAAGCATAGCCCATCACTGCGGCAAAAACGATCCCGATCGCGTTCACGATGGAGCCGAGGACCGGGCCGAAGATCACCCCATTCATGATTGCTAACGCATCGGTAACTGAAAACGGGGCCGATGCTACCAGCGCAAAGAGTGCAATTGCCAGCGGGTACGCCCACGGACCGATCGTAATCAGCGCCGCCTCGACGTGCCACTTGTAGCGGATCACGAGCGCCGCGAGCACGAACGAAGCGATGAAGATGAGGCCGGCCTCGGCTCTGCGTACCCAGCAAGTCCTCACCAAGGATTGAGTATCGAGGTCACAACCCTCTGCTTTGCGCCGCCGGCCCGTACGCCTCCGCCTCGCAAGCCCGAAACGGCCGCCCGGGAGAAGGCGCTCCTGGGGACGGCCCGGCTAGTGGACCGCCGGGGAGCTCGTGCCCTCGATGTCGTCGATCTCGGCACGCTCGTCGGTTTGCTCGCTGACCTGTGTCCCTAAGAACGCCTCGAGGATCTCCAAGCCGACGGGCGCCGACGTTGCCCGCAAGCTGAGCGCGAGGATGTTCGCGTCGTTCCAACGGCGGGCGCCCGCCGCCGTCGGTGCATCGGCACAGAGGGCTGCGCGCGCGCCGCGGACCTTATTTGCGGCCATCGAGATACCCGTCCCCGTCCAGCAGCAGACGATGCCGACGTCGGCGCGACCTTCGACGACGTCGTGCGCAACGGCGCGGCCGATGGAGGCCCAAGCACATGAGCCGTCCGCCAGCGCACCATGCCGCGCGATCTCGTATCCTCGCCGCGCGAGCTCTTCGAGCAGCGCATCGGTCAGCGGTCCGATACTGTCAGCGCCGACCGATGCTCGCATGGCGTTAGCGGACGTCGATCTCGTCGGCGTTGAGCGATCCGTCGCCTTGCGCCGCACCGTGCACGGAGACGGTCATTCCCGGTGACAGCGTCGCGCCGCGCGGATTGATGACCGTACCTTGGTGAAGGTGAATCTCGCGGTAGACGCTCGGCGCCGTCTGTACCTGCATCTCGAAGTGCTTGAAATACGTCACTCTCCCAAAGGCGGCGTTCCCGTTCGTGGTCTGCAGAACGCCGCGCAACGCATTGATGACGCTCTGCACATAGGGATTGTCGAGCACACTTGGCGGAATCGCCGGAAGCTGCGCGGGAGGCGACGGATCAGCCGCGGCGGGGAAGCTGGTTCCGATCGCCAGGAGGGCCGCAGTGAAGAGGATGAGCCGAGCCTTCATACTCGCCAGAACGCGAGCGCACCCCGAGGGGTTCCGCCGCAAGGGTGCGCTCGCGGCGCCAAGGGAATGCGTGCGCTCGTGAAGGCCTCACGCGTCGTTGCGATCCGCGCCCCCAATCCCTCCGCGATGACGCTCACCGGCACCAACACGTACCTCCTCGAGGCGGGCCACGGTGCGGCGATCGTGATCGACCCCGGCCCCTTCATCGAACGACACGTCGCCGCAATTCTCGCAGCGGCGCAAGCGCGTGATGTGCGCATCGCGGCCATCCTGGTGACGCACGGCCATCCCGATCACGCACCGGCAGCGCAGCCGCTCGCACAGCGAACCGGCGCACCGGTCTATGCACACGCGAACGCGCCATTTCCTCACGACGTGACGTTGCACGACGGTGAGGAGGTTGCGATCGAAGACGTCGTCTTGTGCGCCGTCGATGCGCCCGGTCACGCGCGTGATCATCTGGTCTTTTGGTTCCCGGGTGAGGCAGCGCTCTTCACCGGCGACACCGTCATCGGCGAAGGGACCGTCCTCATCGCGCCGCCGGACGGAGAGATGCGCGCGTATCTGCAGACGCTGCGCCGGCTGCGCGACAACTTTCCCGAGGCGCAGCGCATTTACGGTGGACACGGCGATCCAGTCGACGCACCGCGCGCCAAACTCGACGCGTACCTCGCGCACCGGCTCGCGCGCGAAGCACAAGTGATCGCGCAGCTCGCGACGGGGCCACAGACGATTGCGCAACTCGTCGCGAAGATGTATCCCGAGCTGACGCCGGTTTTGCGACCGGCCGCGGCGCGTCAGATACTCGCGCACCTCATTGCGCTCGAGCAGGACGGACGCGTGCGAGAACGTTCGCTCGATCGCGCCGCAACAGCGCAAGAACGTGCCTTGCTTTCGGCCGAACTTGCCCTCGACGCTCCACTCGATATTCGTGTGTACGAATTGGATGCGCCGTCTTGATCCAAGTAGTGAAGCTGCGAGTTTCCGCGTCGTCTTATGAAAGCGGCGCCGGGATTTGCGCGAGTCGCTCGATGAGTTCCCACTCGGCGGCGGTTACCGGCTGCACGGAGAGACGCGAGCCGCGTTTGAGGAGCACCATGCCGTCGAGCCACGCGTTGGCGCGCAACTCGGCGAGCGTGACGAAGCGGGGCAAGTCACGTTCGAAGGCGACATCGACCATCATCCAAATTGGTTTGCGCTCCGTCGACTTGGGATCGTAGTATTCGCCGGCCTTGTCCCAAGCCGTGAAGTCGGGATAGGCCTCTCGCACGACCTTACAGATGCCGGCGATCCCGGGGACCGCCGTACTGCTATGATAGAAGAAGCCGAGATCGCCGGTGCGCATCTCCAGCATGTTGTTGCGCGCCTGGTAGTTGCGCACGCCGCTCCACTCGGTGCGCCCCTGTTCACGAAGACGGTCGAAGCCGTAGGTTTGCGGCTCGCTCTTGAAGAGCCAGTAGCGCACCGCCTAGTGGAGCTTGATGACCTCGGGCTGCTGCGGTGCGACGCCGCCGAATGCTTCGGTCAAGACGGTGCGCAGCTCTCCGCTCTCGTCCATCGGTCCAAGAATATCGGTGTCTCCGTAAAACTTGCCGCCGATGAAGACTTTGGGCAACGTCGGCCAGTTGGTCAACTGTGAGAGCGCCTCGCGTTTGGCGGGATTTTCGAGGACGTCGATGACGGCAAACGGGTAGCCGAAGCGATTGAAAAATTCGATCGTCTCGAGCGTGAAGCCGCAGCGCGGCATCTCCTTGGTCCCCTTGCCGTACACCAAGATCGTGTTGTCGGCGATTTCCTTTTCGATTTCGTTGCGGATCGCATCTGACATCGTTGTGCTACTCCAAGACTTCAGTACGGATTTCGAGCGCGTGCAAGCGCCCGTCGGCGCGCGCCTCGCGCACCGCCTGCTCGACCATCCGATGGCGGTCGAGCAGCGACTTTCCGGCAAACGCCTTCGATTTCACCAACACGCGAAGATGGTCCATGGTGCCGGTGAGGTCCCAGACCTGCACGTGGGCGTCCGGCAAGGTCGCACGGATGAGGGAGGTCATCCCTTGGTCGTCGATCATCGTCTCGAAGGATGCGGCCGCTTGCGCGATTCGCCTACGACTGAAGTGGCTGGCGTGCAGCGCGCGCCGACTCCATGAGCTGGCGTGCCTCACGAATCGTGTCTGGCGCCACCGGGAGCGCCCGAGCAACACCCGCGGCCGCGACGATCGCCGCCGCCCCGAGAAGAATCGCCGGCACGCCGGTGATGCGCAGCTTGCCGAAGCGGATCTTCGAGGCTTGCACGAGCGGCAACGGGTCGAACAGCGGCGCCAGCGCCCCGCCCATCTCTCTGAACTGTCTCATCACCGGCCGATTCGCCACTGCGCACCCATGCGCCCGCGGGAGGGCGCACCGCGGACGACACGTATGCTGGCGGGATGAACGCCGTACGGCTGCACGCGTGCGACGGCCCCGCCGGCCTGCGTCTCGAGACGATCGCTGATCCGACCCCGGGGCCGGGCCAGACGCTCGTGAAGATCACGTGCGCCGCCCTGAACCGGCGCGACCTCTTCATCGCGCAAGGCCGCTATCCCAACGTGCGGCTCCCGTGCACGCTCGGGGCCGACGGCGCCGGCAGCATCGCCCAGCTCGGCCCCGGCGTGACCGGTCCGCCGGTCGGGACGCCGGTCGTCATCGACCCGCAGCTCAACTGGAGCGACGACCCGCACGAGATGCACGCCTTCGGCGGCGGACGGATTCTCGGCATGCCGGACGACGGCACGTTCGCAAACTACGTCGTCGTGCCGGCGCAAAACGTCTATCGTCGTCCCCTTCATCTTACGGTAGAGGAAGCGGCGGCGCTTCCACTGGCGGCCTTGACGGCGTATCGGGCGGTCTTCACCCGCGGGCAGATCAGCGCGCACGACACGGTGCTCATTACCGGCGTCGGAAGCGGCGTGCAGACGTTCGCGTTGCTCTTCGCCAAGCACGCTGGTGCGCGCGTGATCGTCACCTCGGGAAGCGACGAAAAACTCGAACGCGCCCGCGCGCTCGGTGCCGATGCCGGCGTCAACTACAAACGCACGCCAGACTGGCACAAAGCGGTCCGTGCGGTTTGCGGCAACGACGGCCCAACGCTGATCATCGACAGTAGCGGCGGCGAAACGCTCGCGCGCGCGATCGACCTCGCCGCACCGAGCGCACGCATCGTCATCTATGGCGGAACGACCGGCGACGCAACGATTCGTCCGTACGCGATCTTCTGGAAGCACCTCACGATCCTAGGCACGTCGATGGGAAGCCCGGCGGATTTCAGGGCGATGCTCCAGCTCTTCGAGAACGGTTTGCGCCCGGTGATCGACCGTATCTTCCCGCTGGAAGAAGCCGCCGCAGCGATGCAGCGGCTAGCGGATTCCGCGCAATTCGGCAAAGTCGTTCTCACCGTCTCTCCGGCATGAGCAACGATCTGCGACTCGAGCTGCTACGCGAAACGCACGCCGCCACACTCTTTGCGCTCCTGCGCGACCCGGAACTCTGGCGGTATTGCGACGGGGAACCTCCCGCCTCGCAAGCGGCGCTCGCCGCGCGGTTTCGCCACCTCGAAACCCGGCGCTCTCCCGACGGCTCGCAAGCGTGGCTCAACTGGGTCGTGATGGTCGCCGATCGTGCAACCGGCTTCGTGCAAGCGACTGTAACGGGCGAGATAGCGCAGATCGCCTATGTCATTGGCCGCAAGCATCAGTCCCGCGCAATTGCCACGCGCGCCGTTACCGAGATGTTGGTCATCCTCGAGCAAGACTACGGAGTACGAGAGTTCCAGGCCACTGTCGACGCTCGGAACGAGCCGTCACTGCGCCTACTGACAAGGCTGCATTTCTCTCTCGTGGATGACAGCGCGCCGGAAAGCCTGCGCTACTCCAAAACGCTTTAATTCGGCTGCTGCAAAATCTCGATGGCTTCGAGGAAGGCGCGTTGGGCGTCGCTGACGGGCTCGTCCGGTGCGGGGACGCGGCACGTGTAGGTGCCGTCGGAATTCAAGAAGCGCGCTTTGGTGTTGTCGGCGAGGAGGACGTCGACGATCCAGCAGATCTTCGCGGCGATCGCTTCGTCGAGAACCGGGAAGATCGTCTCGACGCGGCGATCCAAATTGCGCCCCATCCAGTCGGCGCTTCCGGCATAGACTTCGCGCTTGCCGCCGTTGGTGAAGATGAAGATTCGCGAGTGTTCGAGGAAGCGGCCGACGATGCTGCGCACGCGGATCGTCTCGCTCACCCCGGGGATGCCGGGACGCAACTCGCACATGCCGCGCACGATCAACTCGATCGGGACGCCGGCTTGCGAAGCGCGGTAAAGCGCACGTACCATCCCCGCATCGCTGATGGCATTGAGCTTCGCCGTGATGCCGCTGGGACGCCCCGCAAGCGCGTGCTCAGTCTCGCGCTCGATCAAGCGCAGGAGGCTCGGACGCAAGGTGCGCGGCGCTACGAGCAGATCGCGGTACTTCGTCTCCTTGGAAAAGCCCGTGAGCGAGTTGAAGAGGTGCGTCGCATCGGCGCCCAGCTCCGGACGGCACGTGAAGAGCGAGAGGTCGGTGTAGATGCGCGCCGTCTTCTCGTTGTAGTTCCCGGTGCCCAAGTGAAGGTAGCGGCGGATGCCGTCGGGCTCATCACGCACCACGAGCGTCACTTTTGCGTGCACCTTGAGGCCGGGGAAACCGTAGACGACGTGCGCCCCGACGCGCTCCAAGTTGCGCGCCCACTGGATGTTGTTCTGTTCGTCGAAGCGAGCCTTGAGCTCGATGAGGGCGGCGACTTGTTTCCCGTTTTCGGCCGCCTGCACGAGCGCCGAGACGACCGGTGAAGTGCCGGAGGTGCGGTACAGCGTCTGCTTGATCGCCAGCACCTGCGGGTCTTCGGCGGCTTGCTGGATGAACTGCACGACCGGATCGAACGAATCGTATGGATGCTGCAGTAGCAGATCGCCTTCGCGGATGACCGAGAAGATATCGCTGGCACCGACGAGGCGCTTGGGAATCGCCGGGGTGAACGGCGCATCGTGGAGCTCGGGACGGTCGAGGTTGACCAAGGTCCAGAGGTCGGAGATGCCGAGCATTCCGTCGACTTCGTAGAGGTCGTGCTCGGTGAGTTCGAGAGCGTTGAG
>DATJTD010000290.1:0-12055 GCA_035503775.1 Candidatus Acidiferrales bacterium
CAGACGCCGCCGCGATTTCGGGCGACGATGCCGAGGTGCCACCCTCGATCACTATGTCGACGACGTCGGCGGCCCCTCCGTCGGTGTGCTCGAACGCTATAACGTTATCCGAGGGTGCCGAGACGTCGACTCTCGTGCCAAAGCCACTCGAGAACGCCGCGACGCCCGTCCAGCGCGTTTCGGCGTACGCGTGTTGACTTTGGAGCGAACCGCCGTGCTCGTACTGCGGCGGATTCGAGAAGAGATCGTCGAGCGTCGTACCGCCGGCGGCGGTCGAGCCACTATCCCACAACTGCGAAGGCGCGGTCGAGTAGGCGATATCGTCGAGCATACTCGGGGTGCCGCCTCGTGGCACGACGTTTTCCGGAGCGCTCCCGCCGGACGGACCGATGGAAGCGTTGGTAAACGTACGCGTTCCGTCACCCGCCGAGATACAAACCGCGATGTGCTCCTGCTGGACGATGGCGGCAACAATGGCCTCAGTAAGTGCATCCTCTTCGAGATATCGCGACGGGTATCCATCGACGTCGAGCCCGAACCCAAGGCTCGCCGTGATGACGTTCGGCGGCGCCGATTGAAGCGCCGCGCCGAGCAACGCCCCATCGATGTCGGCGATGGTTGAATTGGCGTCACCCGGGACGACTAGACGATATTTCGCGCCGGGGGCAATTCCAAGCAGGTCCGCAAGTCCTTGTCCCACTTCGCCCGGTCGCTGAAGCTCGTGAGGCAGTGGCGCCATCATCGAAAAGTCGAGATCGATCTCGCCATCGGAAGGGTCGACGCCGCATACCTCACCGCTTCCGTCGACGTTGCCGCTATCGTCGGCGGTATACGTTGGAATCAGCGGCATCGACGGCATATTGAGGTAACGCTGGCCACCTCGCAACTCGCTCGTGGGGCCGTCGAAGGAAACGTAACCGCTGCAGGGATCATTTGGATTTTTCAAGGCACTCGCATCGTCAAGATCCCCGATCGAAACGTTGGTGATGATTTCACCCTGACCCGGCAGCTCGTGGAATCGCCGTTCGATTTCGTCGTAGGCCGCCATGACGTCGTCACTCGGAGCATTAAGCATGCTTTGAAAACTAGACACGCTTGCATAATTGGACGGGAGGTTGGTGCGCTCCAGCATCCGCCCCGCCGTCGTCAATTTAAGTGGTTCTAGGTTTGCACCGACCTCCTGGTTCGCGCGCCGGCGTATGACCATCCGGTCGGTGTTCATGGGCTGCACGTACCAGTTCGGGGAAACGTACGCAACCGAGGGCAACTTTGCAAGCATTTTCACGGCGCGCTCGACCGTGGCGCCGATGAGGTGCAGCTTATAAGCGTTGGAGAAATCCAATACGGGCTGACCGTTCCCTTGCTGGGTTCCGCTATGCATGGCAGAGAGCAACGAACCATTCAGTTTGCTAAACAGATGCTGGCTGCGATCGACGCCGAGTTGCACGAGCATCCGGTTCGTTTGCAAATCGTTCGTATAGTGAGCCTGCTCGAACAACGCTTGATACGATGACGCCGCTTTCAGCTGGGTCAGTAGCGCCGAGGGTTTGATCGAGACAGTATCCTGCGGCTGCATGATACCCGGGCGGTAGACGACGATGATCTCCTGCGGCGCATATGGACGGCTAGTCGGCTTCTTCATGAGCTGTTCCGCAATCGCGCCCCGGTCGGGAAGCGCAAGGGTGACGCCGTGGGGGCCAAGTTCTGGGACGAGCCTCACCTTGCGAAGCTCGAATTTGCTGCGGCGTTTTGGATTCGAATAAATCACGGCTCTACCATCGTTATAGACAACCGCATACTTGCCGTTAGGAAGCGTTAGTTGATCGACGACTGCATCGCCTGACTGTTCAGTCTCGAAATGCTGCGCTTGCGCTTGCTCCCACGTCCCGAACGACGCAAGAAGACCAAAGGTTAGCACGAGAGAGATCGCTCGGCGACGTCTCAACACAAAACTACCTCCAATAAACTGCGAGAAGAACTTCACCGGCTTCCACAATCGTCGATTGCAATTTGCGCGCCGAGCGGGATGCCAATTCCCGATACGTCATCGAAGCCCGGAAGCGCCGACGACCCGGCGACTCCGTTTACGGAATTCGAACCGTGAATGACGTCGTCGAAATCGTAGCGATACCCCGTTTTCGCAAACGCACTGTACAGCGTAGCAATTCCCCACTGCGGCGCCCCGCAGGATTGATCGATTTCTGCCTGCATTGCCACATAAATTGGGCTCGCCCAAGAAGTGCCCCAAACCATATACCAGTTCGGCCCGATATAGAGACTATCGTGCGCGGCCGGCAGCGCGATGTCCGGAACGTTTCGGCCCGAGGGTTGTGCGCCGGCGACCCCCTGTTGGTACGGCGGCTGTGTCCAAATCGCCGAGACGCCGCCTCCGCCGGCACCAATGCAGTCGTTCCATACGGAGGGGTTGGCAATCGAGCCCGACGACGCGTAGCATGTTCCCGATTGCGTGCCGCCGACGCTGACAAAATGAGGTGCGCTCGCCGGCGCGTTGATACCGACCACGTACTTGCCTTCGTCCCAGCACTCCGGGCCGTTGTCTCCGCCAGAAGCCGAGTAGGTTATCCCCTGCGCCGCGGCGCCGAGTGCAATGCCGTCATCGATCTTGACAAATGTCGGATCAACATTTTCGCATTCGCCGAAAGAAGAGTTTATGACGGCTGCCTTTCCGTCGCTCGCTGCCTGGTTATACGCGTCTTCGATCTTCGCATTTGTGAGCACCGGAACGTCGTATACGATAATATTTGCCGCTGGCGCGAGCCCGGCCATCGTCTCGACATCCAGATTTGCCTCGCCTTCCCCGGTATACGTGGTCCCGCCATCGACCGCTTCATTCGTGACCGTTCCCGTGAAGTCGATATTGAAGTAGTTCAGATATGTGGCAAGATCGGAAGGCAATATCGTTGCATCGATCACGTTCGCGACGGTTTGGTTTGCGCCTGTGTATCCTTTTGTAGATGGGAACTGCAAGCCGTTCGTAACGTCACTTGGCCCCCAGCCGCCATTCGGCCCCAAGCCGGGAGCAGGCGTCGGCGACGGCTTGCCGGTAAGTGTCACGTCATCGACGTATTGCTGGTCGTAGTAGTTCTTTCGGCCGCTCCCGTACACGCCGAAAAGGAGCGTCTCTTTCTTGCCCGCCAGAAATGATAAGTCCCACGTCTTATGAACCCAGCGGTCCTGTCGAAAGTTCGTTCTTTGCAGCACGATGGTCGGCTTGTTTGAAGCGTCTGCAATGGCGGCTTCCTGATACGAATGTTTCTCGTTGGGTTCATTCGTCTGGCCGTAAAACCAGGCCGATAACGTAGCGTTGGGCGGGACGATAACGCCCTGACAGATCGCCGACCAGCCTTTGACCTCTTGCTTCGTCGTCGCGGAACCTGTGATCGCGTCGAACTCTCCGGTCTTCGGATGTTCACGTGAAATCGCGGCGCTTGCGGGGCCGCAACTCGTCCACGGCCGCAGCTTTCCGCTCGCGAAGTTCCCGTTTTGAACGGCGTTCGTGCCGCTATCTTGGGGCGTTGCCTCGTGCGGCGCAAAGGTGCGCGCGAGTACCACGTCGTTGGCCTCGACCGCTGTGACGTCAGCTGAAAGCTGCGTTGGAATGTGCAGAGGCCTTACATTTGCCGATCTCACTCCATCGCGACCTTGATCGAAATCGTTTATCTGGGTTTGAAACAACCGCTCCACGACCATGGACGGCGCTTCGGCATCGATGAGGAGCCGATTCTTGTACCGGTGCGTGACACGAAAGCCTGCAGCACGTACAGCGTCGATAACCCGACGCTCCTGCAGGGGCGTTGGCGCATAGCGGGCGAGAAACGCCTGACGGGTGAGGTAGTGCGGCCGCGGCTCTTTCTCCAGTTGGTCGATGAACCGCAGCAACTCTGCTTCATGATTGTAGCGTAGCAGGATCACGACCGGCGTTGTTTTGCCAGCCGGGCGTCGCCCAAGATCGCGGACCCCAACGGGGATGGCGTTTGAAGGAGGGATACTCGGAATGGTGGGCGGCGTGCCCCCGGCGCACCCGGCGAAACCGGCGAGGGCCAAGAAGAGCGCGACTCTGCGCATCAGAAAAGCACCGTAATCGCGACAGGATGGCTGTAGCCGCTCGCTGCTGCGATCGGGCGGCCCGGTGTCTGCGTTGCATAAGTCAACGGTAGAAGGTCGTCACTCGAACCTCGAGCGACGTACGTGTTTTGCGTGTTGGGATCTTGGGCGATAGCTTCGGCATCGCCGATGGGCGCGAGCACGAGCGGCCCCTGTCCAGGCGTCACGTCGAACAAACTCGCTTTCCCATTGGCATGAAATCCTGCAACGAAGACATCGGAAGGCGTCGTCGATCCGCTCGAAACGAGGTCCGTCGCGATCGCATGAACACCGGTAACCGGAAGGGTCGACGTGCTCTGATACGTACCGGATTCGTCGTAAGCGTCGACATCGGATCCCATGCCTTCGCCAACGGCGATCAGGTTAGACTCCACGTACGCCGCCGGGCCGGGTGACGTCGTATGGCCGAACGCGCCCACCGGTAATGACGCCTGCTTACCGTCAGCCGAGTACGCTCTAATGCCGAAAGCCCCATCGACATAGATCTTTTGGTTGTGCGGATCGTATACGATGGCGCGTACGCCCGGAGCCCGTATCGTGGCAAAAGCTGAAACTCTTTCGCCGGTCGGTGTAAAGGCGTATACGGTGCCCTTTGCGCCATCGCCGACTAAAACATGCTTGTCAAGCGAATCGAACGCAAGCGCGGAAACGCGGCCAATGCCGGGGAAGGGACTGCCGGGGAGCGCAATGATCTTACGGCTTCCTGTGCTATAGAAAACGATCGGCGCTTCGTCTTTCGGATAAGCGTCGTAGGCCACGCACAGGGCCGACGACACTGTAAGCGCCGCCGAGCTCTCCGCTTGATCCCCAAAATTGTCACTGGCACTTGCCACGATTTGCGCCGTCTGCCCGTACGGGATGTTTACACCGGTTGTTACCGCAAAAAGCTGCGGTTTCTTCGGGTCAGGCCGCTTTACGGACAGGTAGGCGGTCGATGATACTGATGGTGCTAACGCGATATCGGCTGGCTGCGGAACGATCGCGTTTCCATCGGCGTCCTCGGCCGTGACGACGAATTCCGCGGCGCTTATAGTCACGAAGTCGTAGGCACCGCTCTTCGGCGTGTACTTGAGAAACGGTTGGTTCGGCGCCTCTACGATGGCGACGTTACCCACCACGCCGCCTACCGATACCTTCAGATTATTGACCTGATTTGGAATGATCCTTTGGACGAGAGTTGCGTATCCGACGACGTTCCCTCTCGGCTCGCTTCCCGGTGCCTGCTTGCGATCGTACGAGGTGAAAACGAATGTATCTTGACCCGCCGGCGCGGCGACCGTCGTCGTGGTCGTTACACTCTTGCCATTGGCTTTGGGAGCGTTCGCGATGGCTGACGGTTTCGTGGCGTTACCGATCGTGACGACGATACTGGCCGTCGACGGCGAGATCCAGCGGCGGCCGAACTGCGTGCGGGCGTATTTTCGAACGGCGGGCCACCGAATCGTGAACCGAGCTTCTGTGGCTTGCGGGTTCCCCGCTAGATAGGCGGACTGGGGTTGCGGCAACAACGGCGTCTCGGCGGGCGAAGAGCCGGAGCAGCCGGCAAGCATTGTCCCGGCGAGCCCAAATGCAAGCCAATCGTGAACCCGTCTCACAAACGCGCCTCCCTGCCGAGCGTTATCAAGCGTATATGACAATGCTTAATTCTAACGCGGGGTACTGGGGGCGTCGAGTTATCCTTGGAAAAGGGCGGTTTCAAACGAAATGGGTGAGGCGAAATTGGAAAAAGTCAGCCTATAGCTCGATGCAGCTCGGCTGCCGCGGCGGCGTAGCGCCGGTCACCGGTGATTTCCGCCGCAGCGCGGTAGCTATTGATGCAGGAATTGGGGCTGCCCGAGCGTTCGACCAAAGAAAGCGAGCTCGTGATGTACTCACCGGCCTTGGCCCGATGACCCAGTCTCATTTCCGCCTTTGCCATCGATCGCAAGGCCGCCGCTTCGACGCGGGGACTTCCCATCGCGCGGGCCGCGCGCAACGCTTTCTCGGCACATCGCAAAGATTCAATAAACCTTCCAGCCCTCTCGTAGTAATCCGACTCGAGGCCAAGCATATGCGCCCACTCACGGCCGCCCTCGGGCTCGAATTGCCGAGCAACACGTAAGATTGCAGGGACTGCGTGCCAATGGTTGGTGCCGATCAGCCGATCCGCAGCATAAATCGACGAAAACGACATGAGCCTCGGATTACCGAGTTCCGTCGCCATCGAGAGTATCCGCTGCGCGGTTTCCAATGGCGATTCTATGCCTTCATCGCCACGTTGCGGAAGGCCGATGAGCTCTATCTCCGGTTCCAAGATACGTCTTAGCGAACCACACGCTCGCGCTAAGGACAGAGCCTCCTTCAGCAACGTCGCGGGCTCGCCCCCATGAAACCTCGCCCCGGCGCGAGCAGACAAGTATCTTATGCGAGCCTGCAAGACGGTCAGGTCGATCGTGCGAAGCGGTTCCATATCCGGAATCTCGCGAACGATTCCCCTTATTCTTTCAAGGTACTTTGCAGCCTCAGCGAACTCGCCGTCGAGGCGTGCGCGGTTGCCGTACTCACTCAGGACTTCGAGGAAGAGTTCCTTGATTCGCCCGCCTCCGGCAGCACCAATATCCTCGAGCATCCTACGCGCCGAGCAAAGGGCATTCTCAGCCGTTGGGAAATCGGCCGTCACCCAGGCATGTCTTGACTCCAGGAAGTCCGCGTGAGCTCGCGCGGCCGCTAGCGATTCGGTGGCAAAATCCCTCGCGCGAGTTTCAGTCGCGTTCCTCGCTTCTTGGAGCGAATGCCACGCTTCTGAAAATCTGCCGCATTCCAGCTGTACCTCCGCGCGCCTACACAGCGATTCGACTTTAACGGCCGCATCCGCCGAGTCGCTGAGAATCCTATCATAGGTGTGGATGGCGCGGTCGTATTCTCCCGCCTCAAATTGCGCGACGGCATGACGAAAGCGGAACGACGTGCTCCGCGGCTCGGCTGGAGGCTTACGCCTGAGGAGCGCCTGTACCTCGATGTACCCAGCGATCCGCTTGCAGATCTCGGCCCGCTCTAGGTAGAGCAGACTCTTTGATATCCCTAGCTCCGCTGCCACGGCGTTGGCCGGCTTGCGCTCGCGCAAGGATTTCGTCACGATTGCAACTTGGCGTCGGCGCCGTTCGTCGCTTCCCGGCGTGAGGATACAGCGTTCGGCAGCAACGTCGACGAGACGGCGAATTTGTCCGTGGACGTCTGCCTCGCATTGCTGGGCTAGGGAGCTGTCGCCACTTTCAAAAAACGCCGAAACGAGGGGATTGCGTCGCAATTCTCTAGGCTCTTCCAAGTGACGGAAGAGATGGCGAACGGCGGCTTCAAAGGAGCTTCTAGGGTTACCGCGTGGCATCCGTTACAACCCTCCAACCCAATTTTGCCCAGCCAAATTACATACAACGGCCGCAGGAACGCTCCTTTGGCGCCGAGGATCACCGACGATGGCTCTTAAACGGGGTCTTGCCGACGATTAATACGTCGCGCGTTCCTGCCAGTGGCAGTCGAGGTCGCCCGAAGTACTACACGCCCAATTTGACCGTGAGTACTCGCGAGAAGGAGAGCGCACTGGATAAAAAAGGGAATGAACTCGCGGCCCTTGAGCGTGAGGATACTTTTGTTCGCGCCGTAAGGGCAGCATTATGGCAGCACAGCGTATTCCCAGGACAGCAGATCGTTTTGATGCTGAACGGGAAATCGTTATGGCGTTCCAAGACTTCATGGGCGGGCTCCCTGCGGGGTGAAGGCGGTGCAGACGCCGCTGAACCGGAAGGTTGGCTTTGACAATGTTTCCTTTGGGAGGAAGCGCCTGAATGAAGAGACACCGCTTGGAGCCTGGATTGGACAAGAAGCCTATCGCGACAAGAAGACAGACAAGCGCGTGAAGAACACGACTTGGACGGTGAAATAGCGTCCTTTGATGCTGCGCCGGGCGATTATCGAACTAAACGCCAACGCGGGTTCGCCACAGAAGGTGACGCGATTACGTGGTGGGTGCTGCAAAGCCGAAACAGGCACCGCCCTGCTCGCAAAGCAGAGCGATTAAAGCAGCGCCACTAACGCTGGCTGAGTTCGCGCAACGCTGGCTGCCCTCGATTTCAAATACGATCACGACTGGCGCCCGGCCTACACGATGCATGTAGAGCACTGGATCAATCCCACGCTCGGCAACGAGTTACTGCTGGATTTAGAGCGCCAACCCGAACTGATCGAACAGCACCCGACGCAATGTGTATCTCGGGTGGCATGTTCGAGGGGGGTCATCGATATAACCGAACAGCAGCGAGACGGCGTGAAGGTACGTTTGTCGGGAGATAATCTCAGCGATGATCCTCTGAGGATCCGAGAATGCGCACATGCCTTAGGAGACCGGCGCGTGGTCACGAATCACGCGCATCACCAAGGTATTCGGATTCGCAAATTCTCTATTTTCACGCCGCACTTCGACGCCGAGGATGCGACCTAGCGCATTTGCTAGGCCCGTGGATCGGCTGATGCCGGCCTCGCAGTGAATCATGAGCATTGTGGCCCCGCCGCATCCGCGTTTCACGAAATCCAGCACGCTCTCGGCCATCTCCGAATCGAAGACCGGTCTGTCATCGTCGGGCTGCGAGAGCAGGTCCCAGAATTGCAGCTGCAGTCGCGCGACAAGGTTGCGTTGCGTCAGTCTGATTGGCCCGCTGCCCGGGTCCGTGATGCTGATTGCCGCAAACGGGTCTGGCCATGTGACGCCTCAGCGCCGGCGCGCGAGGTCGTGTAGATCAGGTCTAAGCTGGAGTGCTTTAGCACCGGGTGCCCGCCGACGTTGCGCGGAGCGAAGCGATCTCGCCCGCGATTCCGATCCAATATGCGTCCGGCGGAGCCTTTCCACCAGGATTTACCGGATGCTTTGCCACGACGAACACCGTACCGTTTCGAACAACGAAATCGGCATCCCAACCCTCAATAGACTTCCTCGTGAAGCAGTTGGTGGCTTTATAGCCGCAAGCGATTCTCTGCCACCAAGGCCGCAGCCGCTCCCCTCCGCCGTAGATCACGACGAACTCGGGGTGATTCTTTAGGATTTCGTCGCTTAGGCGAGGCAGCCCGCATGTCTCGGAAGTGCTCGCGGTACTTCTGCTTGTCCGACATCCGACATGGCGAGCGCCGAAAGCTCAACGACGCAGGTATCGGCGGCTCCTCCTTTCGCCCCCACCTGCTGGCCTGATAGTCGGCGATGGCGTCGTTGTCGTGACTTTCTTCCTGATAGGTAAGAAGTAGTCGGATGAGCTGCCGCCAAGTGGATTGCGTTGGCGGACGTTTTGATCCGCCCTTCGCTACAAACAAGTCGCGCCTACCGAACAGCTCGTGATGCTCGAAACAGTCTACTACATCGCCGCTGGCCGGACCGTCTGGGCATAAGCGAAGCCAGGCTCGGCAGCGCTCCTCAAGATTGTCGCCCTCTTTTTTCGCCTTGCTGTTTCGGGTCCGATGAACCAGTATGGCGCGCTCCAACGGCCGTAGCCGTACGAATGCTGTGCGGCGAGTTCGACGGGGTCGTCGGTCATTTCCGGCGCTTGCGCTTGCCTTTGGACCGGCGAGCAGTTTTCGGCTTCGCGCCGCCTCGAAGAGCGATGCCGGTAAGCGGATCGACGCCCCCAGTATTCATTATCCTGTTGCGCTTGTCGCGGGGATTCAGAACGATGGCCAGGTGGAGGACTTCCTTGATTTCTTCGCAACGGCTCGCACACATGTACCCGTCGTAGAGTTCCCCGGCCAGATGATCGCATGTGCCGTATTCCGATTCGCAGATAGTGCAGACTTCGCGCCCAACGATAGCGCCAAGGCTCGTGAAGTGCGCCTGATAGGGAAACGCCACCCGCTCCACGAGCCGCAGATGCTCGACCTGATCCTTCGCCGGCTCGAAGTCTGGCGGTAGCCAATTGCGCGCGTTCAAAGCGTACTGCTCCGCGTCGCAAAAGATATTCCAAGCCGCCGATCCGTCGTTCTCCTTGAGCGTCAGCCACATCCGCAGCTCAGACACAACGGATTCCAGAAGCGTCTTTCCGGCCCGCCACTCGTTCGCTTCAGTTCCGGCGCCGCGGCCCCTCGCGTTGACAATAGTCGCCTCGACCTCGGAACTCAGGCGTTGGTATGTGGCCAGCATGTCCAGTTGACGCTGCGTCGACCACGAACACGTATTGAAGTTGCGGATTGCGTTCCAGTCATCGGCGATCATTTGGAGCAGCTCGTTCGGCTTCGATATGGGCGGCTTACCCATCGAGAACGTCGGCCTCATGCTATCGTCCCCTCCGTCTCCGCTGCTTCTTGCGCTTTGGCTTCCTTTGGCGGGGCCTTCGCCGCCCCACGTGGCGTATCGCCGGTCAAAGGGTCAACTCCCCCCGCATCCTTGATGCGGCACCGTTTGTCGGCCGGCTGCTTGACGAGCGACACTTCGAGGCATTCCTTGATCTCCTCGCAGCGCCGCGCACACATCTCTCCGCAGTATAGTTCTCCAACGAGGTGCTCGCACGACCCATATTCGGATTCGCAGACCGTGCAAACCTCAAGGCCTACTATTAGGCCGCTGCTAAAAAAATAGGGTTGCTCAGGAAAGGCTATTGTTTCGACCAGCGCCAGGTGGCCGACTTGGTCCTTTGCGGGCTCAAAGTCATCGGGGAGCCATCGACGCGCGTTTAAGGCGTACTGCTCGGCATCACAATAGGCATTCCAAGCCGAATCACTATCACTCTCTTTCAGCAAAATCCACATGCGCAACTCGGAAGCCACCGACTTCAGAAGAGTCTGACCAGCACGCCAAAGATTCGCCTCATCGCCAGCGCCGCGTTCCTTCGAGTCGATAATCGCGGCATCGATCTTCCCCACCAAGAACCTGTACGCCGCTAGCATCTCGCGCTGTCTGCGCGCCGACCAGGAGGCTGTGGTAAACTTCCGCACCGCCCGCCAGTCGTCAAGGATCAGATCCAACAGATTCTGCGGCGTCGAAATCCCACGATTATTCGTCAAGGCCGACATCCTTCGCCGTCAGGGCATCTACCACCGAATGAAGCTCACGGGCGGGTCCCCGGTATGTGAAGCGCTTCGCTGTGGTCCCATCAGTAACGATGACCTCCTGCACCACCTCGATGGAATCTCCTGAAGGTCCGGGTCTGCCTCCCAGAAACCGGCCCAGGCGCTGAAAGAACTCTATGAGAGTCGCGCTCGAGTTAGCAGCTTCGAGCACCTTCAGGGCGATTACGATGACCACCCCAATGGTCAGTACGTCGTTCTCGTGTATAATTGCGGGTTTCTCAACTAACGGCTCCAGCGTTAATCCCGCCTGCTTCCCAATAACCCGCAAGTCGTTGGTTTCACGTTCGAAGGCGAACGCTTGAGCCGAGGGTGCGGAGTTAAAATTACGCGGCAGAATAGCGACATCGGGCAACGATGTGATGCCGATATCATTTAGTCTTTGAAGAAAGTCCTGATCGTCTTCGATGAGGATGCTCTCGCCTGGTGGCGGCAACTTCGGCGATGGCCGCCCCAGGTCTCCCCACTTCTCCAGTTGCTCCGCAGCATTCTTAGCCGCCCTCAACTCGTCAGAATCCGTTGAAGCCATCGTTTAGCCCCTTTCTCGCACAGCATCGCGTGTCTCGCGCGGGAGTTGAAGTCACAAACACAGCGTCGTCTGCACCGGCGCATCGTCGGTCAGAGCATCGGCCGCATCGTACTCCGCCTTGTTCAGCCGGATCGAGGCCGGATGCGCTTCCATGTTCGCAGCGGGATACGGCCGAAGCACCGATCGTGCGACTTCGGACGGCGATGCTTCCGGCGACAACCAGAGTTCGACGGCAGAGGGGGCCAGAATCACCGGCATCCTGTCGTGGACGCTGCGCACGAGTTCGTTCGGCTAGCACGTGACGATCGTGCAGATCGGAAGCTC
>DATJTD010000291.1:0-7165 GCA_035503775.1 Candidatus Acidiferrales bacterium
TATCCCGTTTTCTGATAGATTTCGACCGCACCGAGGCCCACATAATACCGTTTGTTCGCCGTGTAGTAGCGCAGGCTGCCGCGCAGGTAATTCAGCGTCGTCCACGCGGGCGCCGATGGGACCAGATAGTTGTAATTGATCTGGCCCAGCGATGCGAGCCCCTCCGCGTAGAGTTCCACCCGTCCGACGCGCTCGCGCAGAAAGAGCAGCGGCGCGGGAAGCCCGTTGATCGGCGTCGAGGTGGCTTCTTCGACGTGACGCCCGAAGAAGAGTGCACCGGTGAAGCCAACCTCGGTATCGGCACGCGCGATCCCACTGGTGCCCAGGGCGGCGATGAAAACCAGAACGGCGAGGGAACCCAAACGGCGAGCCATTTGGCGAGCAGGGCGATCCTCTAACACCGGTACTCCACGGACGAAAGACCCACGGTCCGATGCTACGGAAGAGATGGAACAGAATCATCTCGTATGCGCGCATCATCCATTTGTTGCGAGGAGACCGCACGCCGCCGCCACATTCCCAGGCTGGCATCGCTATGACGGGATGGGCAGGTTGAGAAAGATTCCTCCGGGCGTCGGCCCCAAGTATCCTCAAGTCGTCGTCCTCTTCGGTTCCACCGGCGACCTGGCTCGGCGCAAGCTCCTGCCGGGGCTCTTCCACCTCTCGAGCGCGGGTTTCATTCCGGGGTGCCGCATCATCGGCATCTCGCTCGAAGACCTCAACGTCGAAGGCTTCCGCACGATCGCACGGGAGGCGCTCGATCAATTCTCGATGCGCAAGGTGCACGATTCCGACTGGGCGACCTTTGTGGAGACGCTCGATTACGTGCCGTTGGCCGCCGGTGCGGGTGCACTCAAAGCGGCGGTGGAGCGCGCCGAGGAGACGTTGGGCAGCGAGAGCCGTCGCCTGCACTACCTCAGCGTCCCGCCCGGCGCCGCACTCTCCGCGGTGCGCATGCTAGGCGAGGCCGACCTCGTCGCGCGCTCACAAATCATCATGGAGAAACCCTTCGGCACCGATCTCGCCAGCGCCGTATCGTTGAACGATCGGCTGCACGAAGTGTTCTCGGAAAACCAAATCTTCCGGATCGATCACTTCCTCGGAAAAGAACCGGCGCAAAACATCCTCGCGTTTCGTTTTGCCAACGGGCTGTTCGAGCCGATCTGGAATCGCAACTTCATCGATCACGTACAGATCGACGTCCCGGAGACGTTGGGGTTGGGCTCGCGCGCCGGGTTTTATGAGGCGACCGGCGCGTTCCGCGACATGGTCGTCACGCATCTCTTTCAAATCCTCGCGTTCATGGCGATGGAGTCACCGACATCGCTGGAGCCCGGACCGATCAGCGAAGAGAAGAACAAAGTCTTTCGCAGCATGTCGCCGATCGATCCGCGAGAGGTCGTGCGGGGACAATACAGCGGCTACCGTGCCGAAGACGGTGTCGATCCCGAATCGGATACCGAGACGTTCATCGCGCTCAAATGCACGATCGACAATTGGCGCTGGGCCGGCGTCCCGTTCTTCCTGCGCACCGGCAAGCGGCTCGCCGAAGGCCAACGAATCATCTCCATCGCGTTTCGCGAGCCGCCCAAGAGCATGTTCCCGGCGGGCTCGGGCGTGGGAGCGCAAGGCCCGGACCATCTCACCTTCGACTTAGCGGACGCTTCGAAGATGTCGCTCTCGTTCTATGGGAAGCGTCCGGGCCCGGGGATGCGGCTCGACAAACTCAGTTTGCAGTTCGCGATGCACGACACTGGCCTCATTGGCGACGTGCTCGAAGCCTACGAACGCCTCATCCTCGACGCGATGCGCGGCGATCATACCCTGTTCACGACGGCCGAAGGTATCGAGCGCCTCTGGGAAGTCTCGCGACCACTCTTGGAATCCCCGCCGCCGGTTCGCTCGTACGAGCCTGGCTCGTGGGGGCCCAAATCGATCCACCAACTCGTCGCTCCGCACTCGTGGCGACTCCCTTTCGAACGCGCCTGGCGAGCACCAAATCCGGCGGGCGCCTAGCCCACGTGCTCGGTGCTCCGATGAGGGAGCTTCCAATTCGGTCGAACGAAGTGGCAGGTGTAGCCGTTGGGGTAGCGCTCCAAGTAGTCCTGATGCTCCGGCTCCGCCTCCCAAAACGCCGAAGCGGGGACAACGTCGGTGACGGTTTTCCCAGGCCACAGTCCCGAGGCATCGACGTCCGCAATCGTCTCCTCGGCGATGCGCCGCTGTTCGTCGGTCGTGTAAAAGATGGCCGAACGGTAGCTGAGCCCACGGTCGTTGCCTTGTCGGTTCAGCGTCGTTGGATCGTGGATTTGAAAGAAAAATTCCAGCAGCGTTCGATAGCTGATCCTCGCCGGATCGAATACGATTTCCACAGCCTCTGCGTGTGTTCCGTGATTGCGGTACGTCGCATTCGAGACGTCTCCACCCGTATAGCCCACGCGCGTGGAAAGGATGCCGGGCAACTTGCGGATCAGATCCTGAACGCCCCAGAAGCAACCACCGGCTAGGACGGCTCGTTCGGTCATAGTGTTCGCCTTCTCGTAACGATGTCCGCAGTGCTTATGACGGAGAAGCGTTGGACCCTTGCATCGCGCGAAGGACATTTGGAACCTCGTGCGATTTGAAGCGCTGGCAACCGGCTTTCCCCAATTTGTTGTGGCCTACTACACAGAATCGTCGGTCACATCGTTTGCGACACACTTCGTTGAGACTGTTACCAGAGTACGTGAGGTGTCACACAAATTCTTTGTCACGCACTCGCCAGCGGCCGCCGATCATGACGCCCTCGGGGCCGGGGGCGCCATCGACAAAGATGTAGCGATCCAACGCGTCTTCAGGACGGGTCGCCGCTGCGATCGTCTTCAAGGTGACGAAGTCGGCTCTCATGCCACGCACGATCATGCCGGTCGAGAAACCACTGACGCAGGTGCCGCCCGCCGCTGCACCGCCGTAGAGTGTCTCGCCGCACGACCGGCCCATGGCACTCGCGACGACGCGTCGGCGCAAACTCAGGCGTTGACCGTATTCCAGGAGACGCAACTCTTCCGCCGGGGAGAACGAGACGTTGCTGTCCGACCCGATACCGAAGCGGCCGCCGGCACGAAGGAGCGCCGGAAGCGCGAAGATCCCGTCACCGAGATTTGCCTCGGTTGTCGGACATATCGCTACCACCGCGCCGCGCGAAGCAACCTCTTCGAGTTCGTGCGGCTCCGCGTGCGTGGCGTGCACCAGAGACCACCGCCCATCGACTTCGAAACGATCCAGCAACCATTCGACGGGGCGCGCGCCAAGAGTTGCGCAAACCTCCTCCACCTCCCGCTCCTGTTCTGCAATGTGAAGGTGCACGGGGACGTCACGCGGCGATCCTTCCACCAGGGCACGCAGCTCGTCCGGGGAGACAGCGCGCAACGAGTGAGCGGCCACGCCGATTGCCACGGCCGGGTCGCCGGCGTAGGAACGACGCAGTTCCGCCGCGGTTTCGAGCACGTCATCGACCGAGGTCTCAAATCGCCGCTGCTCGTCGGCGAGGGGTTCGCCGCGAGCGTTCGCGTGCGCATACAGCACCGGCAAGAGGCAGATCGGTAGACCAACCTGACGCGCCGCCTCGACGAGTGCCTTCGCCATCGCCCCCTTCTCGGCGTACCACGCGCCGGCCGGGTCGCGATGCAGGTAGTGGAACTCGGTGACGCTCGTATAGCCGGCGCGCAGCATGCCGCGGTATGCCTCGACGGCGATCGCGTGCAGTGCATCGGGATCGAGCGTGGCGGCGAGGTCGTACATCGCTTGGCGCCACGTCCAGAAGTCGTCGTCGCCGCTCGCTGATGGGCGCTCGGCTCGGCCGGCCATGGCGCGCTGGAACGCGTGGGAGTGGAGATTTGCCATCCCCGGCAGTAGCGTTTCGACGACCTCGTCCGTGGCTCGCGGTTCGTCGTCTGGGGTGGCACCGGCTATCAGCCCTGAGGCGTCGACCACGATGGCAACATTCGAAGCCCAGCCGTTGGGAAGTAGCGCACGTTTCGCGAAGATCCGCATGTGATTTACGATCGGCTCTGGGTGAATGCGCGCCTGGTCACGATGGCGTCGGGCTCAGACTCGTACGGCATCGTCGAGGACGGAGCGCTCGCGTCGCACAACGGGGCCATTGCGTGGCTCGGGAGCCGCTCCGCGCTCCCCGCCGCGCCGGAAGCGCTCGCGCACGAGGTCGTGGACGCAAACGGATACTGGATCACGCCGGGGCTCATCGATCCGCACACCCACCTCGTTTTCGCCGGCGACCGGCTGAGCGATTTCGAGCGCCGAATCGGCGGAGTACGATACGCCGCCGAAATACGAAGTGGCGGCGGGATCGCTTCCACCGTCGCACAGACGCGCGCAGCCGACGACGAGACCCTGCTCGCCACCGCGATGAAGCGGCTGACAACGCTCATGCGCGGCGGCGTTACGACCGTTGAAGTGAAGTCGGGGTACGGTTTGGACGTCGATACCGAACTCCGGCTGCTCCACACGGCTCGCCAATTGGAAGGCGCTTCGGGCATCACGGTGCGTGCGACGTTCCTGGGAGCACACGTCGTGCCGCCGGAATATACGAACCAACGCGACGCGTACGTGACGTTGTTGTGCGAGACGATGATTCCGCGTATCGCAACCTACGGTCTTGCCGACGCCGTCGATGTCTTCTGTGAAGACATCGGCTTCTCTGCAAGCGAGACCGAACAGATTTTGGCGGCCGCACGGGGGAACGGCCTCCCGGTCAAACTGCATGCCGATCAGCTTAGTGACGGTGGCGGCGCCACGCTCGCGGCACGATTCGGAGCGCTGAGCGCCGATCATCTCGAGTTCACCGACGCAGCGGGCATTGCTGCCATGGCAGCGGCCGGAACGGTCGCCGTCGTTCTCCCCGGCGCATATTACTTTCTGCGCGAGTCGCAGGCGCCACCAATCGCGGCGTTGCGCCGGCACCACGTCCCAATTGCGCTCGCGACCGATTGCAATCCGGGCACGTCGCCGGTAACCTCGCTGCCTACCATCATGAATCTCGCCTGCATTCTCTTTGGGCTGACCCCGTACGAAGCGCTTCTCGGAGTGACCCGGAATGCAGCCTTGGCACTGGGTCTGCACGATCGCGGCGAGTTGCGCCTCGGCGCTCGCTGCGACCTCGCACTCTGGGATGTCGCCTCGCCGGCTGAGCTGTCGTATTGGCTTGGGGCCGATCTGTGCCGCGGTGTGGTCGTCGCGGGGATACCACATACCTATCTCTAAGACGTACGAAATCAACGAACGCTCACGAAGAGGTCGGGGGTAAAGCGCATGAAGAGCCCGCGCTCGATGAAGGCGGCGACGCGCTCGATATCCGGCGTGATGAAACGATCGCCGGCGTCGTGTGCGGGCGCGATCATGGCAATTGTATCCTCCAGCGGAGCCGACGTCTGAAGTGGCCGGCGAAAGCCGACCCCACGAACCGCGGCCAACAACTCGATTGCGACGATCGCCCGCGCATTTGCCAGCATCTGCCGCAGACGATACGCGCCATGGGTCGCCATGCTGACGTGATCTTCCTGACCGGCCGACGTCGGGATGCTGTCGACACTGGCGGGATGCGAAAGCAGCTTGTTTTCCGAGGCGAGCGCCGCGGCGGTCACTTGTGGGATCATGTACCCGGACTCGAGCCCGGGATTGGTTGCCAGGAAGGCTGGGAGTTCGCTGAACGTGGGATCGACCAGCAGCGCAACACGCCGTTCGCTGATGTTTCCCATCTCCGCAATTGCGACGGCGAGCGCGTCGGCCACGAGTGCAACGGGCTCCGCATGAAAATTCCCGCCGGAGATCACTTCATGCGTCTCCACGAAAACCAGCGGGTTGTCGGAGACTGCATTGGCTTCATCGCCGAGAATCTCCAGCGCGTCGCGCAGCGTCCGCAAACACGCTCCGAGAACTTGCGGAATGCAACGCACGCTATAGGGATCTTGCACGCGCCCGCAGTTGCGATGCGATTCGTTGATCGCGCTTCCGTCGATGAGCCGGCGCATCGCACGTGCGACGTCGCTCTGCGCACGGTGGCCGCGCACGGCGTGGACGCGCGGATCGAACGGCCGAACGCTGGCCAGCGCCGCCTCGATCGAAAGGCCGCCGGCAACCAGTGACGCCGCCAACAGGTCCTCGGCGCCGAGAACCGCGTCGAGTGCGAGCGCCGTTGAGATTTGCGTCCCATTGAGAAGCGCGAGTCCTTCTTTTGCTTCCAAGGTGAGCGGCTGCAGATCGGCGCGCGCGAGCACCTCCTCTGCAGGCATTCGTTCGCCGCGGAAGGTGGCTTCGCCAACGCCAATGAGCGTCGCGGCGAGATGGGCAAGTGGCGCGAGATCGCCGGAGGCACCGACCGAACCCTGCGCCGGAATCACCGGAAGCACGTCGCGCTCCAAACAGGCCGCGAGCATCTCGATGAGCGACCAGCGCACGCCCGAATACCCGCGTGCGAGCGAGTTGACCTTGAGCGTCATCGCGAGCCGAACGACGTTCGGCGGAAGCGGTGGCCCGACACCGCATGCGTGCGAAACAACGAGATTGCGTTGCAGCGTGCGCAACTGTTCGGGTGGAATATGGCTCTGGGCAAGCTTCCCGAAGCCGGTGTTCACGCCGTAGACGCTCTCGCTGCGCTGTGCGATCGCGGCGATTACCGCCGCCGCGGCTTCGACCGGAGCACGAGCGTCTTCGTCCACAACCAGCGTTGCGGCGCCGTGTTTGAAGGCGCGGATGTCGGCGGCGCAGAGTTCGCCCGCACGATAACGGATGACCGGCGGGAGGATGCTCACTGCTGCATCGGCAGCTCGAGCTCGTGTTCGCGCGCGACGCGCAACGACTCGGCGTACCCCGCGTCCGCATGGCGCGCGACGCCGCTCGCCGGATCGTTCCAGAGCACACGTGCGATGCGCAGCGCCGCGGCTTCGGTGCCGTCGGCCACGATCACGACGCCGGCATGCTGTGAATGACCCATCCCGACACCGCCGCCGTGGTGAATGGAGACCCAGGTCGCACCGCCGGCGACGTTGAGCATGGCATTGAGAAACGGCCAATCGCTCACCGCGTCAGAACCGTCGAGCATCCCTTCCGTCTCGCGATTTGGGCTGGCCACCGAGCCGCTGTCGAGGTGATCGCGGCCGATGACAATTGG
>DATJTD010000292.1:0-9366 GCA_035503775.1 Candidatus Acidiferrales bacterium
CCGCAATATGAAGTATTACGCGGCGAAACTCGTTCTCGCACGACGACGCATTGACATCAAGGTCTCGGTGGTGTAGGCCGGCATGTCGATCCTCCCAAATGAGCTTTCCGAGCGGCGTGCACTCACAGGAGACTGCGCGAGAAAGCGCGGCATGCAGGGCGCCGCACTGCAGCATGGCCATGATATCCCAGTCGTTGGCGCCTAACCGTGGACGCTGAACCGATCGCTCCGACTCGCAACTGGAAGCGGTTTTTTGACGCGACGACTCTCATTAACCGCCTTTACGACGCGGCGGTCGTGCATGCGATTGCCGAGCGCATCGACGACCGCTGGAAGAACCGGTATACGAGCGTCTGCTACGGTCGACGTCAGGACATGATGAGCGTCCCGGAACACCCGGAAACGTCGAGCTACGGCGAGGTCGTCTGTCTGCGCATGCGGTTATCGAAGGACGATGCTCGATCGATTGTATCGTCAGCTACCGTCGGTGCGGCGCGTCTCGGTCCGTACGAGGTCGATTTCGATCTCGAAGACGGCGTGGCCGGTTTTCGCCCCGGCGGCAGCTTCAACGAGTACGCCGCACATTCGTACTTCCAGACGTCCATGTGGACGCGCGAACGCATCGGCCGGACCAAACGCATCGGGACGATCGACCTGTTCGGCGACGACCTCTGGCGACTGCGCGACGACATTTCGTTCCTGAACGAAACGCGCTGGACGCCAATTCCGCTGCTCGAGCACCCCGAGAAGCTCGGCGACCTGGACGAGTGGTGGCCGACGCCGATCGAATTGCATGCGCACGGGGGTTTAGAACTCACGGTCAGAATCGGCCGCGACATTCTCGGCGCATCGCCGGACCGGTTCGACATCAGCGGCTGGCTCATGCGCGACGGACTGCTGGCCGACATGGTGACGCTGTCGGGACCCGGCCCGCACCGCATCGCCATCGACGCGGACGGCGCCGATTTCACGCTGCGCATCGACGGCATTCCCATCGACGAAAGCGCCGGATTCTATATCCGGAACGTTTCGACGCGCATGGACGTGATCACCGGCGGCCAATGGCTGGTGCCCGGCAACAAGGCGAGACCGGAGATGCGGTTCCCGATGGGTTCGGCGGAGTCGCAGACCGTCTCGTCGGGAACTCCGCGAGAGCCGTCGCTCCGAGTGAACGCATGGGTCGTTGGTCAGCGATACCGCGCCGATCACGTCGCACCCGATTCCGAACGCGTCTACGATCCCGAAATCGACGCCAAGTCGGTCGAGTCGGCTTTTGCCGACCTGCGAGCTTTCGGCGGCGACCAGATGCGTCCGCGCATTGCCGTCATCGATCCGTACGCGCTCGAGGAACCCGCGATGCAGGCGATCATGGTGAGTGCAACCAGAAACGGTCGCGCCAGCGTGATCGACGTCTACACGTCGTACGAGTCGCGCTCCGAGAGCGACGCTGGGGAAGCGACGGAGGCGGAGACGCAGCGGGAGCAAACACGAGCGAAAGCCCGTGCCTTGGCGCAACGACTCGCGACGTTGAGCCACGTGAAGATTCGCTTCTTTCGCGTGAACCGTCTTCACGATCGGTTTCTTGTGGTCGGCGACCGCGTATGGCACGTCGGTCCATCGTTCAACAAATTGGGCGAAGCGTTTTCCGCCATCGTCGAGATGCGCGACAGCCGTCAGATCGTGCAAATCAAGAACTACATGGATCGAGCGCGGCCCGACGGAGAGACAACGTGATGGATGCCAGAGATCGCATTCTGGCCGCGGCTCCGTACAGCGCCGCGCTCCGCCGCCGGGAACCGGTGACATCGGAAGATATCGCGCAAACTCTGAGCGCTCTGGCAGCCGACGGCGTACGCACGCGCGAAGATGCCCGCGTTCTTGCGTACGCGTGGTACGCCGGAGAGCAACCGGACGAGACGATCCGCCTCGCTCGAACGGCCGGGCTTCAGGACATGCTCCGTCGGGAACTGTCGGGCCAGAGCCGACGCACGTATGACGAGCCGCAACGCTTTGCCGCGAGCATAGAAAACGGCGGAAGCGAGCTGGCTATCGTGCGCATGTTCGCCGACGAGAACGTCGGCTGGGCGTTCGCCTTGCTGCACCTGATTCTGAACGCGGATCCGAACGTCGTCGCGACCATGACGGGCGATGCGGACGACGTCGCAGTCCTCGTCCCGATGCTTTGGCTGATCGGTTGGACGCCGTCGGAAATACGGTCGACCGTTCTCGACCGGCTCTTAGCGGCGCACGACGGCTTCACCCTCGCATGCGCCACGTTGCTGCTCGCCGAGTGGATACGATCCGAGATTCTCGGCCAGACCGCTTTGGCATTCGATCCTTCGGCCGTGCTTGCAGCTGCCCCGAAGAATCGCGGACTCGCGTTGTTCGGCGGTCTCGTCGATGAAATCCATCGATGGTCCGGGTTCGCGCGCCTGAATGCCGACGCCGAAGAGCGGGCGGAGCGGTGGAAGCAACGCATCGACGAAATCGGACGAGGCGTCGTCGTCGCGCCGAACGACGTCGACAAGGTGCTCGACGCCGCCGGTGCGCGCGACGTGCAGGCTCTCGCCGCAATGTCGCACTGGGCGACGAGCCCCGACTTCGACGCAAGAACGGGAGAACGCATCGCGCGTCATGCCGCTGCGCTGTTCAAGCGCGAGTTCGCCTCGTTCATGAAGCGCGATCAGAACGACAACCTCTACGACGCAGCCCATCCCGAATGGGTCGTCGATCCGCTGACCGAAGCGCTTGCGAACGTCGGACTTCCCGTCGAGGACTTCTACGAAGCGTTCGAGGGGCTGGCGTGCGACGCATTCTCTCGCATGACCCGATTCATGGCTTGGCTGCGGGACCGGCCCCGTTCGATCATCCTGCTCGTCATCGGCGGCTGCGTCGCGCTGCGGCGGGGAGACGAGGCGCTCCTCGAGGCGGTGCGCGAAGCGGCAGTTCAAGTCCGAAGTCAGCCGGCGAGCGACACGGTCGTTCTTGATGCATCCAAGCTCCCGCGACTCGAGGAGCAGCTTGGATTTTCGATACCGACTTCCTAAACCGACCGTTCGACGGCCCTGAGTCGGCAAGCCTCGACGGCCGTTCGACCGCCGTTCTAGGTCGACCGGCAAGCGAGCGCGGCTAACAGCGCGCCCGGGTGCTCAATCTGATACGTGAAGCGAGCCGGGCGCCCGCACAGCGTCCTCCCGTTCCACAGCGGAATGTCGAACGTGCCGGTTATACGGGCATCCGTTCGAGAACTTCCAGCGTTTCGATCGGGTCGGGGCGATAGCGGTAATCTGGGTCCGTCTTTACGTCAACCACGGTTCCCTCCGGCGCGATTACGAACCGAGCTGGAATCGGTAACTGCCAGGTTCCGCTTGCATTGATCAGCGAGAGGTCGTTGCGGAATACGGTCTTGTAAAGATTCGCAAGATATTCGGGCATAGTGTAAGCCACGCCAAAGGCGTGCGACACGGCCATATCCTCATCCACGAGCACGTGAAAGGGAACAGGATGTTCGCTTCGGTATGACTGCGCGTTCTGCGCCGATTGCGGCGTGATCGCGACAAGCTCAGCACCAGCTTTTCGGATGTCGGCATAGACCTCTTTCAGCGCCTCCATCTCCGCATCGCAGTACGGGCACCACGTGCCGCGGAAGAATGAAATGATGAGCGGGCCTTTAGCAAGCAGGGCGCTCGACGAGACCTGATTTCCTAACTGGTCCTTCAGATGAAATGGCGGAGCCTTTTGACCCGGCTTCAGGACTCTTTCGACGATGCCTCCCGCCCGTAACTCCTCGATCTGCTGTTCCATCTGAGCTGATATCTCGGGTTTGAGCATTGAGCCGTATTTCGCGCGCAGCGCAGCGAGATGTTCGCCAAGGTTTGGCATTAGGTTCCTCCCAAAAAACGGCATTTTAGCCTTGAGACGTTTGGATGCTATGTATCCCATTACCAGACCGGCCCTGCCAAGTATTTGTTGGCAGACTCCAGAGTCGTAGTCATGAGGCGGCCGCTAATCGTGCCGGCCGCCACGAAGGCAATCACTTTGGTGGTCGTCATGCGCGTGGTGCCTCGCGCCGAGCCCCGGGCGACATTGCGTCGAGCGCTTCGCCGAGCGACCAAATTGCCGCACCAAGAAGCGTGACGTCCTTGAGCAGGAACGGCCCCAGACCATCGGGCGACAGTCCGCCAGGCGTCGTGAACATGAAGCTGATCGTCGATAGAAAGATCGCGATCGCCATGGCGCTGCCGATCGCGGCAAGCCGAGGTGAGAATAATCGACAAAAGATGAGGGCTCCCGTCGCGATTTCGAATACTCCGAAGAAATCGGACGTCCCCTGAATCCCAACAAGCCCCGTCATCCAGAAGAACAATGGGCTATGCGAAACCAGAGGTTGAATGCCATGCGCTTCAGCGGCGGTAAACTTCAGTAAGCCGATTAACACAAGCGCCAGCACGAGACCGAGACGTGCCACGACGCTGCCGACGTGCATCGTCCGTTGCGGTTGTAGGAGATGAAGCATTGCATTGTCCCTTTCGTGCCCTTCAGACAGCTATCGCCCCGCGTCACCGCGCCGATATTCGATCGTCATGTCGTCCAGCTCGGCCTTTGTTTGGGAATCCATCGTCAAATCGCCCGCAGCGAGGGTATCCGTCAACTGATCGAGACGGCTCGCACCGAGAATCACCGATGTGATCGTTGGATTCGCAAGTACCCACGCGACTGACAGCGTCGCCAACCGCACGTCGTGCCGCTTAGCAACGTCGCGCAGCTTCTCGATGGTTTCAAATTCGCGTTTGTGCCAATACCGCGCCTGATACAAGGCTCCGGCCCAGCCGACCGTGGACGTGAAGCGCCCCTCATCTGGCGCCTTGTCGTGGCGATGTTTGCCGCTCAACAATCCGCCGGCCAGCGGATTGAATGGGATGATAGCGAGATTCTCCTCTGCGGCGAGGGGCAACAATTCGCGTTCGATCTCCCGGAACAGCAGGTTGTAACGCGGCTGCGCCGATACGAACCGCGCGACGCCCATCGCTTCGGAACGACCAATCGCGAGAGCCAGGCGGTACGCGAGAAAATTCGATACGCCGATATAACGAGCCTTGCCCGCACGAACGATCGTATCGAGGGCTTCGAGCGTTTCCTCGAGCGGAGTCTCGGGATCGTCAAAGTGCAGTTGGTAGAGGTCGACGTATTCCGTGCCCAGTCGCGTTAGCGATGCGTCGATTGCATCGAGCAAATGCTTGCGCGATGAGCCTTGCTCCCACGACAAGGAGCCCATCTTGCCGCCGCCCTTCGTAGCAATCATGAAGCGGTGGCGCTTCCCCTTCAGCCACCGCCCGGTGATCTCTTCGGAGCGGCCGAGCAGATTCTCTTCGGCACCCATCGGATAGAAGTCGGCGGTATCGATGAAGTTGATGCCGGCATCAGCGGCTCTGTCGAGAATCTCGTGTGACACACTCTCTTCCGTCTGCTTGCCGAAGGTCGCCGTACCCAGGCATAGGCGGGAAACAGTCAGACCGGTACGAGAGAATTTAGCGTACTGCATGAACGAGCTCCAGAAGTTGGGCGGGAGTTTTGTATTCTAGGCTTACCAAGTGTTGTTTCCGCACTTACGCGCTTTGTGAGGCAAGCGAGCTTGATGGCGGGGGCACTGCTAGCGCCTCGGCAACGGCGGCGTCTTGATCCATCATGGCGCCTTCGGCCATCAAGGTCTTGATATGATCCTCTGACAGAGCCGCTCGAATGAGCGCGATCGAGCGCTTGTAGCCGCGCTCTTCGGTGGGCTCGCGGGAGAGGCCGGCCCTCGCGTACGTAGCGTCCGCGTAGCCGAGCAGCCGTGCCGCGCGCTGTGCGTCAAGCGTTTCGGCGGCTATGTGTGCCAGATGCCCAACCGCAAATGCCACATAGCTCGCGATATTTGCGCGAACCATCAGTTCTAGGCTTTCACGGGCTGCGACCCACGCTTCGGCGAGCCGTTCTAAGGCCAGCAGATACGCAGCCGCGTTAGCCAGATCGGCACCGAGGCTACTCTCCATGCCGCTACCGCGATGAATCCGCTCGGCCTCGCGGGATCTTGCCAAAGCACCCTCGGGATCGCCGTCGGCAAAGAACAGCTCCCCCCAATTGGATTGGAGCGCCGCGAGATGCACCCGATCGCCACACGCACGTAGCAGTGCAGACCCTTCATCGAACATTGCGCGAGCCCGGGCACGGTCGCCGGAAGCAACGGTCCAGTAGGCCGCGGAGGCCAGAATCTTGCCGATGAGACGTGCCGCCCGCGTAACGCGAGCCGCCGCGAGCGCCTCCCCAAAGATACCAAGCGATTCCGAGAACCTTCCACCTTTCCCGTATGCCCTGGCCTGGAAAGACAGCGCCTCGATGCGGCCCGTCTCGTCTATCCCGTTCGCGAGCAATCCTGCGGCCTTGCCGGCCCGTACGACGACGTCCGTGCTGCCGCTATCGAGGAGGGTCTCCGCGAGCGCGAGCAGTCCGCGAACGCGAGCTGGCGCGTCCGCCGAGAGCAGAGCCGAGGCGCGCTCCAGCTGCCTTCGACCTTCACGGCGTGCGGTATACCACCACAGCCAACGCAGGCTTGACACGATCGTTGCCGCTGCTACGGCGTCGCCATCGTCAGTGAGGCCCCAGTCCATTGCCGAACGATAGTTCTCGAGATCGTCCCGTACATGTGCCGTCCACAGATCCGCGTCGGTATGCCAAAATGTCTCGTGAGCGCGCAACGCGAGGTCGGCGAAGTAGCGACAATGCCGTGCGCCAACGTCGTCGCGTTCCATCGCCTCACTTAGCCGCTCGAGCGCGAACTCGCGCGTCGACTCGAGCAGACGGTATCGCTGCTCGTCACCGCCGGCTTCGACTACGACCAGCGATTTGTCTACCAGAGACCCTAGTAGGTCGAGCGCATTCGAGTCGGCGAATTGCTCGACCATGCAGATCGCTTCGGCCGCTTCCAGCGTCCAGCCCCCACGAAAGATCGCGCACTGCCGCAACAGGCTCCGCTCGGCGTCGCCCAGCAGATCGTAACTCCAACCAATCAAGGCATGCAGCGTCTTCTGCCGAGGATGCGCGGTGCGGCTGCCGCCGGACAAGAGCTTGAATCGCTCGTCCAACCTTTGATCCAACTGCACAACGTTGAGAGCCTTAACACGCGGCGCAGCCAACTCGATCGCGAGCGCGATTCCCTCCAGACGGCGCACGATGCCGGCCACGATCGCGGCGTTGTCGTCGGTTAGCGCAAAGCTCTGCAGTGCGGCGCGCGCGCGTGTCACGAAGAGCGCCGCGGCCGCGTACCGCATCACTCCCTCCGCAGTCGCTTCGCCTTCAGGCGGAACCGGCAACGTCGGCATCCGATAGCACTCTTCGCCGGCAAGGCCCAGCGGCTCGCGGCTGGTGGCGAGAAGATGCACGGCCGAGCAAACCTGCAGCAAGCGATCCGCGGCGTCAGCGGCTGCCGAGATCACGTGCTCGCAGTTGTCGAGCACTATCAAGACATCTCTCGTTTTCAGCGCCGCCGCAACACGCTCGATTATGCGACGCGTCCCGCCTTCGTCTGGAATGTTGAAGACTTCGGCGATCGCGCTGGGCACCAGCATTGGGTCGGCCACCGGCGCAAGATCGACGAACCAGACCCCGTCATCGCGCAACGAGTCGGCTGCCACCTGCAGCGCGGTGCGCGTCTTCCCGATCCCGCCGGTGCCGATCAGCGTTACCAGGCGCGACCGTCCGACCAAAGCCTCGATCTCCGAGAGTTCTTCCTCGCGACCGATGAGCGGCGTCAAATACTGCGGCAAATTGTTCGGCACCGAGCCTAGAGATCGCAGCGGCGGAAAGTCCAAACGCAGGTCAGGGGCGCGAAGCTGAAAGATGTGCTCGGGGGCACTCAGGTCCTTGAGGCGATGCGCACCAAGTTCAAGCAGTTCGGTTTGCGATGGAAGCATCTCGTCCACCAAATGCTTGGCGGCACTGGATAGCAGCACTTGCCCGCCGTGGCCGACAGCAAGTAGGCGCGCGACGCGGTTGACGGCCGCGCCGAAGTAGTCGCCGTCTCGCTCATCGGTAATCCCCACGTGAATCGCCATGCGTACGCTCAGTCCGCCGACCGCGCTCCAGTCCGCCGAACTTATCGACCGCTGTGCATCGAGCGCCGCTGAAACGGCTTCTGGTACCGTCCTGAAGGCTGCGCAGAACGCGTCGCCCATGGTCTTGAACACGTACCCGCGATTGCACTCGATGGCCTTGCGCATCAACTCGTCGTGCCGACGCAGGATCTCTTGCATCTGCGTGCCGTATGTGTCCCAGCGCGTCGTGCTTCCCTCGATGTCCGAAAAGAAGAACGTTACGGTTCCGGTAGGAAGGGGCGCGACGGTCCGATCCATTGCAAGCAAAGCTTACGACCCTACCGGCCGCGTACCTGTCCCCAGTCGCATCGTGCTTGGGTGCCTCAATTATGCCAACAAATACTTTGCATTGCGAACCAACGAGGGAAGTTGGAAGGAGGTTTGAGCATGATCCGGAATTTTTTTAGCCCGCCCACCAGTCAACGGTGCGCGGTTATGCGCGGAGGCGATTTGAAGACGTGACGGCTCCGGGATTCTTCGGCAAGCGGCGTTCTGCGGGCGGCAACGTGCCGCCGGGTCAACACGTTACGACCGATTTCCCGGTCCTTTCCGCAGGTCCAACACCCTCAGCGCCGCTTAGTTCGTGGGAGTTCTTTCTTCAGAACGAAACGGGCGCTCGACGATCGTGGACGTGGGAGCAGTTCCGGTCGCTGCCATCCGAGACTATCACTACCGACATTCACTGCGTAACGCGTTGGACGAAACTCGCCACCCAATGGGAAGGAGTCGCGATCGACACGTTGTTGGCGGATGTCGAGACTGCGGCCGCGTACGCGATGGCAGTATCCTACGGTGGCTATACGACGAATGTTCCACTTGCCGATCTCCGCGCCGGCAAGGCTTGGGTCGCGTTCAAATTCGATGGCCGCGATCTTGCGCCAGAGCACGGCGGCCCAGCGCGCCTGCTGGTCCCGCACCTATACTTTTGGAAAAGCGCAAAGTGGGTTCGCGGCCTCACCCTCATGACTAGTGACGCACCGGGATTCTGGGAGCAGAACGGCTACCACATGTATGGAGATCCGTGGCGGGAACAGCGCTACACGGGCGATTGAGCTGGTACGCCGCAAAGGTCTTAGAGCGGCGAAAGGAGACCGAAACCGCCGGTACGCTGATACTCGATGTGCCTGGTTGGCCCGGCCACGCCGCCGGACAACACCTCGACGTCCGCCTGCGAGCCGAGGACGGGTACACGGCGACGCGCTCGTACTCGATCGCGAGCGCTCCTAACGGCGAACGC